>JBAWVO010000128.1:0-17312 GCA_037147235.1 Planctomycetota bacterium | reverse complement strand
TACTTGGAAAAAAATGTCTCTTCTTCTTTCCAAGTAGTAGCCCTGTTTAGCTGAGTAAAAACCGGTCAATTTAGGTGAGCGTCAAAGTACTGGGCACAGTTGTCGCCGACCGGAGCCACATTCAATTATCAAGTTAGCGCGGGCACCTTCGCAGATCCGACTACCATTGCCTCATCCAGCGGTACTGCAGTCACGTATAACGTGGCTTATCTCGGCCAGTATACAACAGATCGGAATACCCAAGTCAAAACGCTTACTGGCGGTGCCCTCTATAACTGGGAGGATGTGCTGATCCATGAGATGGGACACCCAATGGGGTTCACGGCCTCAGTACAGGCAATAGTACAGGCAACTGGAGGAACACTAACAGGATTTTCCAACACGATAAACACTTACACCGGCTTGCTGAACGACGGAACAAAAATCGCCGCGGCAAATCAACAGTTCACAAACCCTGGGAACCCGGACTATTTCAATGCAAGTGGAAATTCGGTGACTTTTCGGGGAACAACTGCAATGCGGGTGTTCGGTGATGATTGGGTCGATGGAGTTGTCGGAAATC
Source organism: Planctomycetota bacterium (assembly GCA_037147235.1). GTDB lineage: Bacteria > Planctomycetota > Planctomycetia > Pirellulales > Thermoguttaceae > JANXQG01. The sequence continues at coordinate 16,750 of JBAWVO010000128.1, read as the reverse complement.
AAGAAGTCGGTGTCCCTATTTACTCTGCTACATTAAGGGCCGGGTCTGCTTTGGTCCATGTCAACGAAAGAGTCGCTTTAGAGTATTGGGCCCAGCAAACGGATGGTCGTCCCTTCTACTCCGAGGCCGAGTTGGCAATTTTCAATGACGCCGGTGCCTTGCCCAACGCTATCAATATCCGCGATCTTTTCGGACATTCGATCTATCAAACCCATGCGGGAATAATCACGAATAGCGACGGTTTCAACAGCACGGCTACGTATGGCGTAGGACTCCACGTCGTTGCTGGCGGAAATACGATTATTCAAAGCGCAGACCTTACGGCCAACGGTTATGCCGGAACCGGCATTCGCATCGAAGGTGATGGGAACACGGTAACCGTTGCACAAGGCCGAACTGTCCGTGCCAATGGGGATCAGGGTGTCGGCGTCTTCACGACCAATGGCGGTGAAACCAGTCTTGTTAATCGTGGAACTATCGAAGCGACTGGAACGAACGGTCGAGGCGTGTGGTTCAATTCGATTTCGAGCAAGCTCGACAATACCGGCACCATCAATGCCCCTGGAAACAACGCGATCTATGTCAGCTCTGGGTCCAGCGAGATCAACTTCATGGCCGGCTCGCAAGTTACGGGAGATATTACTACGACTTCCGGTTTGCTTACATTTGGAAAAGCGGCGGACGCAAACGGTCGATCCACGAACACCGCCGACGGCACTTTCATAATGAACTACTCCGGAAGTATTCATGGAGACGGAAATACCGATTTGGAGACCGATGGTGGAACAACCATCCTCAGTGGACAACATGAGCTCCGACTAGGAATGCTTAAGAACAACGGTACCTTAGCACTGGTGGGCGCAGGCCAAACCAGTTTTTCAAGTGCCTTGAATCTTGATTCGGGTGCGACTCTCAGCGGTGCCAGTGACGGAAGACGCGTCACTGCTGCGAACATCACCAATTCTGGCACCATTCAGAATCTGAGTCGCATTGAAACGAGCGGAACGCTCGACAATAACCCTGATGGCGTGTTGCGGAATGACGCATTGATTCACGCGAACTGGGGCCTGACTAACCGCGGTCGCATCGAGGCGGGAGGCGCCGGGATCGGGACAACGGGCGTGGAAGGGACGCTTGCAAACGCCGGCGGAACGATCGCGTTGGACGTCAATTCGAATCACCCTAAGTACGCGCCGGTCGCCGGAACGAACAACGACCTTGTGACCGTTTCCGAAACATTCGCCGGAGCCGGCAATGGCACTGCGACTGTCGACGGCGGCGTGGTGGAAGTCAAGAACTTGGACAACGGTTTTTATCGCGGCGGAACGCGGTACACGTTTTTGCATGCGAACGACGGACTGACGGTCACGCAGGACATGATCGCCGTGGAGAACGGCCCAGGCATCGCGCTGTTCAAACCGGTGGTCGGCCACGACGCCAACAACTACTGGTTCGCCCTGCAGCGGGACTATATTTACGGTCCGCAAGGACAGACGTTCAATCAGCGCGCCGTCGGAACGTACCTCGATGATATCGGCAATACGCCCAACCCGAGCGGCGATCTGTTCCCTGTGCTTCAGGCACTGGACCACTTGAACACACAACCGGACGTCGTATCGCCCGCCGCAATTCATGCCTTGGATGAGATGTCCGGGGCGGTTTACGGTTCGATCGCAACCATCGGTATCCAAAACACGACGGTCGTTGGTGATACGCTGGGAAACCAACTTCGCCAGCCGTTCCATTGTTGCGATCTGATGCAAGACAAGAAGTGGGACGCTTGGGCACAAGGTTACGGTGCAGGTGGCAGTGTCGGTTCCGACGGCAATGCCCAGGGCTTCGGCTATGGCTTCGGCGGAACCATTATCGGCATGGATCGGCTCATCGACTGCCACCACCGCCTGGGCGGCTTCTTCTCGTACGGCGAAGCTTCGCTCTGGGGGAACGGCCTTGCCGAACACGCCAACAGCCAAAACTCGTTCGGCGGCTTGTATTACAAGGGCGAAGACGACTACGGCTATTCCTTGGCTTACGGCGGCCTCGGCGACAACCACTACGACGTGAAACGAGACATCACGTTCGCCGGCCGCAGTGCCAAAGGGAGTTTCGATGGTTACGAAGCCATGGTCTATGCCGAGCGCGGGCTGGACATTGAGCTAGGCCGCGCCCGGCTGCAACCGTTCGTCGGAATCCAGTACATCGGCTTGCATCAAGACAGCTTTGCGGAAAGCGGTGCCGGCGTCCTCGACTTGGGCGTCGATGCCTTCAACGCCAATTCGCTTCGCTCGGCACTCGGCGGCCGCTTGGGTTGGGACATCTTCCCGCGGGAACGAGGAATCATCACGTTCGACCTACACGGCGAATGGATGCACGAATTCCTGGAAGACACCTACTCGCCGCCCACCGCGCAGTTCAGCAACCCCGGCCTGGCGAATTTCGAGTCGAGCTCGAAATTCACGATCCACGGCGTCGATCTTGGCCGGAACTATGCGGTCTTCGGAACCGGCTTGAATTGGAATTTCCACACGCTCAGGCTCTTCGGCGGTTACGATGTTCAGCTTAGCGACCTACATGTCCTCCACTCTGGAAACGTGGGTACTGCCGTTTGTTGGTAAGCTTTACTTAAATAGCAATGGATTGTGACACGAATGGTTATCAACTTGCATCAAGCGGATAACCACTCGTCTTTCTTCGTATCGGGGAGAGCTTGTAAAGAAATGGGGCTTAGGGATTTACGGGCGATAGCTCGACGTTCGTTGAAGGTTCAGGAAGACTGTCGAAGGTTTTCTGGTAGGAACGATCCGAGAAGGTCTTGCGCCACTCGCTTATGGAGAAATTGCGCGAACCGAGATGGGCCGCCTGATCGAGCAGTTCCTCCAAATACAGGTTCCAAAGTCGCACCGAGCCATCCTGGCTCGCGGCGATGACTTGGCGACTGTCGGCACTGAAGGCAATCATGGAGATTGCCGCCCCATAACCTCGCAGGACGATCGATTTAGGAGCGGGATCGTTGAGATTCCAGAGATGAACCTCTCCTTTCTCGCTCCCCACGGCGATCCAGTGAGAATCGGTACTGATGCCAAGCGTCGCATGCGCAGTAGGTTGACCATAAAGCTTCCGTACGGACTTGCGGGGATCCGTCGCCGTGAGATCCCAAAGACAGACCGTGCCTTCGTCGTCGGTAGCCGCGAGCCAGCGTCCGTCGACGGCCACGCAGATGGACTCAAGGTGTGATTCTTTTTCGTTGAGAACTATAGGAGACGCGGGAGGACCGATTTTGGTCAGGTCGGTAAGATGCACAGAGCCGTCCAGGCTGCCGCTGATTAGCCAGCGATTGTCGGCACTGAATCGAACAAGGAAGACACCGGCAGCATGCGTGTCGACAACCACGGGTTTTTGCATCGCATCGCCCATAGTTTTCCATAGGCGGACGGTCCGATCTTGTCCACCGCTGGCCAAGCAGGTTCCTTCGTAATTAAAATCGACGGTGAGCACCGAGTCCTGATTACCGCTTAGCACCCGGACCGCGGTACTCCCCTCGTCCATGCCCACAAGGCGGACTAGATGATCTTCGCCGGCAGTTGCCAGCCAACGGCGATCACGGCTGATACTGATGTCGTTGACCGGGGGCGAGTCGCCGTTTACGAGTGACCGTTGGACAGCGATGGGATCCGCCAAGTTCAATAGCGTCACTTTGCCATTCTCCGAGGCGGTGACGAGTTGTAGGCCGTCGCGGCTGAACAGGGCCGTGTTGATCGGCACACGCTGATCATTGAGCGTTCTTGCCAGTTGAGGTCGCACTTTCGTCTTTAGATCCCAAAGGTAACCGGCATGGGAATCACATGCCAATAGCCAGCGTCCGCAGGAGCTTAGGGTGATGGAGCGAACGGGACTGCTGCCGGCGCGAAGGGTCATTGCGTCGCTGCCCGATTTCGGCGAATACAGATCCCACAGACGGAGCGTGTCGTCGGTACTTCCGGTCACGCACCAGCGGCCGTTGGGGCTCACCACCAGTTGATCGACGGATCCCTCGTGGCCTAGCAAGCGGACAGCGTTGTCGCTAGGCTCCGCAGAACACAAGTCCCAGAGCGCGGCCGTGTGGTCGGCACTGGTGGTGATCAGCCAGCGATTCTTGGGATCGAACGCGGCCTGCCAGACAGTTTGGGTATGGGCAGCCAACGGGACAGACCACCACTCCGAGCCATCCTTCGCCAATTTCCAGAGTCGCACCCGCGAAATACCCGATCCGCTTTGCGCGTAGTCCCCTAATAACATCAGCCATTGGCTATCAGGACTGATCGTCGCCAAGACGACTCCCGAGTCTTGCTTTGCCAGGCGGACGGAAGTCGAGGCAATGTCCTTGGCGCGAAGATCCCACAGTCGCACGACGCCTTCCAATCCGACGGTCACAAGCCAGCGACCATCCGAACTGATATCCGCCAGGCAGATCGGGCTCTCGCGACTAGACAAAACAATATCCTTGGGCTCCGCGGGCAGCGGGCTTAGATCCCAAAGGTGCAAGGCGGAATCTGAATCGGGTGAAGCGACATCCGGACGGCTGGTAGCCATCAGCCACCGGCCATCGGGACTGAAGTGGGCATCAAGCGACCCAGGATCGAGCCTTTTCAAGACGCGAGGAGGGCTACTCGGATCGCTGGCGCTGAGATCCCAAAGGCAAACGGTGCCATCGGCACTCGTGGTGGCCAACCAGCGACTGTCGCCGCGGATCGCCACGCTCGTGATGCGCTCGTTGTGACCGGCTAGTACGCGGTCGGAGCGAGAGGCGCAGGTTCTGTCGAGACTCCAGAGGCGCACGAAGCGATCGTTGCCGGCTGTCACCAGCCAACGACTATCGGGGCTGATGGCGAGCGTGTAAATGGCCGTCGGACATTCGGGGAGGACGATCGGCGGTCTCGTCGGCTGCGACAAATTCCAGAGGCAGGTCACGCCGCCCCAATCCGCAGTAACCAGCCAGGCACCGTTGGGGCTGAAGCGGACCGCGGAGATCTGTTGCTTGTGTCGGCGGAGCAACTGAGGAACTGTCCGCGTGGGGTCGGAATCACCGTCCCAAAGTCGCACATCGTTATCCGTATCACCGGTCGCAACGATCCATCGGCTATCAGGACTGAACTTAATGATCTGTGCCCTTCCACGAAAACCCGATAGAGGCGGTCCTCCCACTTGGAATAAAAGGTCTCGCAGCACCTGTTCGGCCAAGGGCACATGGGGTTCTTGGCTTCGCACGCTCACGTGCAGCGACTCGGAAGCCAGAAGGAGGGCGCGAGGAGGGCTTTCCAAAAGCGCGGCCTGCGCCTCGACGGCCAATCGTTGCGCGGTCGAAATTCGCAATTGTCGTTCCGCGAGCGCGCGATGCTGCTCAGCAATGACAAGCAAGGATTTCTGTTTCGCAGCATTCCACGAATTGGCGATGGCAATCACGAACAGCAAAATTACGACCAAAGTGATGGCGGTGCTAAGCCCCGGCTTCTTCTTGCAAGCCCTCCAGAGTTTCGCGATGTTCGAGATGGGCCTGGCAAGAATCGGATCGCCGTCAAGAAATCGCTGCAAGTCGTCTGCCAATTCGCCTGCCGAGGCATAACGCCGTCGCGGTTCTTTATCGAGACACTTGCCACAGATCGTATCGATGTCGCGATGCAGTGATTCGTTGACCAGCCGGGGCGACAAATGTTCGCCTCGCACGACCTGCATCATGGTCTCCATCGGAGTGGCAGCGAGAAAAGGAGGGTGCCCCACGATGAGTTCATACAGGACTGCCCCTAGAGAATAAACATCGCTGGCTGGACCGACTTTGCCGAAGGAGGAATCGATTTGTTCGGGGGACATGTAGCTGGGAGTACCGACAATCGCTGCCTCTTCGATCGACATTTGGGCATCGACTCGCTTGGCAAGACCGAAGTCGGTCACATGCACTTGATCGGCACTATCCAGAAGGAAATTCGACGGCTTCAGATCTCGATGCAAAATGCCTTGCTGATGGGCATAGTCGATGGCTCTGGCAATTTGCAGCAAATAGGCCGCAGCCCGTTTCGCGGGAAGCGGCCGATCGCGAACCAAGACAGCGAGCGTGGGACCCTCGATGCAGTCCATGGAAAAATAATTTTGGCTGCCCACGGTGCCAACCTCGTGAATGGCGACAATGTGCGGATGGCACAGTTTTGCGACCGCGCGGGCCTCGTCAAAGAATCGCTGAACTTCCTGGGGCGAGGCCCATTCGCCCGAGCGAATCATTTTCAAGGCCACGATCCGGTCGAGGCTGATTTGCCTGGCCCGATAGACAACTCCCATGCCCCCACGGCCGAGAATGTCGAGTAATTCGTAATCTCCAAGGCGACAACCCAAGAGATTCTCGGGAGACGATGGTCCCGCTTGTGTGGGAGTCTCCCCAGGGGCTTGCAGAAGAACATCCGTCTTGGCAACGTGAAGTGCTTGTGCCTCGCTCCGGTCTCCAGGTTTTCCATTCCGCTGATCTTTGCGAGGAAGATCCAAGGTTTGGGTGGGCGGATGGTCACCATTGAAGAATCGCGATTCGTCGTCGATTGCTTCGTGGATCTCCCAGAGATTGTGTAACGACTGAGCGAGCGAGGGAAAGCGACGATAGTACTCGTCCGGCGAGACATCCTCCCCATGTTCCTCACGCAAAACGATCTCGTTGTAAATTAGGTCGAGGAGAGCCTCATCACTCTGGGCAAGCTCCGAGTGTATTTCGAGAAATCGCTCGACGGGCGTGTTTTCGCCTTCTTGCCAACTCAGCTCCTGCTGAGTGCATAAATTTTGGACCAGAAGACCCAAGGATGGTCGATTTTCGCCGCTCATAGCAATTCCCCCCCCCTCTCGATCCTGCAAAATTACGCTCCAACTCGCTCTGATTGCTTGCGGTCCGGGAACATACCCTGTATTCCGGGCTAGTCCTATTCGTTCGTCTCATCAGTTCCAAAGGTTTGGACGGCACGCGCCAGAGCGCGGGTGAGCCGCTTGCGAAGCCGATCGACGGGAGAACCTTCTTCCTCGGCGATTTCGTTCCACGATCGCCCCGCAATGCGGGCATCAAGCAGTTGTTGCTCTTGGTCCGTAAAATTGATTCGCAACTTCGACATGATTTCCTGGTTGGCAACCATGAGACTCGGGGTGCCGTTGGGATCGACTGCGGTTTCTTCAGCCTCGTCGGAACTGATGATGCGGCGAATGTCACGGCACTGGGCCTGATGGAATTCCGCTTTCTTGATAACGTGATGTCGAGCCATCGTCGCCAGCAGCCGTAACAATTGCTCCGGGGTATCCAATTCAAATTGGCCAGAGATGACGCGATGAAAGAAATTCGCCATCACGGACTGACATATATCCTCCGAATCGAGGACACGCTGTAGCCGATTCCTCCCAAGGCGCATGCGGGCAATTCGTTGGATCTGTGGAGCATAGCGTCGCATAAGCTCCGAAGCGGCCTCCTGATTTTCACCGCGCACCTTGTCCAATAACGCTCGGAATGGTAGTTCTTTCATTGTCATGCTTCCGAAACGAAATGACGGCTGGGTTAATCTGGCCCACGCGAGGGGGTGGGAGTAATATTGACCTGTCCTATTATAATAAGAAAGCATGATCAGTGAACCCCCACCGAAGGGGCGTGCCACGATTTTTTTCGAATCTCGTGTCCGTTTCTTTTCCTCAATCCGGTTATAAGATGAGGATGCCTCAATTCTGACGGAAACCAAGAATAGATCTCCAGGGAGAAATGGTAAATGAAACTCACGCGAACAAAAAACTGCTTATTCGTGGGGATTGTCGTCCTCCTTACTCTATTTTCGTTCTCTCCTACTTCCCATGCGGCCTCGCTCGACCGTGGGCTTTTGATGCAAGTACCTGGTGTGGTGAAGTATCTACAGGAAAAAGGGTATCGAAAGGTGGGAGTGTTGCCCTTTCGTTTGCGACTGGAGGAGCACCCACCGACGTTTCATGGCTCCTCAATCAACAACAATATGACGGAACGGCTCGAAAACGCCCTGGCTCTGGTGAGAAATCCGGAGAAACCGATTCAGGTGATTTCCCAAGCCAGAAAAACGGCCCAAACCAAGCTTGTGACCGCTAGTTATCGTACTCCCAGCGATCGCAAACGGCTCTTTGATTTATCCTACGAACTGGCTGTCAAAGATGGCCCAAAGTTCGTCGTGGCCGACGTTTTTTTGACGGGCGAGCTTGCCGCAAACCGAGATTTGACAAAAGCTACGGTGAAAATCGACTGCTTCGACAAAATGCACCCTGAAAAATACATCCATTTGTTGTCCTTTGAAGTCCCCGTGGATCGGGATCTTCTCGCCGATATGGGACAAGGCTTCTCTCCCGACCGCCGGGGAGCGAAGTTCACTCGAGGATTGCCCAGTCCCCCCGGGACCGGGCGAAGCGGGACCGAATTTGAAATAGCAAAGACAAACCAGCCGATCGTTGCCAAAAAGACGGATTCACTCGTCCAACTCACAGTGTGCTACGACAATCAGTCGCAAGATCTTATGCAGGATTCGGCCAATCCGAACAATTGGGCAGCCCGCGCACCCGCACCAAGCCAAAAAGTCGTCTTTGATCTCCGTAACACGACAGACCGGAAGGTCGGTGTCGTACTTTTAATCAATGGTTACAACACCCTGTACCATGAGTATGGGCTTGAGTCACACCAGTGGTCGCGCTGGATTCTTGAGCCTGGAAAGGAGTACCGGATTAAGGGTGTCTATGAAAGAAACCGCAAGGTATTCGCACCGTTTGAAGGCATTTCCAGCAATGACCTGCGCGGCTCCACGAATGATTTCGCCGATGCCGTAGGGGTCATTCAAATGCATTTGTTCACCTCCGAGCGCGCGGCTGCCGCCGCCGAGAGTAGGTGGGCTGGCCCTTCAAAACGGGCAAAAGACTGCTATTCACTTGGCGCGAATGGGAGCCTACGTCGCGTTCCACCTGAACAGGTTGGCTTTCACCAACCAAAAACGTGGGTGGAGTTGAATCGTCAAATCACCGGCACGATGGCTTTTCAGGGCGGTCGGGGGGTGATTGCCGGCTCCGAAGAGGTCAAAGGTGCTACACTCAGCGTTGATTCGTTGGAAACGCCTTACCATGCCGCTACGGTGGTACTGCGCATGAGAAATGACTCGGGCAAGATGAATCCCTGATAAACGCTCCGTGGAGCCAAAGCCTGGAACCCAAAAGAAAACCATGCCGATAAGGGCGGTTAATTAGGGGGGTGGCTGTATCGCGAAAAGGCAATTACTGTTATACTGTCCGCGGTTGAGATTGTCCCAATCCATACCAACCCGAAGCGCAAGCGAGGCAACGACTTAGCAACCTCGCTCGCGCTTCGGGTTAGTGTCAGTCTCAACCGCGAGCAGTATAGAATCGTTGTTCCTTGACACAGTTCAATGGCACTTTGAGTACTTTGGGCACTTTTTAAGCCTCCAGTAGAGTCGTATTGTTTTGCTTCAGCATTGATTTTGAAACAGCGAAGATTTCCGATGCTAAGATTTCCGATGCGAGTAATTCACGTCGAGTTGATTCTTGTGATGCTACTCCTAGTGGTGGTCGGCGGGCAATATGCCTCCGCACAAGAGAATCGTCGCGGGGCGTTAAAAACACCCGGCTTGGTTATCGAAACCAAGACGACGACTGCTCCTTGCAATGCGCTTTCTTTTACCCCCGACGGTAAATGTTTGATGGCGGCGGGGGCCGACAAGGTGGTGAGAGCTTGGCCGTTGGAAGGCGCGCGACTCATGCCCGACAAGACGGTCACCTTACGCTGGGCCACCTGGCGTGAACAACGCGGTGCCATCAGAACGATGGCTCTTTCACCCGATGCCGATGCAAAGTGCGTTGCCATTGGCGGTTGCGGGCTGATTACTGGAGCCGTGATTGTCCTCGATCGTCAAACCGGGCAAGTCGTGCATGCCCTGACGAAGCCCGACAGTAGTGCGATCGTGACCTCGATCGGTTTCTCTCCTTCTGGGAAGCAACTCGTCTTTGGCAACGCCGCGGGTGCCGTTTGGGTCTGGAATCTCGAAGGCAAAGAGAACGAGATTATCCAAATGACGCTGCCGACCGGGATCGCCGATAACCACATCCGCCTGGCAGCATTTCTGGATGACCAGCAGGTGATGGCCGTGGCTCGGGATGGCACGGTTCGACGTTGGACTTTGTCGCCGCGCAACCAACCACAAGTCGCTTCGTTTCGCCTGGATGTTCAGGAGGTCGAATGCGCCGTACTCGGGCCGGACGGCAAATGGTTTGCTGTCGCTGCCCGAGACAGTCAAGGTCTGCGAAGCGTTGTCGAGCTTTGCAGCGTCCAAGGGGCGAAAATACGTGGAATCCCAATGGAGGAAGGCACTGCGGCAAGCCGCTTGTCGGTCGACCGAGGTGGCCTAACCTTGGCGATCGTTGCGGACACTGTGACCGAGCAATCGCGGCTGTTCAAGCCAATACAATCCACGGTACGATTGTACGACTTGAAAGAGCGGAAGTTTCGTGCATTCCGGCCGCCGTGCAGCTATCTGGCCGATGCGGTAGCGATGCATCCCGATGGCAAACACATGGCCGTTGCCGGTGGGAATGATTTTGAAGTCACGCTATGGAACACTGAAACCGGCTTGGCCGAGAGTGAAATCCGCGGCCCAGGACGATGCATCTGGCAGACCGCGTTCTCGTCTGATCGGCGCTCTCTCGGCTTTCGTTGGCAGCGCAGTGCCGATCCCCGCGGATTCAACGACTGGGGGACGGGGGCATGGCGGGTATTCGACCTCGTACAGCGTCGTTGGGCCGCCATGCCCGAACGATTCCAACCGGTTCTGCCGCTGGAAACCGTCGATGGGTGGAGGGTTCAGCCTGACCGGACAAACCAGTATTTGTGGCATGTTCTCAACGGAAAGAATCAAAGCTTCGATCTGCATTTCGACCGCTTCGTCGATGTCCTGCCGCGATGCTACGCATGGATTCGTCCCGTGGGTGACAAGCCGGTGAGATTGGCCGTGGGGCATCGTTGGGGCATCAGCCTTTTTGAACTCCGGCCGTCGGGTCCGCAGCGTGTGCGAATCTTCGTGGGCCATGCGGACGATGTGACATCGATCGGCCTGTCCGAAGATCAGAAATACCTAGTCTCCAGTTCGAGGGATCAGACCATCGCTTGCTTCAGCCTGGAGGATTGGCCCTATCAGGCTGAGTTGGGAGCTTCCTTTAAAATTCGCGGCGAAGAGCTTCGCGTTGGGGAGGTTGCCTCCGGGAGCCCGGCATGGGAGTCCGGTTTGAGTCCGGGAGATGCGATTACCTTTTTGGCCTTTGCGGCCAAGCCTGTCGCCGGCGGTGCCGCCGCATGGATTGACCGCCTGCGCCATCCGGAGCCGGGCAAGGAGTTGTTCTTCAAGGTCGCCAGGCCCGGCCAGCGCGAGCCGATTGACATGCTGACCACGGTTCGCCAGCGGCCCCAGTGGAAGTTTTTCGCCACACAGGATAATGAGTGGGTTCTTTGGCGCTGGCGAGACTACTTCTACGACACGTCGACGAACGGCGATTTCTACATCGGCTGGGAAATCAACGAAAGCGTCCGGCAGACCCCTGAGTTTCACGAGGCCGAGCGATTCCGGCGTCTGTTTCACCGTCCCGACAAGGTGGTGGAGATGTTCCGCGAGGCAAATTTTGTTTCCGAGCGTGTCTCGATCCCGGAACTCTTGCCCCCCAAGATTGACATTGCGGTTCGCCCGTTCCGACCGGAGCAGAAAGAGATCGATGTCGATATTCGCCTGTCGCCTCGCGCCGAGACAAAACCAGACCAGCCAACCCACGTGGCACTGTGGCTTAATAACGAGTACCAGGTCAAGCCTTGGTTTCCGATCGATAAGCAGGGGAAGGAAACCGTCAAAGTGCCGCGATATCAACTGCGGCCAGGAAAGAATGTTGTCATGGCCCAGGTACGGAATTCGGCCGGTGTCCGCGGGGATTCCGAGCAGTTAACACTCTTGGGGCCATCTCCTTCAAAGCGTCCGCGAATCCGTGGCCTGTTCGTGGGCGTCCAAGACTACAGCAGTGCCGTGATCGTCAACGCGAGAGGCGCAAAAGAGGGGGTGCCCAATTTATTATTTCCGGTTTCCGATGCCAATAAGGTTTGTGAGTTCTGGCAAAGGCAAGGGGAAACGCAACTTTATAGCGCGATGTCCGCCAAAAAACTCTTGAATAAGGAGGTTTGCAATGAGACGCTGGTGAGTGCTTTGCAGCAGGTGAGCAAGAACGTAGCTCCCGATGACCTGTTCGTACTGTTCCTCGCAGGTCACGGCTATGCGAAGCCGGTCGGACCGAAGGCATACAAGCCGGAAACCTTCTGTTTTGTTTGCCCCAATTTCGATACGAGTCGTCCTTACACGACGGGATTGCACCTTGCGGATTTGAGCAGGCTCCTCGCACAGATACCTTGCAGGAAGCTTGTCTTGCTCGATTGCTGTCACTCGGGCAGCACGAGTACGATTCGCGAAGTGACACCCGATGGCGTGGGGCCGATCATCCTTGCCGGCTGTGGCGCGAACGAAGAGTCGCATGACATTCCGTTCCTTGCCCATGGTGCCTTCACGGGTGCTTTGATTGAGGCCCTGGGAGATCGCTTTGCCGTCGCGGATACAGATCGGGATGGGATACTCACGGTGGATGATTTATTTTCCTACGTCAGCAAACGCGTGCCGAAAATTGTCGAGCTGTCGCGGCCGGTCTTGGGGGATGACGCAGTACAAACGCCCGCGGCCTTCATTCCACCAACCGCGAAAAAAATGCCGATTGCTTGTAATCTCTAGTTAATCAACAACTTATGAAATTTGGAAACTTTTTGTCCGATGTAGGCTGCTTCTGCGGTTAATGACAACAGAGCGGAGGTTTGAAGTCGGACCGGTGCGCGTCAAATGTCTGCTGCCCAGAAATCGTGATGATGTATTTGGTGTCGAGTTTATCCCTGGGGCGTAATCCCCCTATTACCAAGGAGAAGATGATGGATTGGAAATCAGATGGAGTGAAACGAAGCTCGCAATCGTCGGTCGCGCGCTTCAGTTTGGTGCTGGTCGCCGGATTGGCGATCTGCATGGGAGTCCCCAGCGTTTCGCGGGCGGACCGGATCGACGAAGCACTTATCAGCCATGCCCCGGAGATTACGAAGTATCTGGTGCAAAAAGGGTGCAAGAATGTAGGAGTTCTGCCTTTCCGCTTGCAGAAAGGTGATAAACTGCCGCAGTTTCGCGGGGGTTTGATCGTGAACAACATGGTCGATCGCGTGCAGCACTCTCTCGTCTTTGCGGCGAATCCTGAAGCACCGCCGATCGGAATCGTGGATTTCGCCGCCAAGAAAGGCCATGTCACTAGTTATCGCACGGTTGCCGATCGAAAGAACCTTTTTAAGGTCGAGTACCCACTCCTATGGGGAAAACCTCCCCGGCAGGTGCCCGTCGATACCTTCCTGACGGGAAAGGTGGCCGTAAGCAGCGACTACCGCACGGCCATCGTCACGATCGAGGCGATTGATCGCACCGGCAGTTTGACGAAAAAGCCGGTGAGCGAATTCAAAGTAAAATCCGACCGTTATATCCTGGCAGATTTGGGCCGTGGATACTCGGTGAAGCAGGTGAAGCTCAGTCGAGGAATTGCGGCGGCGGGCGATATCATCGAGGATGGAGATCCTCCGCCCTCAGGCAATCCGACGACGACCGACTCCCTGCCGGAGCCTAAGGTTGAGAACGGGGTGACGAACGGTACCGACTCTTCGTCCCAGATGGAAACCGTCGTGAGCCTCGACAACTCCGATAAATCATTCCCGGTCGAATGGACGGTTTACTACGATGGTGTGGCCCAGGCTCCGCAGGCCGATCCGGATTCCCCCGGCGGCCGTAATTTCGTCATTGCCGATCCCCAACCAGGGCAAAAAGTCACGTTCGGTGTGAAGAACACCGGCGGTTCGACCCTCGGTCTGGTGCTGACGGTTAACGGCGTAAGCACGCTTTATGAGGATACAGGTTTGCCCGATCAGATGCAGCCTTGGATTCTCGCTCCCGGTACGCAATTCGCGATTCGGGGATTTCATCAGAAGGATGGCAAGACCTATGTGCCCATCGTCGGCTTTGGGGTGGAAGACACACAATCCATTCTCGACGATCTTGGCAGCGAAAAGTCGGCCGGACTAATTGAGCTCTTCGTGATCAAGCCCGGTGCCCCGGCTGCGCAACAAGTTGCACTTTCACGGAGCATTCGACACCCGTCGCAGCAGGTCATGCCCGCCGGCCCTGCTACGTCGCTCGAGGAATTGCAGAGAGGTCTGACGCAAGGCACCAATTTTCGGTCGACGCGTGGACTCATGGCCGGCAACGCAAGCGATAAGGGATCGGAGAATCTCAAGTATGCGGACTTCCAGTCAGGGCCGCCCAGCGATCACGTGGTTATCCGATACTACAAGGTGCCAAAGTAGCAGATTGCTTTAGATCTCCGTCGGCAGCAGGAAAACCTCCCCGGCCAGGTTTTGAAGCAGCCTCGGAATCCACGCACAGAACCCGTGAGAGCGATTTTTTCGCTCTCGCGGGTGACGGCGTTTCCGGCACGCGAGTTAACGTAATTGAGTTGTTCATTTTTCCAAACCTCCTCCAACAAACGAGTTTTACCATGTTCCATTTTAATGTGAGAAACAGCATGAAGACGGTCTGCTATTTTGGGGTCATGATTACACTTTTGGGACTCCCCTTTTCGGTCTCCGCGGGAGAAAACGGGCCGGAAAATGTTGATGCCGCATACGCAAGCGACGAACCGGCAGTCGAGACGGGCGGCCTTTATATGGGCCGGCCCCTGAGTTATTGGATCAGTGCCTACAAAGACAATGACGACGCCTGGTTCATCCGGTGGCGAGCGATCCGCGCCATACGGCAACTCGACTCAGGAAGCCAAGACGTGGTGATCCTCCTCCGCAAAGCCCTGAAGGAAAAAAATTCAAGAATCCGCCTAGAGGCCGCCGGTGCCCTGGTGGCTATCGAAGGCAACGCTCGTGGGGCGATCGAGCCTCTCACCGAAGCATTCGCGGACAAAGAAGCAGGGGTCCGGATTCTGGCCGCTGAGTCTCTGGGGCAGATTGGTTCGGATGCCAAGGTCGCGATTCCCGCCCTCGTAAAAGCTCTTGGTGATCCGGAGGAAGGGGTGCGACTAGCCGCCATTGAAGCCTTGGGCGAAGTGGGTGTCAGTTCTCCGGAAGTCCTGGCGGGCTTGAGGTCGGTATTAGGGGATGGCAGCAGTCTGATCCGCATTCAGGCCCTCTTGTCTCTGGATCTCCTCAATCAGTCCGGCAGCGAGGGAATTCCCGTTCTGATTGCGAGTTTGAACGATCCGCGGCCGGCGACTCGCGAATTGGCCTGCGACTTGCTGGCAGCAAGGGGCAAGATTGCCAAGCCGGCCGTGAGTGCCCTTGCCGGCGCGCTGAAGGACACCGAAAAGAGCGTCCGTGTCAAGGCCGCCGTCGCGCTCCAGGCAATCGGTCCGGATGCCGAGCCGGCAGCTCCAGCCCTTGCCCAAGCCTTGCAGGATAGCAAAGACGCCGTTCTTTGCGAGGAAGTGATTCATGCCCTGTATGAGATTGGTCCTGCTGCGAGAGGCGCGGCTGCCGCAGTCCGCAATCTGTTGACGGATAAGCGCGAAAACCTGCGATTGCGGGCGGCCATCGTCCTGGAACACCTGGGCACCGATGCGGATGCCGCGACGCAAGTCCTCGTTGATCTCTTGAAAAGCAATGATGCCGAAATCCGTCAGGCTGCGGCCGAATCTTTGACGGATTTTGGCTCTCGGGGAGCTTCGGCCACCAAGGCCCTCATCGAGGTCTTGACGAACAAGGGCGAGGATCTGGCCGTTCGCCGTTCCGCGGCACAAGCCCTCGGAGAACTCGCTTCGAACGCCGAATTGGTCCTGCCTGTGCTGATCGCCACCCTGAAGGACGAAGCGTCTGAGATTCGCCTGGCAGCTATCAGCGCGATCGGCGATATGCGACGAGAAGCTCAGGCAGCCGTGCCCGCTCTTACGGCAGCTCTTGGTGACTCGGACAACGAAGTTCGCCAAGCGGCCATTCAGGCTCTCGGTGACCTGGGGCCTGCAGCTAAAGAGGCTGTTCCTGCCATCATCGCGGTCTTGAACGATAAAGACCGGGCGATTCGATCCCTGGCGGCCGAAAGCCTTGGCGCAATCGACCCGGCTGCGGAAAACGTCGATCAAGCCCTGCAAGGGCTCCGAAACGACAAGTCCCGGCATGTCCGCGAAACCGCCCAGACTGCCCTGAAAAAGGCCAAGGGAACGCGATAGCACCCATTTTGCAAAATTGTGTCCGATAACGGGGCCGAACTCGGTTTAGTACTACGGAGGCGACAACACCCCGGAGTTCAAGAACACTTTTTTGAAGGGAATGAGAACATGAACGCGAGTATTTTTTCGGTCAA
Organism: Planctomycetota bacterium; assembly: GCA_037147235.1. Taxonomy (GTDB): domain Bacteria; phylum Planctomycetota; class Planctomycetia; order Pirellulales; family Thermoguttaceae; genus JANXQG01. The sequence continues at coordinate 278 of JBAWVO010000128.1, read as the reverse complement.
GTCGTGGATTCGATTGCCTGCCGTGGCAGTCGCCGTATTGCTGGCATCGAGCTTGGTTCTCGATACAGGCAATTCTGTCTTTGCTAAGGGCGGCGGCGGATTTTCAATACCTCACGGTGGCGGTGGTGCTTCTAGCCATAGCGGTGGGGGTGGAGGCGGCTCCTGGGGCAAAGGAGGCAGCCAGGGCTCCGCTTGGGGCAAAGGAGGCAGCCAGGGTTCCGCCTGGGGCAAAGGAGGCAGCCAGGGTTCCGCTTGGGGCAAAGGGGGCAGCCAGGGCT
>JBAWVO010000127.1:0-17316 GCA_037147235.1 Planctomycetota bacterium | reverse complement strand
TACCGCTTCGCGGAAAAGGGGCATAAATGCCCCTGAGCATCGGATCCACCGATCATTGATTCGCTTGTCTTGATCAGGATGCAAACGGGAACCTGAGCAAACCGGATACCCCTTTTCGTGTATTTCTTGGTTTTCGTGGTTTTCGTGGTTTTCGTGGTTAACCCCTTGCGGCTTCTGCATCGCTCAACGAATCCTCGGTTGATTGCTCGAAGACTTTCTGCAAAACGTCCTCGGGACTTCGCGCCTCTGGGAACCAGGTGAACCAGCCTAGCAAGGCGAGACTGGTTACGCCGCCAAAGAGGTAAACAGGCCACTGATAGGCCGGGCCTTCACCGCTGGGTTGCACAAGAAAGCCGAGGAGGGGGAAGCGGTCGATCAGTTCGGGAGTGATTTTCGCAATGAGGACGGTCATCGCATTGTGCAGGAAATGAAAGGCCACGCCGGGCAGCAGGCTCCCGCTCCTTACGGCCAGATAGCCCAATACGATGCCCAGAACGCAAGCGTTGATCGATTGCTGGAGGAGACCATGCGCGGCACCGAACAGGATCGCGCTGACGAGGATCGCTCGCCAGTTGTTGCCCAGATTGCGGCATCCGGAAAGGATGAAACCGCGAAAAGCCAGTTCTTCACAGACCGCCGGCACCGCGGCCACGCAGAGGATCAGCAACCCCAGGTCGGCCGAGGCAAACTTCGTCTGCAAGTCGTCAATGAGCCGTTTCATCTCGGGTGCGATTGGGTAAAGATGCATGACCAAGGAGTTCAGCGCAAGGATGAACGGGTGCATGGCCAGCGCCAGCACGGCGGCTGCGGGAATCATCTTCCATCGCGGTAGCCGCAGCAGAAGTGTCTGCCGCGGACTGCTCGTCAGAATCACCGCCATTACCAACGCAGGCGTCAAGATCGCGGCCAATTGCAATACCACGGTCACGCGGGCGAAGCCGTCAAAACCTGTAGGCGGTGCTATCGAAGAGCGAAAGACAAAACTCAGGACCAGAATCAGGATGCCGCAGAATAGCCCTTCGGCAGCCGAAGGCGTCGGATCGCGGTCGCGCATCAGGTGCCGCATCCAGAGGCCGACGGCAAACCGCTCGCTCTCACGGAAGATCACCGACTCTTTGTTGAACTGCTCCACCGCCCAGCGGATGGCCATCCAGCAGGCGACCGTCGTCACGGCCAACACGACCGGCAGGAACTGCAATGCCTGCATGTAGGAGCCTTCCAACAAGGTCTTCAGCAGCAGCACCAAGCCGGAAATTGGAATCAAGCTGTTGCCCAGGTTCAGTTCCACCCCCGGACTCATCGGCAACACGGCCATCGGCAACGACAACATCAGCAGTGGCATGAGGTAATACTGGCCTTCTTTCGTGCTGCGGGCGAACGAGGCCAGGGCCAGACAGAGCGCGCTGAACAAGGCCGACACCGGGACCAGGGCCAGCGACAGCCACAGCACCGCCCATGCCGGCGGTCCACCAAAATCTTGCATCTGGCGGAAGATCAAACAACCGGTCACCCCCACGCTTACCAGGTTCAAGGCCGAAGTGACCATGCTGAAGGCCATGACCGTCAACAGTTTGCCGAGTACAATTTCGCTGCGCTCGGCAGGGCTACTCAACAAGGTTTCCAGTGTGCCGCGCTCCTTCTCGCCGGCACACAGGTCAACCGCCGGGTAGAACGCGCCGGTCATCGCCCACAGCAACAACATCACGGGCAACATCCGAGACCATAGGTTTGCCGATTTGTTCGCCGATTCGCCGGCCAGATTTGAATGGTCAACCTCGAAGGGGCGCACCGCCTGGGCAGGCATGCCGCCCGCTATGAGATTCGTCTTGCCGACATGCTCCGTCCAGCGATCCAGAACCGCCGTCAGCCGGTTGCATGCCATCAGCGATCGTTCGTTCGCCGTCGTGTAAATGATCTTCGGTCGGGGAATCTCCACGCTACTCCCACCCCCCCCCGAGAGGGAGGCAGGGGGTGAGGGCGGTCTACTGGCGGCCACGTGGATGGCCTTGCGATAAGCCTCCACCCGCTTGGCGAAATCGGGCGGAAAAACCAGGGCCGCGTCGAATTTTTTGGTTTGCACCAACCGATTCGCTTCGGCCGCCCAATCGCCGGCGGTGTCGCTGCCGGAAGGTGGCCCCTCGGGTGCCAATTCCAGCTTCAGCAATTCGGTACCGCGGGAACCGTCAAAAAACAGTTGTGGCGAGAAGGCGGCGTCTTCGATCAGCGGCGTTGAAGTGGAGGCCAGTTGCCCGCTCCCGACGACCAACACCGTCATCGAGTTCTGGGTCTGGAACTGGACCATCTGAAAGTAGGCCGTTCCCAGCAGCGGATAGAGCAGGATCGGCAGCACGAAGATCATGAACAACGTCCGTCGGTCGCGCATCTGGTCGCGAACTTCGCGGGCGAGAATGAGTCTGACGTTCGTAAAATTCATGGTTGCCCGATCAAACCAAGTCATGCTCGGCGGTTGGCGAGCGCGATTGTTCGTACCTGGAAATCAGTTGGAAGAAAATTTCCTCCAGATCGTTCTCGCCATGCTCTTGGCGAAGCTCCTCCAGCGTGCCCTCGGCCAGGATTTTTCCGCGGTGCATGATCGCCAAGCGATCACAGAGTTTTTCGGCCTCGCGCATGATATGGGTGGAAAAGATGATGCACTTGCCGTTTTGCCGCAACTCGGCCACGCGGTGAAGCAACGCCCGCGCCACCAGCACATCAAGCCCTGCCGTGGCCTCGTCGAAGATCAGCACCGGCGGGTCATGCACGATGGCCCGGGCGATCGACACCTTCTGACGCATCCCCGTCGACATCTTCGCCCCCAGCACGTCGCGGATGTCGTTCATTTTGAATTTGTCGAAGAGCGATTCCATGCGCTGAGTCAACTCGGCCTGCGGCAGGCCGTGGAGGCGGCCAAAATACTCAACCATCTCCCAGGCGGTCATGCGGTCGTAAATGCCCGTATTGGCCGACATGAAGCCAATCTGGCGGCGGACCTGCGACGGTTGCAGGACCACATCGTAGCCGTTGACCCTGGCCGTGCCGTTGCTCGGCCGCAATACCGTACTAAGGATCCGGAGCGCGGTCGTTTTTCCCGCTCCATTGGGGCCGAGCAGACCGTAGACTTGGCCGGGTAGCGCATGAAAACTTAGCCCATCCAACGCGACAAATCGGCCGCGACGGAGGTCGGCATAATACTTGGTTAACCCTTGAACTTCAATCATCTCGGTTCTACGAAGTGGACTTTGCAATTCTCCTGATATTCTACCACGCAGGCAGCACCCAGGCGGCCGGCCAGCCGTGAATCGATCGATAATCGAGGATAATCGAGCGTGGCCGCCGGCAAATCAATCGATAGTTCTTGCATTTTCCCGGCCACGTGCGACAATACAGGGTTCCTTAACCATCAATTCAAGGATCCCACCCATGATTGTCGTCATGAAAAAAGGCGCAAGCCGTGAAGAAATCCAGCACATCATCGAGCGCGTCGAAGCCCTCGGCCTGAAGGCCCATCCGATTTTTGGCACCGAGCGGACCGTGATCGCGGCCATTGGAGAGAAGCGAGACGAGCATCGTCAGTCACTGGAAAGCGGTCCCGGCGTGGCCGAAGTCGTTCCCATTCTCGCTCCTTACAAGGTTGCCAGCCGCGAGGTCAAGGCCGAGTCAACCGTGATCCGGGTTGGCAGTCTCACGGTTGGCAATGCCCACGTCGGCATGATTGCCGGCCCCTGCTCTGTTGAGAATGAGGAGCAAACTCTCAGCACCGCCCGGGCCGTGAAGGCGGCCGGGGCAACGGCCCTCCGCGGCGGTGCTTTTAAGCCGCGCACCAGTCCTTACAGCTTCCAGGGTCTCAAGGAAGACGGCCTAAAAATTCTCGCCACCGCCCGTGCGGAAACCGGCTTGGCCGTGGTAACTGAGGTCGTGTCGGAGAACGACGTAAAACTCGTGGCCCGCTATGCCGACGTCCTACAAATTGGTGCCCGCAACATGCAAAACTATCGTCTGCTGGAGGCCGTGGGGGCCGAAGGCAAGCCGATCTTATTGAAGCGCGGGCCTAGCGCCAGTCTCGACGAGCTATTGCTGGCGGCCGAATATGTCCTCAACGCCGGCAATCCCAATGTGATGCTTTGCGAACGAGGCATCCGTACCTTCGAGTCGCACACGCGGTTTTCGCTCACCTTGGCCTCGGTGCCCTACTTGCACGACCGCACGCACCTGCCCGTGGTGGTTGATCCCAGTCACGGCACCGGCCACACGGCACTTGTTGCACGGATGGCCGCCGCCTCCGTGGCCGCCGGGGCTGATGGCCTGATCGTTGAGGTCCATCCCGATCCGGAAACCGCCTTGAGCGACGGCTATCAATCCCTAACCTTTAGTCAATTCGCGGACCTCATGACCTTGTGCCGCAAGGTGGCAGCGGCGATGGATCGCGTGATGTAGGTTCTTCGGCCTTTTGGGAACTCAACCGCTGAATTTGTCCAGAGTAGTGCTGTGGAGTTGCCTCGATTATAACCTTGCCAACTGCTGTCACTGCTAGCTCGACGTAGGGTGCGTGGAGCACGGATGCCCGCGAAATGGTGCGTTACGCGAACCGGTCTATTTCAGGGTAGACGTTCTCGAAGTATTGAGTCCGTGCGCAACGCACCATTTCCCGGGTGTTGGTTCGCTTCACGCACCCTACGGGTTGCCGTCACTGCTGTCACCGCTAGCAATTGGCAAGGTTATGATCGCGGCCCTGTGGAGTTGCCGCCGCATCACGGCTTGCCAAATATAACAATTATGTTATATTTGATACATGGAAACCGATATTTCGACAATTGTTGAACGCATCCAGACGCTCGCCGCCACGATCATCGCTACCCACCCGGTTGGCCATCAGCTCTTCCTGATTGGCGGATTTCGGTATCGGCTGCTTAACGCGAGTGCCCGGGTATCGACCGATATCGACTACCACTGGGAAGGCGATCTCCATCGGAAGCAGGTGGAGATCGTCGATGTTCTTCGCAGCAGACTTTTGCCGGAGGTCAAGCGGCAACTCGGTTATGATGGTGACATACGGCCTGCCGCCGGTCCTGAGGTAGAATCTCCAGCAGTACGAATTGTCGAGACGGCGTTTTACCGCGTTACTCAGCCTGGAAGCCGGGTCGAGATCCCAATTGAGATCACGAGTATCGTCCGCCTTGATGCGCCGATGGTTCGCACGATCGCAGGCACCGTGTTCCTGACCGTGTCCGATGCCGACATGATCGAGAGCAAGATACTCGCTTTCCTCAACACGCGATTTTGTCGAGTACGGGACATCCTGGACGTTTTCCTGTTTCAGGACGCCCTACAGCCCGATGCCCCCACGCGATTGTCACGCAAATTGAGAAAATTTGCTTTGCCACTTACGGACGCCTTCGAGAGTCTCGGCAGGTTTGAATCGAATCGGGCCGTCCATGTGCGGGAGATCGAGCGGCTCCTTGGCGAGCAGGTTGCCCCCGTAGTGGCTGCCAACCTCCGCGCAGCGGGGGGGGCCGCAATGCTTTGGGACTCCGTGATGCGTCTGCTCCGCGACACCTTGACGAAGTCCAAGGAGTTCTCGTCGTGAAAGCCAATGCCTGGCGAAAATTCTTCGAGGAACAGCGAGACAGGCATGGAAAAGTTCTGTTCACCGTGACGGAACTGGCAAACGTGGCTGGCACTTCCCGGGCCGCATTGAATGTTGAACTGACGAGGCTTCGGAACCAAGAGATGCTCGCGAAGTATGCTCACGGCCTGTACGGCCTGCCAGGTGCAGTATCGCCGCAAGTTTTGGTCCCTGCCATGGATTCACATGCTTACATCACCGGTCACTATGCGCTTTATGGGCACCAATTAGTGACCCAGGCACCCGTCACCATCACCTGCTTTACGGATCGGCAGAACCACCGGACGCGGGATCGCGTCACGCCGGCCGGGCACCTCGTCTTTGTAGGTGTACGGAGCAAAGTGTACTTTCCAGTGTCCGAAGGGGCGATTGCTCCTCCGGCACAATCGCTTTGCGATTATGTCTATCTTTCACGGCGGCAGGCGACCTCGCCGGAGGCCCTGGTCACTTTCCGGAATCTCGCGCGACTGCGCGATGCAGATTTTCCGCGCATTCTTGCACGATACCCAGTTAGCGTGCAGGAGCACGTAAAGCGATTATGCGAGAGCAAAATCTTGCTACAATAATTTCGTCACCGGACGGTTACCTCGCCGTGGCGGGGTCCGGAGACTACTTGAAGTCGGAATTACGATTCGTTGGATATTGCGGGAACTCTTTGGCGGGCAGCAGCGTCCAACTACTTGTACAAGGGGAGCGTTCGTAAAACGGAATTCATTCCGTTGGACAACAGTTACTGTAACGGAATGAATTCCGTTCTACAAAAAGGAGATTTGCCATGTTTGCTAGGTTAGGCCGGTGGATTGCCGTTGTTGTGTTTCTGGTTCCGGTGCTTGCGCAAGCCCAAGGATTGCTGGTGGTAATCGATCCGGCGGAGCACGTCCGCCTTCCACGGCCGATCATCATCTGGCCGCCCCATCCCTGGCCGCACCCCATTCCTCACCCTATCCCCCAACCGGAGCCGTCCCCGGTCTCCTACAAGATCGACACCCTGGAGGTCGATGCCCGAGTGATTGACCAGGTGGCCAAAGTGCAGGTTTCCCAGTCCTTTGTGAATACGGGCAGCCGACAAATGGAAGTTTCCTTTATTTTTCCCTTGCCCTACGATGGGGCGATCGATCAGATGACCCTGCTGGTTGACGGCAAGGAAATGCCGGCCAGGTTGCTTAGTGCGGAAGACGCACGCCGTGCCTACGAAGAGATCGTGCGAAAGAACCGAGACCCAGCCTTGCTGGAGTGGGTTGGCACGGGGATGTTCAAGACGAGCGTCTTCCCAGTGCCGCCAGGTGCCAAGCGGACGGTTTCGCTCCGTTATGTTCAGCTTTGCCGCAAACAGGAAGGAATGACCGATTTTCTCTTCCCCTTGAGCACGGCCAAGTACACGTCGCACCCGGTTGAGAAGATCAACTTCCGTATCTCGGTGGAAAGCCAGGAGGACATCAAGAACATTTACAGCCCGACACATGCCGTCGAGATCAAGCGGCCCGACGACCGCCATGCCGTAGTCAGCTACACGGCGAAGGACCAGGTTCCCTCCTCCGATTTCCGCCTGCTTTACGACATCGGCCGCGGCAAGGTGAGCATGCGGGTATTGACCTACCGGCCGGACAAGAATCAGGACGGTTTCTTTCTTTTGCTGGCCAGCCCGGAGATCAAGGCCGGCAGTGAGCGGCCGAAGAAAACGGTGTTATTGGTGATGGATCGATCGGGCAGTATGAGCGGGCAGAAGATCGAGCAGGTTCGGGCGGCCCTGAAGCATGTGTTGAACAACCTCCGCGAGGGCGATTTGTTCAACGTCATCGCGTTCGACAGCGAAGTCGAATCGTTCCGGCCGGAACTGCAACGCTATAACGACAAAACCCGCCGCGAGGCCCTTGGCTTTGCCGAAGGGCTTTATGCGGGCGGCAGCACGAACATCAACGAGGCGCTGCGGGTCTCGCTGGCGCAACTCAACGATGCCGGACGGCCCAGCTACGTGGTCTTCCTGACCGATGGTCTGCCGACCGTGGGCGAGAGCAACGAAATGCGGATCGTGGCCAACTCGAAGGAGTTCAACAAGATCCACGCCCGGGTCTTCTGTTTCGGCGTGGGCTATGATCTAAACGCCCGTTTCCTCGATAAACTTGTCCGCGAGAATTTCGGCCAGAGCGAGTACGTGCGGCCTGACGAGAACATTGAAGAACACGTCGCCAAGCTCTACAACCGCATCGAGTCACCCGTGCTAACCGGCATGAAGATGCGTTACGACTTCGATACGGTCAAGACGGAAGAAGGCTCGCCGATCAGCCGCGTTTACCCGCGTGAGGCAGGCGATTTGTTTGCCGGCGATCAGTTGGTCATCGTGGGGCGTTATAAGAAGGCCGGTGCCGCCAAGGTAGTCTTGACGGGCCGGATCGGCGACAAGGAGGAGAAGTTCGACTTCCCCGCCACGTTCGTCGAGCAAAGCAGCGACGAGTCGCTCGCCTTTGTCGAAAAGCTTTGGGCTGTCCGCCGCGTGGGCGAGATCCTCGACCAGATCGACCTCAAGGGCAAGAACGACGAACTGGTGAAGGAATTGGTTGAACTGGCCACGCGGCACGGCATCCTCACGCCCTACACGTCGTTCATGGCCGATGAGACGACCAACATCCACAATGTTACCTCGAACTTTGACCGAGCCAACCGGCGATTGGAAGCGTTGGCTCAAACGGGCGGCGCGGCAGGAACCGCACAACGGGCAATGAAGGGCGATTTCCAAAACGCCAGGAATTACTCGGCTGCCAACGACTATTCCAACAGTCCGCAGGTTGCCGAAAAGAAATCGGAATCGAGCGGCTTTGGCCGTTTTGCCCAGGCCGCCCCGGCCGCAAAGCCAGCCGAGTCGCATCAAGGCAATGGCTCAGGCGGATATGGCGGTCGAGTTGCGGCCGGTGTCGCAGCCGGGCCAGCAACTGCTCCGGTCGCCGCAGCAGCCCAGGCGGCCGGCGAATTGTCCTACGGCGGTGAGGTTCAGGCAGAGGCCGACCAAGCCCAGGCGTCCGTTCGCAATATCGGCAATCGCACCTTCTATCGACGCCAGAACCAGTGGGTTGATTCCCAGGTGACGCCGACGCAGCAGCAGAACGCCCGTAAGGTCAAGCAGTTCAGCAAAGACTATTTTGCCCTGGCCAACCGCTATGGCCGCTCCATGTCGCAATACCTAGCCATGGATGAAGCCGTGATGCTCAACCTCGACGGCCAAGCCTACCTGATCGAGCCGTAGGAGCCCCGCTCCCCACCGAACCTACGTCGGTGGAAGCCATGATTGAGCCGTAGGGTGGGTGAAGCATCGAACGGTGCGTTACGCGAACGGATCTGGAACAGCGGTAAGTGCTTTCAGCGTCTCGACTTCGTGCGCAACCCACCATTTCCCGGCCGGTTCGCTCCACGCACCCTACGGCCTGCCGTCACTGCTAGCAGTTGGCAAGGTTGATCAAGGCCGGGCTTGATCGTAGGTTGCCCAACGCTCGCATGCCTCTTAGGATTCTCATCGATCATACCTCGGCTCTCTCGCATTTCTGCCTCGCCGAACATGAGGCGAAGTTCATGAGCAATCGCGCGGAAGCATGAAGACGTTCTCTGACAGTGGCGGAATACTGGTCGACGGCTGCCGATTGGGACGACAATGGTTCTTTTGGGCAAGCTGCTCCAGGGCGGGAAGTATCTCGGCCAACTGCTCAACGAAAGTTTGTGCCAGTCGCTGGATGCTACGACGCCGCGCCCGATCGCGGAGTTTGGCCGCCACATGCATCAGGCGCGCCGCCTGCACCCGGGCCAGACGGGTCGGGGCCGAGCACTCCCCCGGCTCGACGACAAGTTCCGTAATGGGCACATCCAGCACGGAGGCCCAATGACAGAGGGTGCTGATCGAGAGGTCGGCCGATTCCTCCTTCATCCTAAGTTCCTGCACCGTGATGCCAAGCCGCTGGGCCAGCACTCGGCGCGGCATTTTTTTTGCCCGACGGACCGCCGCCAGACGATGCAAGACGATTCGCGGAGTGGTTGTTCCCAACTCCAGGATATCCCCCTTGCAGAACTCTGGATCAAAAGCATCGTCGCCGTTCATAAATCGTCACCTTGATGTACGTCAGCCATGGAATCAGTGAGAGAACGGTAAAAGTGGACGAGAAGATTTGGTTGTTAAAACTAGGAGGGCAGCAGGATCTCATTCTATTGTGTACTCAACAGCTTCCGTTGTCAAAAACTTTTTCGCCAAAGTTCTCCATTCCGGGGGTGCGATCATTCCTCTTGGCAATCCGATGGTGGAGATGGCTTTATGCAGACAGACGTGGGGGCCATGGCTTCACTATCTAGCGTAGGATTGGACCTAAATCCGTTCTACGCTTGATTTTTCCGACGTAAACTTTTATAATTCACCCCTGGCGAGATCGGCCAATCCAACTATGCATAATCACCCTATTCCGCTCAACCAGTTGCGAACCGGCCAAAGGGCGCGGATCAGTCGAATTCATGGCCACCCGGACCATATCCATCGTTTAGAGGAGTTTGGTTTGCTGGGTGGAACTTGTGTCGAGATGTTCCGCCCAGGAAATCCTTGCATTATTCGCATGGCTGGCAATAAAATCTGTTTTCGCGCCAATAACGGTTTGAGCATTTCCGTCATACCAATTCCTTGGGCCGATTGACGATTTACCTTTTCAAAACATGCCGACCACCCGCGAGGATGCGACGTTGACGGTTGCCTTGATCGGCAATCCGAACACGGGTAAGTCAACGCTCTTCGGTGCGATGGTGGGAATCCATCAACACGTCGGCAACTATCCGGGCGTCACGGTCGAAAAGAAGACCGGGCACATGGAGCATGAGGGGCGACGGTTTCAACTGATCGATCTGCCGGGGCTTTACAGTCTCGCGGCCCGATCGCGCGACGAAATGGTCGCCGTCGAAGTGCTCTTGCAACGCCGATCCGACATCGGGAATGTCGACGTCGTACTCTGTATCGTCGATGGCTCAAACCTTGAGCGGCATCTCTACCTTGTCAGCCAGGTCTTGGAATTGGGGCTGCCTACCGTCGTGGCTGTGAACATGCTCGACGTGGCCGCGAGTCGAGGCATCAAGCTAGAACTGCGCCATCTGCAGCGACGTCTCGGCATTGCCGTGGTCCCCATCCAGGCCAATCGCGGCCAAGGTCTAGCCGAACTGAAGGCGGCCCTGATCGAGGCCGCCGGTCACGGGCCACGGGCCGATGCATCGCTCTTTCCCGATGGGTTTGAAAAAGAAGTCCGTGAACTGCAATTTCTCTTGGCCACCCAAGACTGCCACGTGGCAACCCGTGAGAGACGGTCCGAAAAGCTCCCCTCCTCCACAGGGGGGGGGAGTGGGCCGTTTCCGCTTGCCGAAGAGTCTGCTCGGCTTTTTCCGCCGGCACTGGTGCGGCGATTGCTCCTGGATACCAGTGGGTATTTTCAGAATACGTTTCTACCCAATGCCGACGAGCCGTTTCTCGACTTGCTGCGGTCGGCCCGCCAGCGCGTCGAGGCTGGGGGCTGCCCGATTCCGGCCGTGGAAACAACCGTTCGCTATGCTTGGGCACGCTCGATGCTGCAAGGAGTGGTGTCCTCGCCAAAAACCTTCGCCGTCACGGCCACCGACCGTATCGACCGAGTGCTCACGCATCGTGTCTGGGGGCTGATTGTCTTCGTGGTGGTGATGCTCATGGTCTTCCAATCGGTCTTCGTCTGGGCGCGACCGCTGATGGACACGATCGGCGCGGGCTTCGATTGGCTGGGGGGATCCGTCGAAGCCCTCATGCCGGAAGGCGCATTGCGGAGCCTGCTGGCCGTCGGCTTGATCGGCGGGGTGGGCGGAGTTGTGCAATTCCTGCCGCAAATTCTGATTCTGTTTACCTTCATCGCCCTGCTGGAAGATTGCGGCTACATGGCCAGGGCCGCCTTTCTGATGGATCGCGTGATGGTCCGCGCGGGCCTGAGCGGCCGGTCGTTCATTCCAATGCTGTCGTCGTTCGCCTGCGCCGTGCCGGGCATCATGGCCGCGCGGGTGATCGACAACGAGCGCGACCGGCTGACAACAATACTTGTCGCCCCTCTGTTGACCTGCTCGGCTCGGTTGCCCGTCTATGCCCTGCTGATTGCGGCCTTTGTCCCCAGGACGATGTATCTCGGCGGCATGGTCGGTTTGCAGGGGCTTACGCTCGCCTCGCTCTACGTATTGGGAATCGTTGCCGCGGTGCTGGTGGCCCTGGTGCTGAAGCGGACGATCCTTCGCGGCGCGACGCCGCCCTTCGTGATGGAGATGCCGAGCTACAAGTGGCCTTCGCCGAGAACCGTGGTGATGCGCGTATTTGAGCGGGCATGGGTCTTCCTACGCACGGCCGGATCGTTGATCATGGCTATTTCCATCGTGGTTTGGGCTGCCGCTTACTATCCGCACAATCCCCGCGTCGTCCAACAGGAGGTGCAACAGAAGGAGAAGCTGGAGGCCGAGATGAAGTCAACCCCTGAAGATAGTCCGCATCGGGCCGAAAACCAAAAGATATTGACCGAGTTGGACAATCAGATCGCGGCCAAGTATCAGCAACACAGCCTGCTCGGCGTAATGGGCAAAACGATCGAGCCGGTCGTTCGTCCCTTGGGCTGGGACTGGCGGATCGGCTGTGCTGTAATCGCCTCGTTTCCGGCGAGGGAAGTCGTTGTTGCCACCTTGGGCGTCGTCTATGGACTGGGCAGAAAATTCGACGCCAAATCGGATGAAGGCAGCGGGGTGTTGGGGTCACGCCTGCAACAAGCTGTTTGGGACGGCACGGATCGTCCGGTGTTCACGCTCCCCGTGGCACTGTCGTTGATGGTCTTTTTCGCATTATGCGCGCAATGCGCGGCGACGCTGGCCGTGATCCGGCGGGAGACGAACAGTTGGCGGTGGCCGGTCTTTGCATTCACCTACATGACCGGCTTGGCGTATATTGGTGCTCTGGTTACTTACCAGTTGGGGACATGGTTACGGTTATAGGCATATCATGATACCGACGATCGAAAATATCCTCGTGCTGCTACTCGTCGCGGCAGCCACCGTTTATATGGTCGTGCGATTGCGTCGCGTGACGGCAGGGCGAAGCAAGTGTGCTTGCGGTTCCAATGCCTGCGATCCGGAATCTCCCTGTTCGGAATCTCCCTGTCGTGGCCGGTCTCCGACCAAATAGGCATGGCAGGGCCGACGCAAGAAAAGTAGCAGGCACACTCCGTGTGCCGTCTGCCCCCGCTCAGCGAATGCGCGGCCTTGATCATAACCTTGCCAACTGCTAGCAGTGACGGCAGGCCGTAGGGTGCGTGGAGCGAACCGGCCGGGAAATGGTGGGTTGCGCACGAAGTCGAGACGCTGACAGCACTTACCGCTGTTCCAGATCTGTTCGCGTAACGCACCGTTCGATGCTTCACCCACCCTACGTCGAGCTAGCGGTGACGGCAGTTGGCAAGGTTATGATCGAGGCCCGAATGCGCAAAACACGGCACTTATTTCTGCGCCGATCCTTAGCTCGTGTAGGCATTGACACCTGTTCAGTCCTTTTGACATCTCGCTTGCGATAGGTTAGTATGGTGGAATATCTGCTAGGCAGATTCCCGCAAGTCATCAACCCACCCCCGCATTCCCGCCTCAGTAATCCCAAAGGAGAACCCTTATGTCGGGCAAGACCACGAATCTCTCTCGGCGACAGTTTTTGAGCCGTTCCGCCGCAGCCGGTGCAGTGTGCCTGCTACCGCAAATCATTCCCGCAGCCGTGCTAGGCAAGGAGGGCGCGGTGGCCCCTAGCGAGAAAATTGTGCTGGGCGCCATCGGTATCGGCAACCGTGGTTCCTACGATCTGGGCTGTTTTTTGCAGGAGCCGGACGTAAGGTTTGTGGCCATTTGCGACGTGAAAGCTGGGCGCCGCAGTGCCGTCAAAAATATGGCCGATGCCAAATACGGCAACAAAGACTGTGCCACGTATCGCGACCTCCGCGAGTTGCTGGCTCGCACCGATATCGATGCGGTGCTGATCGCCACGGGGCCGAACTGGCACGCAACGGCTTCGATCCTGGCGGCCAATGCCGGCAAGGACGTCTATTGCGAGAAGCCCTGCACAAAGACCATTGCGCAGAGCCTGTCACTAGCCGATACTTTCCGCCGCACCGGACGCGTGTTCCAGGCGGGCACGCAACGGCGAAGCATTCCCCATTTCCTCTTCGCCGTCGAGTTGGCCCGCCGCGGAAAGCTCGGCAAGCTTCAATCGGTTCACGCCCACCCAACTGCGTGGGGAATGGCCATCGAATCGAGCGGCTGGGCACCGGCCCAGCCCGAGCCGGCCAAACAGGACTTGGACTGGGATCTCTATCTCGGCCCAGCGGCTCAGCGGCCGTTCAATCGGAAATTCCTCGCAGGCGGCGAATTCGAGAAGGGCGGGGGAATGGTAGGCGGCGGCGTCCTGGAATGGGGTTCGCACTGCGTTGATCTTTGTCAGTGGGCCGCCGATGCCGACGACACCGCCCCGGTGGAATACAACCCGTATGAGCGAGGCAAATCCGTTGCCCGTTACGCCAGCGGCGTCGAGCTGGTCATTCGCAAGGACGGTTGGCTGCCGCTCGGCTCATGTCCGGTGCGGTTTGAGGGAGACACGGGCTGGGTGGAGGCGGGCGACAGCGGCAAGCTGGTACTGAGTTCGCCGGGATTGCTCGCCGGCAGGAAAGTTGCGGAGATCGGCGGCTTTCCGGCCACCTTCCATATCCGCGATTTCCTCAACTGCGTGAAGTCACGCGGGCGGCCGCGGGCCAACGCCGACGCAGCCTGTCACTCGCATATTGCCTGCCACGCCGCCAACATCTCCATGTTCTTGAAACGCAAGCTCAGTTACGATCCAAAGCAAAATGTTTTTCTTGGCGACGAGGAGGCCAACCGTTTGCGGTCGGAAGCACTGAGGGAGCCGTGGCGGTCGTAGTACCCATTTACAAACAAATAAAAAGGAAACTTCAAAATGACGATCCGACGACATGCTGCTATTTACTTCACCCTCATTACGGCCGTGGTCTCTGCGATGGCCGACCGTACGACCGCGGCTGACAACAAGAACTCAGCCAGCGATCAGGAGCAAAAGCTGATTGGGATACTCCAATCGAACGTGCCCCCGCAGAATAAGGCCATTCCCTGCAAGCTATTGGCCGTTTACGGCACGAAGAACGCGGTCCCAGCACTCGCGGCACTCCTGACCGACAAGGATCTTGCTTCGTGGGCGAGAATCGCTTTGGAGGTGATTCCCGACCAGGCCGCGGACGAAGCACTCCGCGAGGCCATGGGCAAAGTGCAGGGCCGGTTGCTGGTGGGCGTGATCAATTCCATCGGCGTCCGTCACGATGCAAAAGCGACGGACGCCTTGGCGAAGCTGCTGAATGATGCCGACGCCGAAGTGGCATCCGCCGCGGCCGTGGCGTTGGGACGCATCGGCGGTGATTCGGCAGCCAAGACGCTTGAATCATTCCTGGCCGGCTCACCGGCGGCGGTCCGCTCGGCGGTCGCCCAGGGCTGCGTGCTGTGTGCGGAAAAATATCTGGCCGAAGGAAAGCGGGCCGAGGCCATGAAACTCTACGACCTCCTTCGTAACGCTGACTTGCCAAAGCAGCGAATCCTCGAAGCGATCCGTGGGGCGATTCTCGCCCGGCAGGCGGACGGAGTCCCGCTGTTGGCCGAGCAATTGAAGTCGACCGACAAGGCGCTCTTCGGCATCGGCTTACGCGTGGCCCGCGAGCTTCCAGGGCCTCAGGTGACCGAGGCGTTGGTGGCCGAACTGGGCAAAGCAACGCCGGACCGGCAGGTACTCTTGATCTTTGCCTTGGCGGATCGCGGCGACGCCACGATGTCGCCCGCAGTGCTGGAAGCAGCCAAGAGCGGCCCGAACAACGTGCGGACCGCGGCCATCCGCGTGCTCCAACGCCAGGGGGATGCTTCTTGCGTCCCGGTGCTGATCGATGCGGCGATGAACGCGGATGCGGAACTGTCGCAAACGGCAGTCACTGCGCTGGCGGGCCTACCCAGCAAGGAAGTGGATGCCGATCTGGTGACGCGCTTGCAAAAAGCGGAGGGAGAAATCCGCACGATTCTCATTGCGGTTGTCGGGCAGCGACGCATCGAGGCGGCCCTTCCGATCCTGCTGAAGGCCGTGGAAGACTCCGATGGGCGAGTTCGTGCCGCGACCCTTGCCGCACTGGGGTCCATCGTCGGATTGCAAGATATTCCGGTCTTGATCCAGCGAGCCGTTAAACCGCAGGATCCGCAGGATGCCAAGGCGGCCGGGGACGCGCTGCGCGCCGCCTGCATCCGCATGCCGGATCGGGAAGCCTGTGCGGAGAAACTATCATTGGCCCTGTCGCAGGCCGATATCGCCGCCAAATGCCGCCTCCTGAGTGCCCTTGGCGCGATGGGCGGCGAGAAGGCCCTCCAGGCCGTAGCGGCGGCGGGCAAGGACGCCAGCCCGGAAATCCAAGACGTTGCCAGCCGTGCGCTGGGCGAATGGATGAGCGCGGATGCCAGCCCAGCCCTGTTGGACATGGCCAAGACGGCCGGCGACGACAAGTACAAGATCCGGGCGATGCGCGGTTATATCCGCATTGCTCGACAGCTCATCCTGCCCGCCGAAGTCCGGCTCGCCATGTTCCGCACGGCGATGGAAGTTGCCAAGCGAAACGAGGAGAAGCAGATTGCCCTAGACATCCTCACCCGGATTCCCTCGGTGGCAACGCTGCAACTCGCGGTTTCCTACCTGGGTGATCCGACGTTGAAGGATGCGGCGGCCGACGCTGCGGTGAAAATCGCCGGTAAGGTCGTTGGTGCTGAACCCAAAGTCGTTGCCGAAGCGATGCAGAAGGTAGTCGATTCCGGCATCAACGGCAACTCCGGCAATCGCGCCAAGCAGCTTCTCGAACAGGCCAAGGCCGGCTCGAATCCCCGTTGAAAAATAAAGGCTATCCCCGAAAACTCCCCTCTCCCTTCTGGGAGAGGGGCAGTGGGTGAGGGCGTTAACGACCATTCCGCACCTGTCTGGCTCGAAACTCGAAACTTGAACTGCGTCTTCTTTCTTCCGGGAACCATTATGCCGCTTGGAATTCGCCCCACGAATGATTTTGCGTTCAAGCGGACGTTCGGAACCGTGGAGAATCGCATTGCCCTGATCAGTTTTTAGGAGAGGCGGACCTGAAAACGGTCGATATGCTCGATTGCTGGCTATTTTGGTTTCTTCATGCCCACGAGTACGAAGCCGACGCACTGTTGAAATTGTTTCCCCAGCAAGCGATCCGGCAAGCGACGCAAACGATCGTTAATATAGCGCAAGTAACCGAGGACAAAGTGATGTACGACGCACGCGAAAAAGCGATTCGAGACCAACAATGGGCCATGAACGCCTCCCATCGTGAGGGTGTGCGTGAGGGCAAGATCGAAGGCAAGATTGAAGGCAAGATTGAAGGCAAGATCGAAGGCAAGATCGAAGGCAAGATCGAAGGCGAGATCAAATTGATCCGAACGCTTCAGGCAATACTCTGTACGCCTGTCAGCGAGGAGCAGGAGCTACGAGCATTGGACCTTGCCCAGCTTGAATCGCTGACCACCAATCTGCAAAACCGACTGCGCAACCGAACGTCTTCGTAAGACCTCCGGTCGACCGGATGGCTCGGTCAGAG
>JBAWVO010000126.1:0-17421 GCA_037147235.1 Planctomycetota bacterium | reverse complement strand
GACCCGCTGGATCGTCCACTTTCGCCCGCGGCGAATCAAATGCGTCTGGCCGGCTGGGAGCTGTAGCGGGGTTAAGGAGGCATAAAGCCCGCGGGACATCCGCTTGCGGGTTTGGCGGAAACTGACGGCCACCCGCGCCATGTCGATGTGGCGAAACTCGTCCAACTGCGCGGCCATATCCGCGCAAACGCGACCGACATGATGGGTGAAATCAAACCCGCACGAAGGTCGTTCGCCAGTGCCGTGGGCCGGGGCCTGCGTCATATCGGAACCCACGGAGAAGAAATCCGAAAATCGAATATCGAAATCCGAAACAAATTCAAATCACCGAAGCTACGAATGACCAAAATACGGGTTACACGCCGACCGCATGTTCGGAGAATTTGGATTTCTCTGCTGGAATTTGTTTCGGATTTCGTGTCTGAGACGCGAAAGGGTTGGCCTACTCCGCCGACGTACTCTCCGTGGCCGGTGCTTCGATGGCAGGGCTGACCGCGGGCGTATCGCTCTCGAAGGCTGGTTTCGCCGCCTTGCGTCGCTTGCGATCGTGGGTGCCGACAAATTCTAAAATGGCACGCACACCGGCATCCCCCAGTCGCGGCTTGGCTAATCGCAGGACGCGAGTGTAACCGCCGGGCCGATCCGTGAAGCGGGGTGCGATGTCACTAAAAAGAATCCGCACGGCCTGCTTATTGCCCAACAGTTGCAGAGTTCGCCGCCGAGCCGCGAGTACTGGGGCGATCGTCTTGTTCCACTCGACCCAACCAGGCCCCTGCCGCCACTTTTTCCATTCCTCACTGTTCCGCACGCCCGTGGATTCCAGTCGGGCGGCGGCTTCGAGATTTGGCAAGGCGCGAATCGCGATCGTCACGACGCGCTCAACCAGCGGACGTACTTCCTTGGCCTTCTGGATCGTGGTGACGATGCGGCCCTTGACCTTGGGCTTGTTTACTTCGTCCTCGGCATCGCGCTCCGTGAGGATCAGAGCGGTGGCCAAGGTCCTCAATAACGCACGTTGGTGGCTCGGACTGCGGCCAAGCTTTCGGCCTTTACGTCGATGTCGCATGATCGTATCTTCTCAAGGAACCTCGCGATCAGGCCTGGGGCCAGCCCAGCCAGCAAGGTTCAAACTAGGTATTGCGGTTGTCTAAGGAACTCCCCTCTCCCCTGGCGGAAGAGGGAACCAATGTCAGATCGTTTCCACGGCAGCCGGTGGCAGCCGCATGCCAAGACGAAGGCCGATGTCGGCCAGCTTCTCGCGAACCTCCAGCATGGTCGTCTCGCCGAAGTTCCGCACTTCCATCAATTGGCTTTCCGTATGGGAAACCAAGTCGCGGACAGTCGTAATGCTTTCCGTCATCAGGCAGTTGGCCGCTCGGACGGAAAGATTCAAATCGGCTAGGCTCATGCCCAACTTCATCTCGGTGGCCGGATCAAGACCGCTACTCCCGACAGCCCGGGCCTCGGCATGCACCATGGGACCGAGTTCTTGGTACTGGATGAACGGATTGAGGTGTTTACGGAGAATCTTGGCCGATTCGATCAGGGCCAACTCCGCATTCACCGAACCGTTGGTCCAGATCTCGATCGTGAGGCGGTCGTAGTTTGTCTTCTGGCCGACGCGGGTTTCGTCGACTTCGTAGCGAACACGTGTCACCGGGCTAAAGGCGGCGTCCAGCGGGATGATGCCAATTTCCTGGGCCTGCGGGGTGTGCTCCGTAGCGGGCACATAACCGCGACCGTTCTCGATCACCATCTCCAGCAGGAACGGCACGTCCTCGGTCAAGGTGGCAATCACGTGGTCGCGGTTGATGACCTCGACCTGATCGTCGGTCTTGACGTCGGCCCCCGTGACGGGGCCACGAGTGTTCTTCTCGATACGCACGACGCGCGTCTGCTCGCTGTGGTTTTTGACCACCAGCGACTTCACATTAAGCACGATGTCGGTCACGTCGTCCAGCACGCCTGTAAGCGTGGTGAACTCGTGCTGGGCACCGTGCAGTTTGATCTGGGTCACCGCACTCCCTTCCAGACTGGAAAGGAGAACGCGACGCAAGCTGTTGCCAACGGTCACACCAAACCCGCGCTCGAACGGTTCGATCGTGAACTTACCGTAGGTGTTCGACAAAGTCGATCGGTCCGTGCTAACTTGACTGGGTAACTCGAGTCCGCGCCAACGAATACGCATGGGAAAATGCCTCTAAAAACCAATTCTCTAGGTTACTTGGAGCAAAGCTCGACGATCAACTGCGTCCTGGCCGGAATCGACACATCGGCCGGTCCTGGCAAACGGAGCACATGTCCCTCAAGCTCCGGACTTTCCGACAGACTGAGGAAGTCGGGAACCTCCCGGCCATGGGCTACCCTGTTGACTTGGGCCAGGGTCTGGCTCTTGGTGCGAGCCTTGATTCGGATCACGTCGCCGATGCGCACCAAGTAGCTGGGGATATTGAGCAGTCGTCCGTTGATGGTGATGTGACAATGGGTGACCATCAATCGGGCCTGGGCACGCGATTGGGCCAAGCCGAGCCGAGCAATGATGTTATCCAGACGGCGCTCCAGCAATATCATTAAAGCATCGCCCGTATGACCTTTGGTCCGCTCGGCTTGCTCAAAGTAATTGCGGAACTGTCGCTCCATGACACCGTAGTAACGCTTCACCTTCTGCTTCTCGCGAAGGCGAAGGGCATACTCGGTCGGCTTGCTGCGACGGCTGATGGTCATGCCCGGAGGCGACTCGCGCCGCTCGAACGAACACTTTGACGTATCGCAACGGGTGCCTTTGAGGAACAGCTTCGTTCCTTCGCGACGACACAACCGGCAAACGGGTGAAATTTGACGTGCCATAGGGTACTTCTATATTCGGATTTCGGATTTTCTTAGACGCGACGACGCTTCTTCGGCCGGCAACCGTTGTGCGGCAAAGGCGTGACATCTTCAATGGACTTGATCTTCAGGCCGGCCGCTTGCAAGGACGTGATCGCGCTTTCGCGACCGCTGCCTGGACCGCGAACCTTCACGTCGACTTCCTTCATGCCGTGCTTGATCGCCTTATCAGCAACCTGCTGAGCAGACATTTGCCCGGCGAACGGTGTACTCTTGCGACTTCCCTTGAAACCGCTCGTGCCGGCACTGGCCCAGCACAGCACATCGCCCTTGATGTCGGTGATGGTAATCGTTGTGTTGTTGAATGTCGCTTTGATGTGCGCCACACCCACGACGACGTTGCGACGTACCTTCCGCCGCGCCTGTTGCTGCTGCTGTGACTGTGGTTTTGGATTTGCCACGATGCTTTTCGCTCCGCTCTAAAACCGGTACGTAACCGGAAATGCCTAGTGCTATAATTCTGTTCTATAACTCGAGACAACCCGTTGGTGCGGATTTCCGAGTCTGTCCTTACTTACGAGAACGAACCGGGGGTTCATCCTAATGTATCTTATGACCCGCGTTACCGCAGATCCTTCACGCCCTTCTTCCCGGCGACCGTCTTCTTCGGCCCCTTTCGGGTACGTGCGTTCGTGCGAGTTCGCTGGCCGCGTACGGGCAGCCCGCGGCGATGTCGGATGCCTCGATAACAGGCAATGTCACGCAACCGCAAAATGTTCTGGTTAGTTTGGCGCCGCAACTGGCCCTCGACGACGTAGTCCTTATCGAGGAGGGCAGCCATACGAGCAAGCTCGTCTTCACGAAGTTCCTTGGCTCTAGCCTGCGGGTTGACGCCGGCCTTATGACACAATTCGCGAGCGATCTTCGGCCCGACGCCATAAAGATACTGCAAGGCGATCACGGTCGGACGATCATTCGGAATATCAACACCCAGCAAACGTGGCATATCTAAACACTCCTCAATTCAACCCGGAAACACCCGGACATTTTTCACTTCTCGCAGGCAGCGGTTTTTTTGCGGTTTTTCACCCGTTTCATCAACCCTGACGCTGTTTATGACGCGGATTGGTACAGACGACAAAGATCACACCACGACGGCGGACGATCTTGCAATGTTCGCAAATTCGCTTGACGCTGGCACGGACTTTCATGGTTTGACACTCGTTTTCTAAGGAAACTGCTTCAAAAACGCCTCACGCAGGCACGACGCTTACGCCGCAAGCCCGGTTTCAAAACAACCTCCAAGGCCAAATCGAACCGGCCCCCGACATGATTCAGGGTTCCGATAAGAGGCAAAGCACATCAGTATAACGTACGGAGGCCATCTACTTCAAGGCCCCCGGCGAATAAATTCTCATCTAAGTTCCGAGTTTTTTCTTTCCCTCACCAACTCTCACCATTCGGTCCCGCAGTCAGCACCACCGGCCCCGACTCGGTAACAGCAATCGTATGCTCAAAATGGGCACTCGGCTTGCCGTCGGCAGTCGATTGGGTCCATTGGTCGGACTGGACGCGGACCTCCTTCGTACCCATGTTCACCATCGGCTCGACCGCGATGACCCTGCCAGGAACGAGACGGAAGTCGTTTCTTCCACGGCGGTAGCCGCGTTTCACAAAGTTCGGCACCTGCGGATCTTCGTGCATGTTGCGACCGATGCCATGGCCGACGAAGTCTTCAACCACGGAAAAGCCCGCCTTGCGAACAAAAGTCTGCATCTCCTCCGCCACCTCGCTCCACCAGCGCCGTTCTCCTATCCGCTGGATGGCTAGGTGGAGCACATCGCGGGTGACGTTCAGCAACCGCTGGACTTCGGGGGCAATCTTTCCCACCGGCAGCGTCACCGCTGCATCTCCGCACCAACCGTTATATTTACAACCCGTATCGACGCTCACCACATCCCCTTCGACCAGTTTCCGCTTGCCCGGAATACCGTGGACGACCTCGCGATTGATCGAGATACAAGTTACGGCCGGAAAGGTCGGACCACCTTCGATGGAGTTTGGGTAGAACTTAAACAGCGGCTCGGCATTGTGTTGGCGGTAAAAATTTTCAATGGCAGCGTCAATTTCGATTGTCGCCACGCTCGGCTTAACCATTTTCCTGACCATATCGAAGGTCTCCCA
This sequence comes from Planctomycetota bacterium, assembly GCA_037147235.1. Taxonomy (GTDB): domain Bacteria; phylum Planctomycetota; class Planctomycetia; order Pirellulales; family Thermoguttaceae; genus JANXQG01. The sequence goes on along the minus strand of JBAWVO010000126.1, from coordinate 12,411 downwards.
CACGAGAAGACCCGCTTTTCGCATTTGGGCGATTTCTCGCGGGGACCGAAGGATTTCCACGCCAGAAACTACTCCAATACGCTAGCAAACGGCTCCAACACGACCCGGGCGCGGCCGAACACATCCTCGACGCTTCCAGCTCCATCAATGGACTTTAGCAACCCTTTGGTCCTATAGTAATCCAGGAGCGGCTCGGTCTGCTGACGATAAGTATCCAGGCGGCGACGAATCACTTCCGGCTTATCATCGGCTCGCCCGCGGCTCGCCAATCGCTCGAACAGCGCCTCTTCCGGCACATGCAACTCGAGTACAACATGCAGTGGCGTCTTCCGTTGGGCGAGCATGGCATCCAGGGCTTCCGCCTGGGCAATCGTTCGCGGAAAACCATCCAGCAGGTAACCTTTTTTGGAATCGGGCTGGTCCAATCGCGCACGGATCACCTCAATGACCGTGGCATCGGGAACCAGTCCACCCGACGACATATATTTCTCTGCTTGCAACCCCACGGGAGTCTTGGCGTCGCAAGCCTGGCGGAGCATTTCGCCCGTCGACAGGTGTGCCATGTGGTACTTGTCGACCATGAGTTCGGCCTGCGTACCCTTGCCGGCGCCGGGAGGCCCGATGAATACGATTCTCATAAGATCACCCTTTTTCCAGCAAGCCCTTGTAGTTCCGCATCACGAGATGGCTGTCAATCTTCTGGACCAAGTCGAAGGCCACGCTTACGGCGATCAGCAGGCTCGTGCCCCCATAAAAGGCGGCAATCGAACCGGGAACGCCCATCGATCCCGAAACAATGGTGGGAATGATGGCCACGAGAGAAAGAAAGCCCGCCCCGACGTAGGTGATACGGACCATGACCTTCTCCAAGTAATCAGCCGTACGGCGGCCAGGTCGATAGCCGGGAATGAAGCTTCCGTAGTTCTTCAGGTTGTCGGCCATATCCTTGGGATTGAAGGTAATGGCGGTCCAGAAGTAACAGAAGAAGTAGATCAGAACAACGTACAAAATGTTGTAAAGGAACGATTCACCGCGGTGGAACGAACTCTCCAGGGTTCGCAGCAGGAAGCTATCACGGAAATAGTTCGTCAGCCAGCTAAAAATCATCAGCGGAAAGAGCAACAAGCTGCTCGCGAAGATGATGGGCATGACGCCGGCCTGATTAACCCGCAGTGGCAAGTACTGCCGAGTGCCACCGTAGACTCGACGTCCACGGACATGCTTAGCACTTTGTGTTGGAATTCGCCGCTGTCCCTGGCTAATAAGCACCACTCCGGCGATCACGCCGACGAAGAGAAAGATCAAGACCAAGAGTGTTTCCACGCCCATCTGACCACGGCCGCTGCCCAACTCCAAGCCGCCTCCCGCCATGATCGGCTGCGCGACTTCGTAGATTGCACTAGGCAGCCGAGCCAGAATATTGCCCATGATTAAAAGGCTGATGCCGTTGCCAATGCCGTACTCGTCGATCTGCTCCCCGAGCCACATGAGAAACACCGTGCCGGCGGTCATGGTCAAAACGGAAACAAGCATCCAAGACAACTGCATGCCGCTCCCCAAATTGCCGGGATCGCGCAAAAACTGGGAATTGACCGATAGCGTCTGCGCATTGTTCGCCGAGAGATACACGACATACATCCAGCTCTGCCCGAGACAAAGAAAAACCGTGGCATAGCGCGTATATTCGTTGATTTTTTTCCGTCCAGATTCCCCCTCCTTTTGCAACTTTTCCAGCGGCGGATAAACACTCGCCAGGAGCTGGAAGATAATCGAGGCGGAGATGTAAGGCATGATGCCCAAGCCGAAGATGGTCGCCTGCCCCAAGTTGCTGGCACTGAAGGCCGACATGTATTGGAGCACATCATTCACGCCACCACCGCCTCCGCCACCCTCGGTGTTGAAGAGCTTCGCTAGCTTTTCGTGATTGAAAACAGGCAGCGGAATGTGCGAACCCACGCGGTAAACCGCCAGGAGGAGCAGCGTGAAGAAAATCTTCTTGCGCAGCTCCGGAATGGTGAAAATGACGCGTATTTTTTCCCACATAAGGTTGTGCCTTTTTGGCTAAAGGGCAGGCGAGAAATCGGGAAAATCCAAAATCCAAAATCCAAAATCTGCAACAAAATCAAAAGCCGAAATTAGAATGACTGAAACGGTTTCGAGCCATCGTCCTTTGGAATTCAAATTTGTTTCGGATTTCGCCATTAGGATTTTTTCATTCTTTGTTTCCGAACCGTAGCACCCGACCACGGCGTCAGTCCGCCGCCTTCTTCCTTTCCCTCTTCACCTTGACGACCGGCTTCTTGCCCGGCAACACGGTAATCTGACCGCCGGCTTTCTCGATCTTTTCCATGGCCGACGCACTGAACTTGTGCGCGGAGATTTTCAAACTTTTGGTCAACTCGCCGTCCCCCAGTATCTTGAGCAGATCGTACTGGCCCTTCACTAGGCCACGCGTTTTCAGCGTGGCAGGGTTGACTTCCTCGTTGGCTTCAAAGCGTCGCTGAAGGTCGCCTACATTAATTGCAGCCACTTCCAAAGCGAACTTATTGTGGAAACCTCGCTTGGGAATGCGGCGGACCAAGGGCATCTGACCGCCTTCAAATATGGGCAGTGCTTTGTACCCTGGCCGGGACCGCTGGCCTTTGTGGCCTTTGCCGGCAGTCTTGCCCAAGCCCGAACCGGGTCCACGACCGAGCCGCTTGCGCGACTTATTGCAATGGACGTCTTGATTAACATCGTGCAGATTCATGACAACGATACTCCCCGCAGCCGCTCGACTTCGGATTGCGTGCGGAGTTGCTGCAACGCCTCAATGGCGGCTTTGGCCAGGTTGTGTGGATTATTGGAGCCGTAGCTCTTGGTGAGGATGTCGTGGATGCCGACGGCTTCGCAAACCGCACGGACCGCCGAGCCGGCAATCACGCCGGTGCCCGGCGAAGCGGGAATCAGCTTGACACTGGACGCGCCAAAGCGGCCCAGCACCGTGTGTGGAATGGACGTTCCTTGCAGGGCCATGGGTAACATCTTCCGCGTGCCGTCCTTGACGGCCTTTTCAACGGCGGGCGGTACTTCATTGGCCTTGCCGTAGCCCCAGCCCACCTTACCACGGCCGTCTCCTACAACGACCATGGCCGTGAAACTGAAGCGGCGGCCTCCCTTGACCACGGCGGCGCAACGCCGGATCTTGACCACCTTGTCAATCAAGTCACCACGTCCAGAGGAATCTTTTTGGGCAGCCATAAGTACTATACTTTTTTGTTCTGTACGTTGCGGTAATTAAAACTTCAAGCCGGCTTCACGAGCGGCTGCGGCCAAGGCGGCCACGCGGCCGTGAAACTTATAATCGCGGCGGTCAAATACGACCTCCAGCACGCCCGCTTCCAATGCCCGCTGAGCCAAGGCCTTCCCCACGGCGGTCGCGGCGGTCTTGTTGCCGCCGTAACGCAGATCCTGCCGCAGAACCTGATCACGGCTGCTGACCGAAACCAGAGTCTTGCCCACGGTGTCGTCGATGATTTGGGCGTAAATGTTCTGATGGCTGCGAAAGACCGCCAACCGCGGCCGAGAAGCGTCACGCTTCACGCGGTTGCGGACGCGAATCGCCCGCCGCTGACGCTGTCGCAATATTTGTCGTTGATGTTGCACGGTTAGATCTCGCTTCCGAATTCACTACCTTCAAACAAAATTCTACCCACGGTTACCGATTACTTGATCCGCCTACTTGACCATGGCCTTACCCTGCTTGCGGCGAACTTGCTCGCCCATATAGCGGATACCCTTACCCTTGTACGGCTCGGGCTTCCGCAAGGAGCGGACTGCCGCAGCAAACTGGCCGACCAATTGTTTGTCAATCCCCTGGACAACAATGTGCTGCTGGTCAGGGCAGGCCACCTTCAGACCGGCAGGGATCGGTACCTGAAGCTCGTTGGCTAAGCCAACACGAAGCTGTAATGTCTGTCCTAGTATAGCGGCAATGTAACCAACTCCGTGTAGTTCCAATCGCCTCTCATAGCCCTGAGTCACACCGACGATGATATTTTGCAAAATAGCACGGGTCAGACCGTGCAGGGCACGCGACAGTCGCTGGTCGCTGTCGCGCGAGACGACCAAGGTTTTGGTCGCGACGTCGTGTTCCACGCTGATCTCCGGGCGAAGTTCCCACTCGAGCTTGCCCTTGGGACCTTCCGCTGAGACCACGCGGCCGTTGACGGCGACCTTCACGTTCGCCGGCACCTCAATCGGTTTTCTTCCAATACGGGACATGATACTCAGCCTTTGCTTATTGCGCCCAAGAACAACTTGAACGAATTCGACGTAGGTTAAATTGTGTAACTCATTTACCTGTGTTCTACCAAATCTCACACAGCACTTCACCACCGAGTTTGCGCTGCCGCGCTTCGCGATCACTGATCACGCCTCGGCTGGTGCTGATGACCGAGATTCCCAGTCCACCAAGCACGGGTTTTAGTTGGGTCGTTCCGCTATATACCCGGCGGCCAGGCTTGCTGATGCGACGGATCGTGCGGATCACGCGCTCGCCGTTGGGGCCATACTTCAGGTGGAGCCGAAGTTGCCTAGCGGGTTCGGAGGGTACTTCCTCCCAATCCCAAATGTAGCCTTCGCGTTTCAGAACTTCCGCGAGTCCACGCTTCACCTTGGAAAGTGGGAAATCGACGTGCGGTTTCTCAACGCGCACCGCATTGCGAATGCGAGTTAACATGTCGGCGATGGGGTCGGTCATCATAGGTTTTGGGCTCCTCTCACCAGCTCGCCTTTCGGACACCGGGAATCACTCCCTCGTCCGCCAAGTTACGAAAGCAAATCCGACAAATTCCGAACTTCCGGTAAACGGCTCGCGGCCGGCCACAAATCCGACAGCGACGCACCAGACGCGTGGAAAACTTCGGCGTCCGGAGGGCCATAGCTATCTTCGATTTACTTGCCATACATTCAGGGTCCTGGAAAACACGCGATGGGATGTCGCGATACAATCATTCTTTGCCAAAAATTCCTTGCCCACGGTTCCTTACGACTGCCGCAGCGGCATGCCAATCGCCCGCAATAGTTCCCGCGATTCATCGTCGCTGCCGCTGTTGGTCACTAGGGTTACATGCATGCCTTGGACATTCGTGAACTTGTCCGGGTTCAGTTCGGGAAAGACCAATTGCTCGGTCAAACCCAGACTGTAATTACCATGGCCGTCGAAAGCCTTGGGATTCAAACCGCGAAAGTCACGAACGCGGGGAATCGCCAGTGAGACCAAGCGGTCAAGGAACTCGTACATACGCTTGCCGCGCAAAGTTACCTTGCAGCCCACCGACTGACCTTCGCGGAGCTTGAATCCGGCGACCGACAGGCGAGAGACGGTTACGACCGGCTTTTGCCCTGCGATCGTTTTCATCGCCTCGACGGCTTCTTCGATAAATTTTTTCTCCGTGATCGCCTTGCCGACGCCCATGTTGATCACGATCTTCCTCAGCCGCGGGAGCGAGAGAATATTGTTCCGCCCGAACTTGGCCGAAAGGGCAGGAACGATCTCCTTGAAATAACGCTCCATCAGCCTGGGCGTGGGGATCTTCTTGGGTCCCTTGGTTTCGGCTGCGGCTTCTTTGCTTTTCTTTGCGCTCATTTTTGGGCCTTCAAAAAATTCACTTCTTGGCGTGGGCCACCTTGGCCGGTGAGATTGCTCCGACCGATGCCCCACACTTCTTGCAAAAGCGTTCTTTGGCACCATCGTCGAGGAAGCGGGCACCGACACGCGTCGGCTTACCGCACGCCTGACAGAGCAGCGCAATGTTACTTTGCGAGATGGGCATTTCCACGGAAAGCCGGCCACCTTGCGGATTCCGCTGGCTGCGTCGGACATGACGGTAAACCCGATTCACGCCTTCCACAACCACGCGGTCTGCGCCGTTGCAAGTCTTGTCGTGGATCATACGCAGGACTTTCCCACGCGTACCCCGATCCTCACCACGGATGATCACCACTATATCGTTTGTTCTTATCCACATCTCAGACCACCTCGGAAGCGAGGCTAATAATTTTCATGAAATTTCGTTCCCGCAGTTCCCGGGCAACGGCACCGAAGATGCGCGTTCCCCGAGGGTTTAGATCGGTATCGATGATCACCGCCGCATTGCTGTCAAAGCGGACATAGCTGCCGTCTTCACGGCGAGTCGGCTGCTTGCAGCGAACAATCACCGCACGGACAACAGCACCCTTCTTGAAGTCGCTGCCGGCGATCACACCCTTGACGCTACAGACGACCACGTCGCCAATCCGCGCCCAGCGCTTCCGGCTACCGCCCAGAACCTTGATACACATCAATTCCTTGGCACCGGTGTTGTCGGCCACGTCGAGCCGTGTTTGCATTTGAATCATGATTCAATCGTCCAGTTCGCTCTTGGATTGCCTGCGTATCAAAATCCCGGTCGAATCCGCCGCACGAGTTGCGGTATCTTGCGACGTTATTTTTTTGGGTCCTAAACGGTCTTGTTCGCCTCATCGGTGTCGGCACCAACCACTAGCGCGGCAACCATTCCAGCCGGCCCCTTCGTCAAGACTCGCAACAACTTCCATCGTTTGGTACGCGAAAGCGGCCGCGATTCCTCAATCTCCACGAGATCCCCCGTGTGCGACAGATTCTCTTCGTCGTGCGCGGTGCAGACCGTCCGGCGACGGAGGATCTTGCCGTAGCGCGGGTGCCGCACTAGACGGGTTACCTCGACGCGACGCGTTTTCGCCGCCTTATCGCGGGTAACAACGCCGGTGACAACTCTCTTAGGCATGACTTTTTTCCAAAAAACTTGATATTGCTACGAAACGGCTATTTGGCCAACCTCTAAGACCCACTTACGGATTCGACCACCGGTGCCTCCGCGGCCGCCTTCAGTTCCCTCTGCCGCTGTACCGTCATGATCCGGGCGATCAACAAACGATTCTTCTTCAGCTCACTCGGCGTGTCGAGCCGATCGGTCTGACTCTGGATACGCAAACGGAACAGGTGGTCCGTCGTATCCTTCACAAGCAACCGGAGTTGCTCGCTGCTCATGTCTCTCAGTTCACTGATCTTTGCCATGATTGAATTCCAAAAAATACTTAGTTCTTCGTACTTAGTTCTTCGTACTTAGTTCTTAGAACTAAGCTCCAAGTTCTAAGACCTCATCCACTACATTGGCCGACGACGAAGAAAACGCACCTTGACGGGCATCTTGTGGGCCAATCGAGCCAAGCACATCCGTGCGGCTTCCTCGGTGATGCCGCCAACTTCGTACAGGACCGTACCCGGCCTGACCACAGCCGCCCAATACTCCGGCTCGCCTTTGCCTTTACCCATACGGGTTTCCAAAGGAATGGAGGTGATTGGCTTGTGGGGGAAGACGCGGATGTAAAGGCGGCCTTCAGCGCGTAGATACTGTTGGGCGGCAATACGACCAGCCTCCAGTGTCTGCGCACTAATCCAACCGCCCTGCAATGCTTGCAGGCCGAAATCACCATGAACGACGCGGTTGCCACGTGTGGCCTCACCTCTTATACGTCCTCTTTGGCTTTTTCGGTGCTTCACCCGTTTGGGCATTAGCGCCATTGATGTCGCCCTCGTTAAATGTGCCTAGGTTAATCCAAACTTGTATGCCAATATGTCCCTGGGCGATCATCGCCTCGGCAAAGCCGTAATCGATGTTCGCACGCAAGGTTGAAAGGGGTATCGAGCCGGCAATCTGTTTCTCGCGACGCGACATTTCCGCGCCGCCCAGCCGGCCTGATAGCTGGATTTTGATCCCTTTCGCTCCAGCTTCCATAGTGGTTTCAATGGTCCGCTTCATCGTGCGCCGGAAGGCGGCCCGCTTAATCAACTGCTCGCCTATTTCCTCGGCGACAAGTTGCGCGACCAACTCCGGACGATTCAGCTCTTCAATTTTGATGTTAATCCGCCGACCGGTCTTGCCCTGGAGCTCCTTCTGCAGCTCGTCGACGCGCTCGCCCTTGCGGCCAATCAACACGCCAGGCCTAGCCGAGAACAAGATCACCTTGACCTCGTCGCGCGTCCGCTCTATTTCTACCTTGGCAATCGAGGGATAAACCACCTTGCCAAACTTATCTTTGCGATTCTTTATGAAATCGCGAATCTTATGGTCTTCGATCAGCAGATCGGCATACTCCTTCTTGGAGGCATACCAGCGGCTCTTCCAGCCGATCATGATCCCTGTACGAAAACAGATGGGATTGACTTTCTGACCCATAGACTACTCCAACTCCACGCGGATGTGCGACATCCGCTTTTTGATGATCGAGGACATGCCACGTGACTTCGGTTGCATGCGTTTGAACATCGGACCCCCGTCGACGCGGGCGTCAACGACAATCAGGTGGTGCAAATCGGCAGCTCGACGGTCCTCGGCATTCGCCAAGGCACTTTGCAGCACCTTCTCCAACAGACGCGCCCCGCGGTGCGGCTGAAAGCGAAGTATCTCCAGGGCCTCGTCGGCAAACTTTCCGCGAATCAGGTCGGCCAACGGCCGGACTTTGCGAGGGCTGATCTTCGCGTAGCGATGGGTTGCTCCATAAGCCATGATTACTTCTTGCCTCCCTTGCCACCGTGGCCGCGGAAGGTCCGCGTTGGCGAAAACTCACCCAGGCGGTGACCAACCATCTCCTCGGTGACAAACACCTTAACGTGAATCTTGCCGTTGTGCACCATGAACGTATGCCCGACAAACTCGGGAACGATGGTGCATGCCCTGGCCCACGTCTTGATCGGATCTTTTACCCCCAACATGTTCATCTTCTCAACCTTGGCGTAAACCTTGGGATGAACGTAGGGACCTTTTTTTAGCGATCTACTCATAATTAGTGGTTACTTGATCTTCAACTGGCCGTTACGACGCGACTTGCGACGACGGACGATAGCCTTGTTCGACGGCTTGCGATGTTTGCGGGTGGCCCCACCCTTGGCCAACTTGCCTGTTGGGCTGACCGGGTGACGACCGCCCTTGGTCCGTCCTTCACCGCCACCGTGCGGGTGATCGACGGGGTTCATCGCCGTACCACGGTTATGCGGCTTGCGGCCCATCCACCGCTTGCGGCCTGCCTTCCCCAGCACAATGTTCATGTTGTCGGCATTACTCAACGAACCGATCGTCGCCCGGCAAGTCGATGGCACGCGACGAATTTCACCACTCGGGAGGTTGATTTGTGCCCAGTCGGCATCACGGGCGGCCAACGTGGCACCCACGCCGGCCGAACGACAGAGAACTCCGCCGCAACCCGGTTGCAACTCAATGTTATGGACCGTCATGCCGGTGGGAATCTTCGCCAGAGGCAGGGAATTGCCGACCGAAGCCGGAGCATCCATGCCGCTCTGCACCTTATCCCCCGCCTTTAATCCAACGGGGGCAAGGATGTAACGCTTCTCGCCGTCGACATAATGCAGCAGAGCGATCCTGGCCGTGCGATTGGGATCGTACTGGATCGAGTCAACCTTGGCCGGCACGCCGTCTTTATCTCGACGGAAATCAATAATGCGGTAATCTCGTTTGTGACCTCCACCACGGAACCGAGCAGTGATCTTGCCCTGGTTGTTCCGGCCTCCGGTGCGAAGCTTGGGGCGCAGCAGGCTCTTTTCCGGCTTCGCGCCAGGCGTCAGTTCGGCGAAATCGCTCACGGTCGCCCCGCGGCGTCCGGGAGAAGTCGGATTGTAACGTCGAATACCCATGTTTGTCTCGTTCTTATGTCTAAAGCAGAACCTGCCGTACCGCGAATCCTAGAAGAAGCTGATCCGATCTTCTTTGTCCAAGGTAACAATCGCCTTCTTCCAAGACTTAGTAACACTGAGCCGCATTTTAGTGCGGCGAGGCTTACCCTTCCGATTCTGCGTGCGGACAGCCGTTACCTTGACGTCGAATAACTCCTCGACCGCACGGCGAATATCGTCCTTAACGGCCAGCCGATTGACCTCGAAGGCATAGGCGTTGTTGCGATCCGCCTTGTGCATGCCTTTCTCGGTCACCAGGGGCCGGATAATAATCTGGTGCGGCGCCAGCCTCAAATTGTGTCGTTCGATTTCGGCTGCCATGAGCAGTATTCCCGTAAACAGTATTTCCGTTAACTTCGTCGATTCCTACGTTTCCGACTAATCTTGGCCGCTACACTAATCCTGGACATCCGCCGGATTCTCGTCCTTTTCGGTGTCTTTCTCGGGGACCTTGCTGCGAATGGCATCCAAAGCGGACGTAGTCAGCAACAGGCGGCGCGGCCGCAAAACATTTAGGGCATTCAATTCGCTGACGGGCAGTACCGCCACGTCGGTCAAATTGCGGATGCTCTTATACACATTGGCGTCGTAGCCCGACAACGCAACCAGCACCGTGATGCCATCAAGCTTCAGTGCCTTGAGGATCGCAACGGCATCATGGGTTTTCGGCTGTTGAAAAGAAAACTGATCAATGAGCGTCACTTCGTTGTCGGCGATCCGCGCGGCCAACGCCATTCGGGTAGCCAACTTAAGGGCCTTCTTCGTCAGGCGATACGACCAGTCTCGGGGACGAATGGCATGGATATGACCTCCACCGCGGCGAACACCGCTACGACGGGAACCCGCACGGGCATTACCCGTGCCCTTCTGCCGATACATTTTCTTTGTCGTTCCAGCCACATCGGATCGATTCTTTGTCCGCACCGTGCCTAAGCGAAGATTGTTCTGATACATTACCACGGCATCGTGAATCAACTGTTTGCTGATTCGCGGAGCGATCTGGGCCGGGTCGATCTCGTATTTCCCGACCTCGGCTCCGGTTCGGTCATGAATTGCCAGTGTTACCATAACTACTTCCTTCTTCAGGCGTGAGCGAACAAACACTCACCAGATCCTATGCCTAAATCCTATCTATATATCTACTTTTTCGTTCCTGGACCAACCTTATTACTCTGGCGAATAACCACGTAACCGCCAATGGGACCAGGAATCGCACCTCGAATCAGGATCAGATTGTTTTCTGAATCCAACCGGGCGACGAGGAGATTACGGATGGTGACGTTTTCCGTGCCGTAATGACCGGCCATGCGGTGCCCCTTGAAGACGTGGTGCGGATCGGTGTTCATACCGATCGAACCGACATGCCGATGTACCTTCTTCACACCGTGAGTGGCTCGCTGACCGGCGAAATTATGCCGTTTCATGGCACCCGTCGTGCCGCGACCCTTGGTGACTCCGGAGATATCGACCGCTTTGATGTTGGCAAAGATGTCGACCTTGAGTTCCTGGCCGACCTGAATGCCTTCAACGGCTGTCCGGAATTCGCGAATGAACCGCTGAGGTTCGGTATTGGGCTTGGCGACCGGTTGTACACCGGCAGCGGCACGCTGCTTTTGACGTTTGCTATCGAGACGGGCGACGTGGCCGCGTTGGCTGCGGCTGGCCAGACGACGGGGCTTATCCAGGAATCCAATCTGAACCGCTTCATAACCATCGCGGTCCGCCGTCTTCACCTGGAGGACATGGCACGGACCTGCCTGGATCACCGTAACCGGAATTACGAATCCTGCGGGGTCAAAAATCTGTGTCATCCCGACCTTGCGGCCGAGTAATCCTACTGCCATCGTACTAACCTTTATTCACGCCGTCTTACGGGAGGATCCGGCCTTGGGCCGGTTTACCCGCAGAACTTCCATCACATAATGTACTCGAATTTGGTCTAACAACGAGAAGCCACGCGAGCAGCTTCCCGGGAAAATTTCATGCGTTTAGTGCCTGCTGGTGGCCTTGATCTTGATATCGACACCGGCCGGCAGACTGAGTTTATTGAGTGCCTCGATCGTCTTGGCAGTGGCCTGCATGATATCGATCAGTCGCTTGTGCGTACGAATCTCAAACTGCTGGCGCGCCTTCTTATCGATGTGCGGACTCGACAAAACAGTATAACGCTCAATCCGCGTCGGCAAGGGAATCGGTCCGTGAACCACAGACCCAGTTCGCTTCGCCGTATCGACGATTTCCATTGCACTTTGATCCAGGATCGCGTGATCGTACGCTTCCATTCGGATCCGAATAATCTCGGTAGTATGACCGGCCATGGATAACCCCCGGCGAATCGATTCCCTGATTGTCAATCAGCAAACGCACTTCGAATCACTGCTGGTAGCAGACCCACTGCCACCAACGAAAACACAATCTTACCAATTCTCAAAATGGCCGTCAACGGGCCTAATGAAAAAATTTTGCCGCGTGGAGCGATTTTTTTGCTGTGCGCGGAATAATCTCCACGTATCGGCTAAATTATCAGTCTAGCTTGAGGGAAGGTGACCGCCGGCAAATACGGAAAAAGAGCATTGATCATAACCTTGCCAACTGCTAGCAGTGGCGGCAGGCCGTAGGGTGCGTGGAGCGAACCGGCCGGGAAATGGTGGGTTGCGCAC
>JBAWVO010000125.1:0-17482 GCA_037147235.1 Planctomycetota bacterium | reverse complement strand
CGATCCCGGAGTACCGCCGTTTCCATTTCCGGGGCCATATCCTGAACCAGTTCCGTTTCCACCGGAATTCATACCCGGTACACCGACCATGCCGCCAGCAACGCCCGATCCCGGAGTACCGCCGTTTCCATTTCCGGGGCCATATCCTGAACCAGTTCCGCTTCCACCGGAACTCATACCCGGTACACCGACCATGCCGCCAGCAACACCCGATCCTGGAGCACCACCGATTCCATTTCCGGTGCCATATCCTGAACCAGTTCCGCTTCCGCCGGAACCCGCGCTCGATGAACCGACCATGCCAGGAGCGGGAAGCGAAACGTAAGGGTTGTTGGCAGCAAACTCGGCGTCGCCGCTTGGGCCGTTGCTGCCGCCGCTCCCTCCACTTTCACTCCCTCCGCCAAAGCTACTGCCACCGCTTCCACTTCCGCTTCTACCACCGCCACCGCTGCGGCCAGTCGCGGACGATCCGCCGCCGGCGTAATCACGGCCGTAGCGGTCGGTCGGCTTGGAAGAATAGAAGCCGGGGCTCTCGGCCTCCCCTGCCCTGCCCTGCTCGCCCGCTTCACCGCCGGTGGGTGAACGATAGCTTCCGGTGCGCGGCCGCTTGCCATACTTGCTCGGCGCGGCGGCAATCAATCGGATATGTTCCTGCCGGGCCAGAAAGACGGCCTGGGCAACCGACTTGGCCACGCTTGGCACCGGCGGCGGATATTTCAATTGCCAATCTTCGTTGATCAACTCGTAGCCAAACTCCGAACCCCACGACTTCATCGCGGCCAGGGCGGCATCATAAGCAGCAATGCCGGTGGGACGGATCAACAACAACGGATACGGTTCGCCCGCGTTTTGTGGATCGACGCTGCCTTGTAGGAGCATCTGTTCGCGGGCCGCGCGGATGGCGGCGGCCAACGGATTGCCGGGGCCTAGCGGTTCATCAAAATCGGTCTCGGTGAAAACGATGTTCTCGGGCTGCAACACGACGGCGTCGCCGCGACATTCGATATAAATGGGGCGGCGACGGGTGCGGTTGGGCCCCTCGTAGGGAACGATGGCATAAGATTTCGGACGCTTGGCGGCTGAGAGTTGGGCCTGAGCAAGTCGCTGTTGGGCCTCGGCGATCTGGCCTTCAACCCGCCGCAGTTCCTCTTCACCGGCAGCGACAAAGCGGCCCGGTTTCAGCCCTTCGTCCGCAGCCTTCGTGACCTGCTGAGAGAGTTCCTGAAATTGATCACGGAGCCGACGGCCATGGTCTTCAATATGGCCCAGCACGAGCCGAGACTCAGCCAGTTGGGACTCGGTTTCCTTGCGCGATTTTTTCAGTTGTTCGACCCGCCATTGGACCATTTCCATTTCTGCGGTGATGCTTGATTGCTTTTCAGTATTCTTGGCCACGGCTTCCCTGACGGCCTGCAGGCGAGCTTGGCGAGTGACCGAAAGCAACAATAGCACCAGCGCACCCATCGTGCATATCAGCACGGCGAGGAAAGGAAACAGCGAGAAGCGTGGTGCCCCTCGCCGCCCGCGGCGGTTCCTAGTCAACCAAATCGCTTTCATGCGGCCTTCGTGGTGCGTCGTTTTGATTCAAGTTGAACAGCCGGTACGGCCAACGTCGCTTCGACCATCCGCCCGTTGAGCAAATGGATTGCGGCCGCCAGCCCAAGTACGGTCTGCTCGAAGTTTTTGGCCCCGGCCAACGCGGCCAGGTTGCGATTCAGGACGTCCTGAAGTTGTTCGACGTCACCAGTTGCTTGGAGAATGCGGCCCATCGTCTCCGCCTGCTGGGCCAGGGAGTCCTGCACTCCCGCCAGACTTTGGACGTGCTGGAGTTGGGCCTGGGCAATCTTCTCCCACTGCTGACGACCTTGCTTGGCAACGGTTTCCTCACTGGCGGCAAGTCGCTCGGCGTGATGTTTCAGGCTTTCGTCCAAGGCGCGGGTCAAATTTGCGGCGGCCGAATCCCCCATTTCCGTCCAGCGCAGAGCGGCGGCTTCCATCGAGGCCAGCCAAAGTTGAGCCTGCCGTTCGATCAACCGGTCGGTTGCCGTGACCATCACTTCGGCCATGCGGCGCATTGCCATGATCTGGCCGTCCGGGCCGGCCGAGGCCGCTGGCAGATACTCAGCCAGTTCACTTTCCACCTGGAAATCGACGGCCGTCAGCAACGCGGTCTCAGCCCGATCCGCAAAGAAGTGGACGAACACCAGAACCATCGAGAGCGAAAGAGCCACTGCGGTCGTGTCGAACTTCAGCCCCAGGCCCGTGATCACCCGCAACATCGACTCATCGGGCGACTTGGGATCGATGCCGTTGAGGGCCAGCGTGATACCGATGACCGTACCAAGAAAGCCAAGAATAGGGATCGCCCACACAATCACGCGAAACAGACCATAACGGCCGTGGGCTCGCGTGCCATCAAGGTCGGTGAGATATTTCAGTTCATCGCCAATGCCTTCGGTCGAACCCAAACGCCGGACGTAATGCAATGCCGCGCGGAGCCGGCCCAAATAATACTCATCCCGCCGATGTGCCGGCTGCCGCTCCAACTCCGCATCCAAGGTTCGGCAAAGTTCATCCAGCGGCAGTTGGCCGGGGGCAACTGTTTTCCAGGGCGATTTACCCAAGGCCAATCGCTGAGTGATGACATCGGTAAGCCGCAGCATGAGTGCCGCCATACCCACGGAGAACAGCAGCGTTTCACCATACTCGACGGGGTGGTGCGTAAAGTAGCGGTGCATTATCGGCAGGTCCAACGGGCCGCCGAAAATCAGGCCGTAAAAGGCAGCACACGCCAAAATACCCCAGACGATCGGCAACTTCATGACCGTATGGGCAAAACGACTCAAGGTATTCATGGCAGATTCCTTAATCAGCAGGGTAATCTTGGTAATTTAGGTAATTTTAGCGAAGACTAATGGCCAAAAAAACCATTTACTCCAAACCATCGTCGCATTCGTAATAGATGTTTAATAGAATCTGTAGCAGGGTGTTGTTTGAGAGGGCCACGGTAAATAGAGAAGATTTTTTAGGTCAATTCAAGGAAACAAACTAGACAACACAATCCCTACAATCGCCAAACTTTGCGAAAGTCAAAGGGCTTGAAAAACCGAATAATTAAGTACCCATCAGTTCGGCGAGGGTCTCCAGACCCCGCCGAAATGTCGGCCTAAAGGTCTCCGGTGAATGGGAGACCATCGGTCGGCAGCGTGGCTCGGTCGGGAGACCGGCCACAACAGAACTTCCGAGGGGGGGAACAGTCCGGAGCCAGCCTGTCAAAGGCGGCCCGGACTGTTTATTTTCTTGAGCCCCACGGAACGCCTTGCCGCAAATTACCCCAAATGGGGGTATTTCATTGAATCAAGTTCGTCGCGTAGCGACGTTATGAGGGTAGCCGTGGGTTTCAGCCCACGGTTTGCGATGCCCCCACATTTCCGTTCGTCGCGTAGCGACGATTGAGGCGTCGCCACGCGACGCAAAACGGTCATTGGACGACCTATTCCGTGGGTTAAAAACCCACGGCTACCATCGCATCGTCGCTACGCGACGTCACAGCGTCTAACCTAATCACTTGAGTCAACTGAATACCCGTTTGCCCAAAAAGCAAGCCGCCCCCCTCTTTCGGATGTTTTTTTCTTTGCAATTTTGGCCGCTGCCATTTATAATGTCCACTGGGCATGATATTTCTACTTTCGCGAGTGGCTGCCATTGGTTGCTGCGCGACTCATCGGAGCGGCCTTGTTATATCGTCATTCAATAATCTCCTGCGGTTTACCTAAACTGGCAGGACAGCAGATAAATCCCCTTATGAAGGCGATAAGCACAATCTGTCTTTTGATTACAGTCCTTGGTTGTCTCGGCAACGCCGGGCAAGCAATGGCGGGCGGTGGCGGCGAGAACATGCTCCTCGTGGTCAACCCTAACGACTCAGCCTCCTTGCAGATCGCCAACGCCTACGCCGCCCTCCGCAATATCCCCGCCAACAACATCGTTTTCATCGCGCCACCGACCAACTCCAACATTAACGGGCAGCCGATCTCGCAAGCGGACGTCACCAGTTACTATCTGAACCCGATCAAAAACTACATCTCCGCGCGCGGACTGACGAACCAGATCAACTACATCGGCACGATCGGCCAAGCCGTTTCTTACGGGATCGTCCCGGAACCCGGTCTGGGACTCACGGGGGCCAACTCGCTCAACTATGCGTTGAGCCTGCTCACGCCGCTGACCAACGGCTCCGGATTGACGATGCAGAACGCTACGTCTTACTACAACGATCCCTACCTCTACATGCCTGTTTCGGGTCTCTATCAAGACCCGACAAATATTCCGGTAGGGAGCAACACGGCCATCCAACATTCCAACGCCTATAGCATTTTTTATCCGGTGCCCAATCAGACGATCACCACCCAGTATTACATGTCGGGGGCGATCGGCTACACCGGGACGAACGGTAACACGGTCAGCGAGGTCATCGCCGGCCTGCAGAGTGCCGCCGCCTCAGATGGGTCGCGCCCGGTAGGTACCATCTACTTTGAAAACAGCGGCGATTCCCTACGCTCGGGGCCGCGGATGCCGGAATGGTATTACACGCAACAGCAACTCAGCGCCCGCAACATACCCTGGTTCGCGGAAAACGGCAACACACCGCAGAACCGCAACGATGTCCTCGGCGCGGTCATCGGCGCCGATACGATGACGCTTCCCAACAACTCGACCTATCTCCCCGGCTCCTGGGCCGACAACCTGACCAGCTACGGCTGCGATTTTTCCGATCTTGACCAGACCAAGGCGACGAAATTGATCGCCGCCGGCGCATCCGGCACAACCGGCTCGGTGTTCGAGCCTTACAACATTACCTACCGCTTCACCAATTCCTCGATTTACACCTTCATTGCCGATGGCTCCACGTTTGGCGAGGCACTTGCCAAGTCGGTTGCCGTGCCCGACATCCAGATGCCCCTGGGCGACATGCTGACACAGCCGTTTGCCGACATTCCCAAGGTTGCGTTTATCTCCGGCCCTGGCAACTACGGCTCAGCTATAGGAGCGATTTCTATCAGCGCATCGGCGGGACTGACCAATCCGCGCATCCCCACTACCGGTATCAGTAAGCTGGAGTTGCTCGTGGACGGGCTGGTCAGATCCTCCGTTTCCGGCGGTACCGGGACGTTCAACCTCAACACGGCGAACCTTTCCGACGGCGTCCACGAAGTCCGCATCGTCGGCATCAATGACTCTCAGGCCGCGTCGGAAGGCTATGCGGCCCAACAGATCGTGGTAAACAACCATGGTCGCGCCATCAATTTCAACGGCGGTAACCTCACGCTGACCTTATCCGCAGGAACAATCAGCCTAGCCGCGACCGCCGGCGACGGCACCGTGTCACAGTTCGAGTTGACGTGTCTTGGCCGGACGGTGGCCAGGGGCTCACTCGGCTCGCTCAGCCTCAGCCCCACCGCACTCGCCTATGGCGACAATGTCCTCGTGCCCGTCGCCGTCTTCAGCGACGGCTCACGGGTCAGCGGCGGTGCGGTGACCGTACACCGCGAGACCGGCACCCCGAACAACTGGGGAAACGGCGGGAATGCTGGATTGTGGAGCAACCCCTCAAACTGGACTTCCGGCTTGCCGCAAAACGGCGACGGGGTTGCTCGCTTCAGCGGTAGCGGCGGCACGGTAACCATCGACAACTCCGCGAGCGTCGAGGAGATCGAGTTCGAGTTCGACAAGAGCGGTGCCGGTTACACAATCGCAGCCTCGCCGGGTCAGACACTCACCTTGTCCTCAACCAACGGTTCCGGCAGCCAGAGCCTCATCAACGTAATCAGTGGCAGCCACACGATTTCCGCGCCGCTGGTGCTGGCCACGGCCGGGAATCTTATGACGGTGACCAACCCCACCGATTTTCTTACCGTCAGCGGCATTGTCAGTGGCAGCGGTAGCCTGACCAAGACAGGTTCAGGCTGGCTGTCGCTCACGGGCAGCAACACCTACACCGGCACAACAACCGTCAATGCCGGCACACTACAACTGAGCACCAGCGGCGCGCTAGCGATCAACGGCAATCTCTCGGTTTCCGGCGGTACCGTTCAATTGCTGCTAAGCAACCAGATAGCCTCCATTAAGAATGTCAAAATCTCCGCTGGACTGTTGGATATCGGCGCCTTCAGCAATACCGTCAGCGAAGTTCAGTTGACCGGCGGTACAATCACGGGCACCACTGGTGCGCTCACCAGCACCACCACCTTTGACGTACAGAGCGGTGCCATCAGCGCGAATCTTAACGGCAACGTCAGCCTAAATAAGACCACGGCCAATACCGTCGTCCTTTCTGGCAGCAACTCCTACACCGGCGGCACGTTCGTCGCCGCCGGCGGACTCAAGCTCGATTTCAGCCGGGCAGGCGCACCAATTGCCAACATTATCAACAACGTGACCAATACCTCTTCCTTGGCCTTGGGTGGCGGTATCCTGGCGATCCAAGGAAATGCCAACACAACCAACAGTCAATGGTTCAATGGCCTAGCGATCAATCCGGGCAATTCGGCCATCGTCCTGGCCGCGAGTACATCGAACCCACTGCTCTTGAGCCTGGGAAGTATCAGCCGCAGCCCGGGTGGCACAGTCAATTTCACACTGCCCAGCGGCACACTATCCGGCTCGAACGGCATCATTACCACCACCACAAATACCAACGGTATCCTCGGCGGCTACGCCACGGTCGGCGGGACCGACTGGGCAAGCTCCAACGGCACGGGAAACTCCATCACGGCCTATAGCACCTACACCGGAAGCAATCTTGGTGCGCTAGGTTCTAGCGGCACCCTCAATGTGTCACCTACCGGCGCTCAGAACGACGTCACTTCCGCCCTGTCGTTCAACACGCTGAACCTGAGCGGTACCGTGGGGGTCACGATGACCGGTTCCGGCTCGCTAACGCTGGCGGGCGGTGGCCTGATCGGCAATACCTCCGGTTCCATCAGCGGTGGCATCCTGGCCGGTTCGGCCGGCGGGGAGTTGATCGTCATTACGCCGGCCAACCTCACGATCGGCAGTGTCATCGCGGACAACGGCGGTCCCACGGGGTTGACCAAGGCAGGGTCAGGCACGCTGATCCTTATCGGCAGTAACACCTACAGCGGTGTAACCACGATCGGTGCTGGCACCCTGCAGGTCGGCAGCGGCGGTGAGAGTGGCACTCTCGGCACGGAGACGGTGACCAACAACAGCGCACTGGTTTTCAATCTCTCCGGCACCACGACCTTCAACGGCGTCATCAGCGGCGTCGGGAGCCTGACTCAGGCCGGCACGGGCATTCTGGCGATTACGGGCAGCAACACCTACACGGGCGGCACAACCGTATCGGCCGGCACCTTGCAGATCGGCAGCGGTAACACGTCAGGAAGCCTTGTCGGCAATATTACGAACAACGCAGTGCTGATGTTCAACCGCTCGGACAACCCGACCTTCGACGGCGTCATCAGCGGTAGCGGGAGCCTAACCAAGTTAGGCACGGGCACGCTCTACTTGACCGGCTCGAACAGCTACGCGGGGGGCACGACGCTCGCCAGCGGCGAATTGAGCATTTCCGGCAACAACAATCTTGGCGCCGCCAGCAGCCGCGTCATTTTCAACGGTGGGATACTGCAGATTACTGGAGCCACCGTCACCGACATGGGGAGCCACTCAGTCGACTGGTCCTCGTTCAATGGAGCCTTCGACATCGCCAATGCGATCAACGTGTTTACTGTCAGCAGTGACATCAGCGGCTCTGGCAGCCTGACCAAGTTGGGCACCGGGATGCTCCTCTTAACCGGCTCGAACAGCTACGCGGGCGGCACAACGCTCACCGACGGCGAATTGAGTATTTCTAGCAGCAGCAATCTTGGGGCCGCCAGCAGCCAGGTCACTTTCAACGGCGGAACCTTACAGATCACAGGAACCACCGTCACCAACATGGGAGGCCACTCGGTCAACTGGTCCTCGTTCAATGGAGCCTTCGACATCGCCAATGCGATCAACGTGTTTACTGTCAGCAGTGACATCAGCGGCTCTGGCAGCCTGACCAAGTTGGGCACCGGGATGCTCCTCTTAACCGGCTCGAACAGCTACGCGGGCGGCACAACGCTCACCGACGGCGAATTGAGTATTTCTAGCAGCAGCAATCTTGGGGCCGCCAGCAGCCAGGTCACTTTCAACGGCGGAACCTTACAGATCACAGGAACCACCGTCACCAACATGGGAGGCCACTCGGTCAACTGGTCCTCGTTCAATGGAGCCTTCGACATCGCCAATGCGGCCAACGTGTTTACCGTCAGCAGTGCCATCAGCGGTGGAGGAAGCCTAACCAAGTTGGGTGCTGGCACGCTCCTTTTGACTGGTTCAAACAGCTACCGTGGCGGCACAATGCTCTCCGCTGGCGAATTGAGCATTTCCGGCAGCAATAATCTCGGGGCAGCCAACAGCCAGGTCATTTTCAACGGCGGGATCCTACAGATCACCGGAACCGCCGTCACCAACATGGGAAACTACTCAGTCGACTGGTCCTCGTTCAATGGAGGCTTCGACATCGCCAATGCGGCCAACGTGTTTACCGTCAGCAGTGCGATTAGCGGCAACGGGAGCCTGACCAAGTTAGGCATCGGCACGCTGCTCCTGACCGGCAACAATCTCTACACAGGCGGCACGAAAATCTCGACCGGCACCTTGCAGATCGGCAGCGGTGGCACGTCAGGTAGCCTTACCGGCAATATCACGGACAACGCAGTGCTGGTATTCAACCGATCGGACAACCCAACCTTCGGCGGCGTTATCAGCGGCAGCGGAAGTTTCACCAAAGCCGGCACGGGCATTTTGACGCTTACGGGCAGCAATAACTACAGCGGCGGCACGACCCTATCGACCGGCACCTTGAAGGTCGGCAACGGTGGCACATCGGGTAGCCTTACCGGCAATATCACGGACAACGCAGTGCTGGTGTTCAACCGATCGGATAACTCGGTCTTCGGCGGCACCATCGGCGGCGTCGGGAGCCTGACTCAGGCCGGTGCGGGCATTCTGACACTTGCGGGTAACAATAACTACAGCGGCATCACGACCGTATCGGCCGGCACCTTGCAGATCGGCAACGGTGGCACGTCAGGCAGCCTTACCGGCAATATCACGGACAACGCAGTGCTGGTGTTCAACCGATCGGACAACTCGACATTCGGCGGCATCATCGGCGGCGTTGGAAGCCTGACCAAAGCCGGCGCGGGCATTTTGACGCTTACGGGCAGCAATAACTACAGCGGCATCACGACCCTATCGGCCGGCACCTTGCAGGTCGGCAACGGTGGCACATCGGGTAGCCTTACCGGCAATATCACGAACAACGCAGTGCTGGTGTTCAACCGATCGGATAACTCGGTCTTCGGCGGCACCATCGGCGGCGGCGGGAGTCTGACTCAGGCCGGCACGGGCATTTTGACACTTACGGGCAACAACAGCTACAGCGGCGGCACGACGCTCACCGGCGGCGAATTGAGCATTTCCGGCAGCAATAATCTTGGGGCCGCCAACAGCCAGATCATTTTCAACGGCGGGATACTACAGATCACCGGAACCGCCGTCACCGACTTGGGAAGCCACTCAGTTAACTGGTCCACGTTCAATGGAGGCTTCGACATCGCCAATGCGGCCAACGTGTTTACCGTCAACAATGACATCAGCGGCTCGGGCGGCCTGACTAAGTTGGGTGCCGGTACGCTCCTCTTGACGGGCAGCAACAGCTACCGTGGCTGCACGACCGTATCGGCCGGCATGTTGCAGATCGGCAGCGGTGGCACAAGCGGCGCCCCAGACCCAGGGCCAATCACCAATAACTCGCAACTGCTCGTTAACTGTTCCGACACCTACGCGCTGGCCAATGCGATCAGCGGCAGCGGATCTCTGACACAAAGCGGATCGGGAACCTTGCAACTGACCGCATCAAACACCTACAGCGGTCCTACTTTGATCAGTTCCGGCACTTTGCAAATCGGCAATGGCGGCTCAAACGGCGCGCCGGGCACTGGACTGATCACCAATAACTCGCAATTGGTCATCAACCTCTCTGATAACTACACGCTGACCAATGCGATCAGCGGCAGTGGTTCCGTTTCACAAAGCGGACCAGGAACGATAACTCTCACGGCCTCGAATAGTTACAGCGGCAGAACCACCATCAACCTCGGTACTCTGGCCGTCTCTTCCACTGCGAACCTGGGAACCGGTGCGCTAACCTTCGGCGGCAGCGGCGCAGGTGTACTCAATATTTTCGGTTCGACCGCCTTCACCTCCAGCACAACCATCACCCTCAGCCAAAATGGCACGATTCAACAAGACAACTCCGCTATCGCCACGCTTTCGGGAATTATCGACGGCTCGGGCAATCTAACCAAGAGCGGGTCGGGGGGGCTGGTCCTTACCGGCACGAATACCTATACCGGCGGCACAACTGTCTCCAGCGGCACGCTGCGTATACTTTCCCCAACGGCGTTACCCTACGGAGCACTAACGATCAATGCCGGCGGTGTGCTTATTTTCGATCCTAGCGAACTTTTTTCCGCACCTTCGTTTGCTGACAGCGTCGATATTCTCGTGCCCAGCGTCAGTAGCATTAGCAGTGCCCCAGCAATATCTCCGTTTTTAACGGCTAGCCCTCTTCTGGTTCTTCCTTCTACCTTGCAGCCGTCCCTGAACTCAGTGCCCGAGCCGGATACGCTGCTGTTATTGCTTGCCGCCGGTGGAGTCGGGCTACTGTGGCACATTTGGCGGTCAAGAAAAAAGAAAACTCCCACGCTCTTTCGACCGTGGGAGTTTCTATAAAAAAACCGGCAACACCCACTCTCGTGTGTGGCAAGATTCTCTGGCAGACGGTTGCCACCGTGGCACGGGCATCTTGCCCGTGTCACCGTGGCACGGGCATCTTGCCCGTGTCGAATATTACGGGCTAGAAGCCCGTGCCACGCGCTTGCCAGAAAATCTTGCCACACGCCCCACTATCGCACTTTTGGTACTCGTGTGATAGGATATGTGGTTTCCAATAGGACTCCGTATAAACAGCGGGCCATGCCATGAACCACGCGGCGATTTTGCTCATCGCGCTCTCGAGCGACGGATACTGGCTAAGCGGAAGTACCGAGACCATTCAGGTGCAATGGACGACCGAAGAACGGATTCCGGGCATCACGCTTGACTGGCGGCTCGTCTGCGGCGAGGCGCAATTGGTATCGGGCCGAGTTACCGTGACCGATAAGAATTCGCCGCCGAACATTCGCATAGCCGTGCCCGCCGTGCGGACGCACACCCCCATGAGAGTTGCGTACCATATCGAGCAGGCTGGAAAAATCAAACCGATTGCTGAGGGCACCGCTGCCGTCGAGGTATATCCCGACAATCTCCTCGACGGCGTTGCCAAACGGTTGTCTTCGCGGTATTTATCCGTTGGGGAACAGCCCGAGGCATTGGCAAAACATCTCTATGTTTGGGATCAGCCGGAGAAGTTGCCATCGCTCTTGAAGCAGGCGAAGATCAAACACACAAGCATTCTGAGCGATGCCGAGCTTTCTTTCGTATTGCCCGACGTGCTGATCGTGGGCAGTAATCGGCTGGAATCCGACACGGGCGGCCAGCAAAAGTTGCTGCAACTGGCTACGGCCGGCACCAATGTTCTCATCCTGAATCAGACGAAACCGGCCGTATTAGCCGGATATCCACTCGTGCAACGCACCGTGCCAGCCAAATTAGCCTGGCAGAAGGACCACCCCTTGACCGCATCGCTACGATGGTTCGATCCCTCGCGCGGCAAGGGCGACCTCTGGGCCATCCGCTTGCCGGCCAGTGAGCCGGCACTCGAAATCGCCTGGTGGCCGCGCGAATCCGCCGGCAAGAGTCCGGCGTCAATTGACTCGCTGGTTGTCTGCAAGAATGTCGGGCGTGGCCGGATTGTCCTGTGTCAGGTTCCGCTGGGTTCGTGGCGCAACGATCCGCGGAGCCAGTTGTTTCTGGTTGGGGCATTGGACTATTTGGCGTCACCAGTCGTTCCCACGCCGTCTCCCAACCGTCGCCCGCAAAGCGTCGAACCGGCTTCGCACCGCCCCGCTTCCCAACTCGTTCTACCCTGAGTCGATTTTCTCGAAAGGTAACCTACCGTGAAACATGCAGGAATTCTCAGTCTGATTGCCGTGGTGTCTATTCTCGCGGGATCGGCCGCGGCGGCCGATCCCGTCAAGGACAATAAGGCCACAAAAACTGCGGGCCTTACTGTGGCCGTGCTCAACTTTACCTCCAGTGATCCGGCCAATCCGGACGCAGGCAGCGAAATCGCCGCCGCACTGACGGCCATGCTCTCCGGCGAGTCGGGCATCACCTTGGTCGAGCGCGAATCGATCATGCAAACCTTGCGGGAACATGAATTGAACCTCACCGGACTGGTCAACGACGAGACGGCTATCAAGGTTGGTAAACTGGTCGGGGCGAAAATCATGATCACGGGCCGCGCCTTCCGCCTCGGCAAGGACATGTTCATTACCGCCAAGCTCATCGGTACCGAAACCAGCTTGATCGAAAGCCTGATGGTCAAGGACGCAGTGGGTGCCGACCTGAGCGCGATGGTCGTTCAGCTTTCCAAGGATGTGGCCGACAAAGTGCGACGATCAGGCTCGAAATTGATCGCTGGCGACGACGGTGTCGATCCTCTGCCGGCATTGAAGAAAAAGCTAGCCGGCCGCCGCAAACCCGTCGTCTCCATCATCGTCCGCGAGCAACATCACGCCGCACCCCAAGTGACCGTCGTAGTGACGGTGATCGATCCGGCCGTAGAAACCGAGATCAAGAAAGTCCTGACCGAGTGCGGATTCACGGTGCAAGACGTGTCGCAGAATGAGTTGACCGATTTCGCCCATGGCTGGACCGCCAAAAACGTCGATTGTTGGCCGCGCGGCATGGCGAAGGTCGATGTGTTGATTGCCGGCGAAGCATTCAGCGAGTTTGCCGTGCGAATCGGCAACATCGTCAATTGCTCGGCCCGTGCGGAGATTAACGTGGTTAATCGGAAGGACGGCAAGGTGGTGTTGGCCGATCGGGTGACGACGCGGGCGGCCGACCTTTCTGAAAACATCGCCGGCAAAAAAGCCCTACAAAGCTGTGGGCACACGATGGCCATCCGGCTGCTGGAGCATTTCATCCAGACGTTGCCCGAGAAAAAAGATTAGCTTGGATCGGGCGTTCTGCGACGGTAAAATTGCCGTCATAAATACGGGGGAAATCGTTATGACACTGCGCCGCATCTGCTGGTTTGTGATTTTCGCTGTCCTCGTCGCTTCTTCTGCTCTCGCTGAGTCGAGAAAGTGGACCGACGCCACCGGGAAGTTCAGCATTGATGCCGAACTGATCGGCGTCAAGGACGGCAAGGTTCTGCTGAAAAAGTCGAACGGGAGCCAGGTGTCGGTGCCCTTGGAAAGGCTAAGCGAGGCGGATCAAGCTCTCGCCGCCCAGCGAACGCCGCAGCCCGCGCCTCTTGCCTCAACGGGCACGGAGAAATCGTCGCCCTCCGCCGCCCCGGCGGCACCGCTTCCGAAATGCCGCATCGCAGTCGTCGGACGCGGCGAAAACGCTGCCAAGGATGTGGCGTCCTTGGTCGAAACGCTGTTGGGCTCGGTGGCCGGCGTCTCGCTGGTCGAACGCGCCGAGATCGACAAGGTCATCCGCGAGCAGGAACTGCAAGCGGCATTCGCGCCGGAGGGTGTCGGCAAACGATGCGAGTTGGGCCGGCTGCTCAAGGCCGATTTGCTCGTTTGGCTCTATTTCCAGGCCGCGCCGGTCCCGCATCTTTCGGTTGTCGTCAGCGAAACGCGGCAAGGTCTGCGGCTTTGCATGCGTCCTATCATGCTGTCCAACAGCACCGAGACCGATTCAAAGTCCATCCTTGATCTTATCGATACCGCCCGGCGTCTCCAAGGCGACAAGGCCGTCGAGATCGTGGCCGTGCCGCCGCTGATGAACAACAGCCTGACGCACGAGGCTGATCAGTTTCAAGGCGTTTTTGCGCGGTTGATCGAGCGCGATTTGCTGCAGCGTACAGGCGTCGTCGCGGTTGAGTTCGCCGAGGCGCAGGCGGTTGCCCGAGAAGTGGCGATTGCCGGCCAATCGAAGCTCGAACGGCGGTTGCCGTTGTACGTGATGGGTGAATACCGCCTGGAAGGCCCGCCGGAGAAGCTTCAATGCCGATTCTCGCTGAAGCTGTTGCGCGGTTCAACCGAATTGGACCATTGCAGCCGGGAAGGACTGCCGCTGGACCGCACGGTAGCGGAGCTTCGCCAAGCGGCCGCGGAATTGTTCGACCGTTCGTTGGGGAAGGGAACGCCGCCGTTGGACGCCGCGAACGAAGCACGCCAGTTGACGGAGCGCGGCCGCGACTTCATGAAGGTCAGCAATTATCCCGAGGCAATCTTGCTGTTCGAGTCGAGCCTGTTGTTGATGCCCGATCAGCCGTTGACGCATCGCGACGCCATGCTGGCATGTAATCAAATGATGCAATATGAATTGAGCATTGGCAAGTATGCTTTCACCTTGGCCTACAGCGACAATTTTCTCAAGGCGTGTGCCCATCGGCGGGAAGCCGTGCGGCACATGGAGATGCTCTTCGTCGGCACGAAATTCACCCACCCCGACATTCTCCGCAAATCCGACATCGACTTTCTCTGGTCGATTCCGCTAACGGATCCGCAATCTCGTGAATTAATAAAGAATAATTTTGGGCCGGACGTTCTCAAGCAATACGACGATCCAAGGGTTCTGGAGACGCTCCAAACGCTCAACGAGGAGTTGGTGGCCGCCTCGCGACGGATTTTCGCGGCGAAGGCCGCGGCCGGTCTGCTTGATGACACGCTCAGTTTCATGAGCGGGCTGGCGATACGCCACTCCCCATGGATTTCTTATGTGCGGTTCAAAGGCGAGTCCGACCCGGCGGCCTTGCGGGAGCGATCTCGCGATAGACGCGACTACTGTTTGAAACTGCTGAAACAATACGCTTACTCCACCGACAAACGATCCCTGGAATCACTGCTCTCCGCGCCGCTCGCCGGCTCATCGAGTTCCGAGTACGCCGAATTCCTGCGCGAGGCGGCAAAAATCCCCGGCCCGCTCATTAAAGGGATGGCCAACGCTCAAGTGAAACAGTTCAACCGCAGGCAACTAGCGATGGAACAATTCAAGAAACGGCCACCCGCCGCCGCTATGAGATTCGTCGCGCCCAAAAAACCGGAAAACGTGTCGGACGCCGACGCCGATGTGGTTTTTCAGCCGATCATTTTCAAGGAAATCCTACCCAACGGCCAAGAGAAGACTTTGACGCAAGAGAGGGGGGGCTTTGTGCGGTGCCTGCATGCGGTATCCAAAGGAACGGATGTCGTGGCCATCGAGGATGCGATTCTCCTCATGCGAGACAAAGGTCGGCTGGAGCGTGTTCCCGGCTTGTTTCTCGCGCCGGATCCCGACATGGAGAATCGCGCGGCGGTCTGCTGGGACGGCAAGTACCTCTGGGCGGTTTGCACGTTGGGATCGAATCCCAACAATAGGAACGAATCGATCCTCTGTCTGGTCGCAATCGATCCGGCGACCAAGAAGGGTTTCGGAATCGGGCCCGAGGAAGGCTTGCCGCCCATGAAAAACTATGTACTGACGGCGATTGAACCCGGCAAAGTTTTCCTGGCCGGCGCTACCGATCGCAGTTGGCTGGCCCTGGTGTCGATCGCATCCGGCGGCCGCCCGAAGTTCGACATCCTCCACGAAGCCCGCGAGACAGCCGCCAAGGAAAAATCCGACTCGCGAAATCCGCCGAAAGAAGGCAGCAGGCTGAACGCGGCTTTCAAGCCCACCTACTGTTGCGCGTTCACAACTCCTGGCACCACTGGCAAACTGCCCGAACAACGCGTACTCGTCGGACGGTTCGTTCACGGAGACACCCAAGAAAATAGCACGTTCTTGGTCGATCCGAACAAGCGCACGGTGGAAGTTCTGCCCCGTGTGTTGATGCCGTCTCGGCCGGAAATGTTCTTCGAGGGGCAGTGCTACTGGGGAGGCGGGGAGGGCCGAAGTCACAAGGGCCTTTCGGAATACAAGTTTGCCAGCAATCTTTGTCGGACGGGATTTCCCGATTTTAACGTGGAAGTCCTCGACACCATGATTCCTCAAGGCCCGATGTTGATGCATGAAGGGCGATTCTACATGTTTGAGTATACGACCGGAGAGTTGCACATCAGCGACGGCATTGCGGGAAAACTCAAGCACTTGCGGGGCCGCTGTCCAGGCACCCCAATAATGCTGTTCGTCAGCAACCACTACGGGGTTGTCGTGAGAACCAGCGAGGGCCTGTATCGCGTCGATTTGAAATCCCCACAGTCGCCAGCCGCGAAATAATGGCGGGTGAATCGGGGTGAATCGAGATGATGCGAATGGTTTCTCGACTTTTTGGGCCGACCGCCTTTCTGCATTTCCGAGACTCCGCCGAAAAATAATTGTGGCTCT
Organism: Planctomycetota bacterium; assembly: GCA_037147235.1. Taxonomy (GTDB): domain Bacteria; phylum Planctomycetota; class Planctomycetia; order Pirellulales; family Thermoguttaceae; genus JANXQG01. The sequence goes on along the minus strand of JBAWVO010000125.1, from coordinate 931 downwards.
CCGCCGGGTTTGCGGATAATTGTGGTGCGGCCTTGATCATAACCTTGCCAACTGCTACCAGTGACGGCAGGCCGTAGGGTGCGTGGAGCGAACCAACACCCGGGAAATGGTGCGTTGCGCACGGACTCAATACTTCGAGAACGTCTACCCTGAAATAGACCGGTTCGCGTAACGCACCATTTCGCGGGCATCCGTGCTCCACGCACCCTACGTCGAGCTAGCAATGACAGCAGTTGGCAAAGTTATGATCAAGGCCCTGTTATTGCTTGCCGCCGGCGGAGTCGGCTACTGTGGCCCATTTGGCGGTCAAGAAAAAAGAAAACTCCCACGATCTTTCGACCGTGGGAGTTTCTATAAAAAACCCGGCAACACCTACTCTCGCACTTTTGGTACTACCATCGGCTCTGGAAGCTTAACTACCGTGTTCGGGATGGGAACGGGTGTGGCCTTCCAGATATAGTCACCGGAAAATGATGCCTGGGCCGGTAAAAGCCCAGGCACCTGGTATGGTTATGGTAAATTCGTGGCATTTGTCGCTCCTTATTTTGAAGGAGCCGACCACAAAAAAGAGAGCTCGCAGGAGCATTGGATTCATGTGGCCAAGTATTCGTCCGTTAGTATCGGTTAGCTGAACGCATTGCTGCGCTTACACATCCGACCTATCAACCTGGTAGTCTTCCAGGGGACTCTCGTGTATAACACATACGAAACCTAATCTTGGAGAAGGCTTCACGCTTATATGCTTTCAGCGTTTATCCTTTCCGTACATAGCTACCCAGCCGTGCCGCTAGCGCGACAACTGGAACACCAGAGGTACGTCCTTCTAAATCCTCTCGTACTAAAGAAGAACCTCCTCAAGTTTCGAACGCCCACAGAAGATAGGGACCGACCTGTCTCACGACGGTCTGAACCCAGCTCACGTACCACTTTC
>JBAWVO010000124.1:0-17563 GCA_037147235.1 Planctomycetota bacterium | reverse complement strand
CACCCTACGGCCTGCCGTCACTGCTAGCAGTTGGCAAGGTTATGATCAAGGCCGCTCAGGCCGCACAGAACCGCAAAGTCCCTTGTAGCTTCTGTTGCGGAAAGATTTGGATGCGGAACGACTGGCATTGATCCTTTTAGGGAGGCAGGATACCGTACCGATCCCTGTTCTCAGAGAGAAAGGCTGGTTTATGTTCACTAAAAGCCTAGTGCCGATGACCCGAGGTCTGCGAGGTATCCTGCTCGTTCTGGCAATCCAAATAGGCTCCAGCAACTGCGGCAATTCGGCAAATTGGGCCGACGCACGGATCGCGGGGCCTTTCACTTGCCAGGCCGACTTTTCCTTAGCCGGGCTGGAAGGCGTCCTCAACAGATTCGCTTTGCTGCAGGCCGATCTGGTTCAGTTGCTAGGCATCGCGCCCGCGAAAGAACCGATCGAAATCTACCTGTTTCACGACAAGGCAACTTATTCCGCCTACTTGAAGCGTTACCTGCCCGGTGTTCCGAGCCGCAAGGCTTTGTACGTCAAAAACCAGGGTTCTGGCCGTGTGTTCGCCTTTTGGAGTCAAGACGTTGAAGTCGACCTGCGCCATGAGTGTACGCATGCTTTGCTTCATGCCTCGCTACCACTGGTGCCACTCTGGCTCGACGAGGGGCTGGCGCAGTTCTTTGAGGTCAGTGCGGCACAAAGGGTTGGCAGCCACCCGCACGTGGACGGCATTCGCTGGAACGTCCGCCGGGGAGAAGTTCCGAAGCTGCAAATGCTCGAAAACAAGGTCGACATATCCCAGATGGGGCGAACCGAGTATCGCGATTCCTGGGCTTGGGTTCATTTCATGCTCCTCGGGCCACCGGCCGCTCGCGAAGAACTCAAGGCATACTTGGCCGACATCCAACACAACACCCCGCCGGGCCGACTGAGTACGCGGTTGGCCAACCGTTTGCCCCAATTGGACTCGCTCTATATCGAACACTTCCGACAGCAGGTTCGTTAGCGGCAAATTTTACGCAAAGTGCCCATACTATCCATTCATTGCTCACACGTGGAATTCCCTTCAGTCTGGACTTAGGAACGACCGACGTTTTCAATAAGCCAGATCGATTGTGAGGGCAGGCGCTACGCGCCTCTTCTACTTTCTGGAACGGGTTCAGTAAAAAACAACGGATTTTCCGATTTTGATGGAGCTTGGTCATTATGAGTATTTCTCGCCTTAGAGCAGCGATTGTAGGATTGGCATTAGCCGGCTTGTGCCTGCCGACAACCGGATGGGCCGACGCCACGGCTTTGCCCGCGCCGCAGATTGCTGATGTGGCACTCCGCGACGGCGGCGTACTCGTCGGCCAGATGGTCAATGGCCAAAATGCCCCCCAGAGCGGCGTTCGCGTTTCCTTGCAGGACGTGCAGAACCGCGAAGTCGCAGCGACCGTGACCGATCGCCAGGGTTCCTTCGCCATCTCCGGAGTCCGCGGCGGCGTCTACCAGGTCGTGACGCCGCAGGGCCGCCAAGTCTACCGACTCTGGTCGCCGGGCATCGCTCCTCCGTCGGCTCAGCAAGGCATCCTGCTGGTCGCGCCGGGCGAGACGGTCCGTGGGGGACTCGGGGACGGCTGCATAAGGAACTTCGTCAGTAACCCCCTCGTCATCGGTGCTGCCATTGCGACAGCCGTTGCCGTGCCGGTGGTGGTCATCGCCACCAACAGGTCACCCAGCAGCCCGTGAGTTACGGAGTTTCATGGCCGTAAGGCCAGGGAAGGTGCAGCCAATTCAAGCATATTCTAGGGCAGTGGTTCGCCACTGCCCTTTTGCATTGCGCACTGGATAGTAGCAGGCACACTCCGTGTGCCGTCTGTCCCCGCTCGGCGAATGTGCAAAACACGACAGTTATTGGTGCGCCGGTCCTAAACTGGCCAAACGGTCTAAGATATGCGGGCGGATAATCTGCATGAGCTGTGCTGCGAATAGGCCGGATTACCGACGGCCATGCTCTCTTGTGCCCATCTCGCCTAATTTTTTGACCTGGCCCTACGCGGCCTTCCTGACAGGAGCGGCGAACACCCGGTCGATACCCTGACCCAGTGGCTGATGGCCGGCGGTCGAGCGGACCGTATTAACGACGCGCAACTGGTCCTCTTCCGTAAGGCTCGATCCGCTGGGCAGGCACAAGCCGTACTCGAATATCTGTTCGGACACGGCACCGCCTCGTACACGGCAGTCAGCGAAGACAGGCTGCATGTGCATCGGTTTCCAAATCGGCCTGGCCTCAATGTTCTGCCGATCGAGGGCCAGGCGGACTTCTTCCCGGTTTGCCCCAAACTTGTTCGGGTCAATGGTCATGCACGTTAGCCAACGGGTCGATTGCCCAGCCGTGTGTTCCGGCATGAAGGCGATGCCGGGCAAGGAGCCAAGCGTCTCCCGGTAGAACTCGAAGTTAGCCCGGCGACTTGCCACGCGATCTTCCAACACGCGGAGCTGCCCTCGACCCACCGCAGCCAGCAGGTTACTCATTCGGTAATTGTAGCCGATCACCGAGTGCTGGTAGTGGGGCGCAGGATCGCGGGCCTGTGTGGCGAGAAAGCGGGCCTTTTGCGCGTACTCCGGACGATCGGTCACCAGCATTCCGCCGCCACTGGTCGTAATGATCTTGTTTCCGTTGAACGAGAAGCAACCAATCGCCCCGAAAGTTCCCGCTGGCCGACCGCAATACGTGGCACCCAACGATTCAGCGGCATCCTCGACGACCGGCACGTCATACCGGCCGCAAATATCGATAATCGCGTCGTAATCCGCGCATTGGCCGTAGATATCAACAACGACAACCGCTTTGGGCAGTTTTCCGCGGCGGGCACCGGCCTGCAACTCCTTGGCCAGCAGATCGGGATCCATGTTCCATGTCCGTTGTTCGCTGTCGATGAAAACGGGCTTCGCTCCCCGATAGGTGATGGCATTGGCGGTGGCCGCGAACGTCAGCGATGAAGTGACGACTTCGTCGCCGCTACCGACCCCCAACATCATGAGCGCCAGATGCAGGGCCGCCGTCCCCGACGACAGGGCCGCCGCCTCGCGCACGCCGATCTTCTCGGCAAACTCCCGCTCGAAGGCGTCCACGTGGGGGCCAATCGGAGCGACCCAGTTTGAATCGAAAGCGTCCAAGAGCAAACCCCGCTCGTGCCGCGACATGTGCGGGGGCGAAAGGTAAATCCGGGTAGCTACGGGGTTCTGCGTAACCATGATGACGCGTTTCCTGGTCTCGACAAGAAGTCTGCTCCTTGTATCGACTCAATCGGTGCGTCGGATTAGGGGAATTGAGCAAGAATTAACGGTTACAAAGATTTTTCTAAGAAAGCGGAGATTCCAGGCGACTCTTCATAAGTTGGCGAGCATTCGTAGGACTTGATAACTCTTGCCGGCACTCCCACGGCGAGAACTCGTGCAGGCAAATCATGCACCACGGCTGCACCGGCACCGACGGTTGTTGCGGTGCCGATCCGCACGCCCGGAATGGCCACCGAACCGATTCCCATGAACGTCGCCTCCCCTACGGTTACCCCGCCAGCCAAATGCACTCCAGGAGAAATATGAACGTAATTTCCCAGCGTACAGTCATGATCGACCGAAGCCGCGGTATTCACGATGACATGGTCGCCCAGGGACGAATCGGCTTGGATCACCGCCCCCCGCATGACAACGGTTCCTTGGCCCAAACGAACCGTAGGATCCACGTGGGCATGGCGATCAACAACCGTCAACCAGTGAAAATTCAACCGTTCGGCGAGGGTCATTCGCACGGCGATGGTGCCGATGGCAATCACCGCAGGCAAAGGTGGACAGTCCCGGATGCGGTCAATTGGTCCGACGATGGGGATTCCCAATAGTGGGAAGCCCCATCTTTTGGGGTCGTCGTCAAAGACCGACGCGATCACGTATCCGAGGTCGAGCAACGTACGAACCACGACTTTCGCATGTCCCCCGCCGCCAATCACATACACCTGGTTTCCCACGATCACATGACACCTCCTGTTCGACAGACACTACCTGGGCGATGGCGCGTCTCATCCAGCCTCTTTTCGCATCGCAGTCGTCCCGGTGAAAGCGGGTATGGTCGCATGGGCGGCGGCGCTGATTCCGTCGCGGCGAATTACTTTCCAGCCCGTCTGCATGAGTATCCACAGGTCCAGGCCCAGGCTCCAATGGTCGATATACCACACGTCCAACCGGAATTTTTCCTCCCAGGCAATTGCATTGCGGCCATTGATCTGGGCCCAGCCCGTGATTCCAGGTTTCACTTCGAGCCGACGGGCCTGCTCAGGCGAGTACCGTTCCAGGTATTCCATCAAGAGGGGGCGCGGCCCGACGAGGCTGAGTTCCCCGCACAGCACGTTCCACAACTGAGGCAACTCATCGAGACTCGTACGCCGCAGGAATTGCCCCAAGCCCGTCAGCCGCTCCCCGTCCGGTCTTAATGATCCGTCGGGGTCGCGGGCATCGTTCATGGTACGGAACTTGCAAAGCGTAAACGGACGCCCGCCTAGCCCCGGACGCCGCTGGCAAAAAATGGCCGGCTTGCCCATCCGCCACCGCACCAGAAGCCAAATAGCCAATAGAATCGGTGAAAAAATGATCAGAAACAGAGCGGAAACGGTCACGTCGATGACGCGTTTTATCACCTGCTGGATGGGATGACGGCTCATGCTGCTTCGCGCTCCTGTCTAACGACTGGTCGCGAGGAGTCCTGAGAAGATTTGCGTGTGCAGTACAGTCCCAAACGCTTACTCTGGAGAGCGGCCTCGAAAACCCGCTCGAACTTCTCGACGCCCGACCGCAGGGACAAGTGCTCATCATAAAACCGCTGGCCGCGATCTCCCATTGCTTCCCGCTGCGATGGGGCCATCGTCCTGAGTTGCTTCACGGCGTCCGCCAGGGCAACTGGGTTTTCCGGCGCACACGTCACGCCGGCACCCGATTGCTCGACCAGGTCCGCCGCATCGCCCGCGACAGCCATCAAGATCGGACGCCCCATGGCAAGATAGGCTTGGGTTTTGGAGGGAATCGTGATGCGAAACAACGGATCGTCCTTCAGGTGAACCAACAGCACATCGGCCAACGACAGGACGGCACCGATTGCTGCCATCGGTTGCCGCGGCAGGAATAGCGTATTGGTCAGTTCCATCTCCTTGGCCCGTTGTGCCAGCCGAGCCTTGTCCACGCCACCTCCGACGAACACGAACTGCGCATCCGGGACGGTCGTGGCGCAAATTCTGGCGGCTTCCAGCACAGCGTCCAATGCCTGGACGATTCCCATCGTCCCGGCAAATACTACGTTGAACCGGCCAGTCATGCCAAGTTGCCGTCCCAGGGCTTCATCGCGGCGGCAACCACGCAGACTCGCCTCGTCGCCCCAGTTATAGATCAGGTCGATCTTCTCCGTCGGGACGCCCCGCTCGATCAGCGTCTTGCGGAAGCCCGGAGACAGAACCACCATGCGATTGACCCGGGAATAGATCAGGCGACACCAGTGGTCCAGTGCCTTGATAACCCAGGGGCTATCCACCATATTCGCCGCCGCCACGGTGTCCGGCCAGAGATCTTGAATGTCGTAGACCACCGGACATCCGCGCAACGCGCCCAATACCATTGCCGGGAGGCCAATGGTGGCTGGCGGATGGTAGACATAGACTACGTCCGGCTTACGCACAAGAAATGGCCCGATGACTGACGCGCTCAGGGCAAAACTGGCGTAATTGGCGATCCGCCGCACTGCGGAGCCATCGTGGCTCGGGTACAGGGCGACGCGGTTGACCGCGATGCCGTCCATGACCTCGCGGCACCAAGGGCGCACACGATAGCCCGGATAAAGTTTCCCGCCCGGGTAGTTGGGAAAGCCCGTAAGCACTTCTACCTCATGCCCACGACGCGACAACTCACGCGCAAAGGGCAAACCCTTGAAATCGGGTTCTGGATCGAAGAATTGGCTAAGCATGAGGATTCGCATGGTGCTTCTTCACGCCTTTCGCCAGACGGTGCGATTGACATAATCCACGTAACTGAGGATGATCCGCACGACCTTCTCCGAGACGTTCGGTACGTCGTAATCGCCCACGATGCGGAACCGCCGGTCGCCGTCGCCGGATTGCTTTTCGAGGACGCCCAGGGCCTCTTGAATGCGGTGCCAATTCAGGCCCGCCATCATCACGGCGGCCTCCTCCATGCCTTCCGGACGCTCGTGGGCCTGACGGATGTTTAAGGCTGGGAAATTTAAGATCGACGATTCTTCGGTGATCGTGCCGCTGTCGCTAAGGCTTGCCCGTGCCCGCATCTGGAGATGCACGTAGTCGCATAGGCCCAGCGGCTTGAGCAGCCGCACCAGCGGATGGACCTTCACACCCTCGGCGTCCATCTTCTTGCGGGTCCGCGGGTGCGTCGAGACGATCACCGGCAGGGCGTAGGTCTCCGCCAGCCCATTAAGTACTTGGCATAACCCGGCAAACTGCTCGGGAGAATCGATGTTCTCCTCGCGATGCGAACTAACGACGAAGTACTGCCGCTGGGCAAGGCCCAATAGCCGGAGCACGCCGCTTTGCTCGATCTTTGGCAGGTAATGGTGGAGTACTTCGTACATCGGGCTGCCGGTCTTGATGACCCGGTCCGGCGGCATACCCTCGCGAAGCAGGTACTCGCGGGATATCTCGCTGTAGGGCAGATTGATGTCAGATATGTGATCGACGATCTTCCGGTTGATTTCTTCCGGCACCCGCTGGTCGAAGCAGCGGTTACCGGCTTCCATGTGGAATATGGGGATCTTCTGGCGTTTTGCCGCGATGGCTGCTAGGCACGAGTTCGTGTCGCCGAGGATGAGCACGGCATCCGGTTTGATCTCTCGCAGCAGCGCGTCGGTCTTGGCGATGATCAGGCCGATCGTCTCGGCGGCCGTGGCCCCCGCCGCGGCAAGGAAGTGGTCTGGACGGCGGATCTCCAGATCCTCGAAGAATATCTCGTTCAGTTCGTAATCGTAGTTCTGGCCCGTGTGGACGATGATGTGCTCCACGTAGCGGTCCAGCGCGGCCATGACGCGCGACAAGCGAATGATCTCGGGCCGGGTACCAACGACGGTGGCGACTTTCATGCTGCTGCTCGCTGATCGACAGGAAGATCGACGGGAAGGAAATACGTGTCGAGCCGGTCGGGATTGAAGATCTCGCTGGACCAGAAGAGGGTAATCATCTCACCGGGGCCAATGTTGGTGATTGAGTGGGTATGGCCGGGTGGAATGTCCACGACTCGGTAGTCCTCACCCCGAACGTGAAACTCTTGAATCGCTTCACTTTCGACGTGGCGAAAACGAATCAGCCCTTCGCCTGCGACGACCAGGAACTTCTCGGTCTTCGCGTGGTGGTAATGGTTGCCCCGGGTGATGCCTGGCCGCGTTCGCGAAAGGAAAATCTGTCCAAACCAGGGTGATTTGATAAACTCGGCCAGATTACCCCGGGCGTCGCACTTGACGTCGAGTCCGTACTCCCACCGCGAAGGCTCCACGTAGGAAAGATAGGTCGTGTAGAGTTGCTGGTTAAATCGCACGGAAAAGTCGGGCACATGGAGCGACTGCTGCATGTCGCGAAAAAACTGGATCCGGCCGGCTAAGTCTGACAGAGTCAGTGCTGTGAACGGGATCAGGTCCGGCGTGACCAGGGGCTGAGCGTGCTGCGGCAGCCGATCCATCTCTGCCAACATTGCGGCGATCACATCATCCACGTGGACCAGCTCTAGTTGCCGGTCTGGATCGGAAATCTGAATCGGCAGGTCGTGGGCCGTGTTGTGGCAGAATGTGGCGACAACCGAGTTGTAGTTCGGCCGGCACCATTTCCCAAAAACATTCTTGAGCCGGAAGATGGCCACAGTCGCCCCGGTTTGCTCGGCAAATTGCCGGAGAGTCTCTTCGGCGTACCGCTTGCTGGTGCCGTAGGGATTGTCGAATTCGGCCTGGATCGAGGAACTGAAAATGACCTTGGGCGCACGACCAGCCTCGCGGAGAATGTAGCAGAGATCCTCGGTGGCCCCGGCATTACCCAGTTTGAACTCCTCTACATTCTTCGGTCGATTGACGCCGGCTAAGTGGAAGACGATGTCGGCCTCGGACGCCCAGCGGCGAAGCTCCGCCTCGCTGTTGTCGAGATCGTAGGTTAATAGCCGGATGTCGTCGCGCGGGCGCAGGTGGGCCGCTAGGTTGCGGCCGACAAATCCTTTGGCACCGGTGATGAGGACCGTTCTCATGGTACGAGTCTCCGTGGCGTGGGAGCGGACTATTAGGCTACTTTCCGACCGCGCTGCGTTTCCGGCCGCACAAAAGGTTTGCAGGAATCCTTGGCCAACTCTTCCTGGATGTACGCGAGCTTCAGGAGTACGTCGACCATCTCGTCGACATTCAGTTGCCGCACATTATGCGAGTGGTAGTCCTCGACCTCGGCAAGCTGGCTCTGTCCGTCGGAAAAATACCTGGCGTAGTTGAGATCTCGGACGTCCGCCGCGACGCGGTAGTAATCACCCAGGTCGATGGCGCGGTTGATTTCCTCGCGGGTGAGGAGCGTTTCGTAGAGCTTCTCCCCATGGCGGGTGCCGATGACCTGGAGGGGGTTGTCGGCATGAAATATCCGCTTCACGGCCTCGGCCAAGGTGCCAATCGTGGCGGCGGGGGCCTTCTGGATAAACAGATCGCCCGACGACGCTTTCTGAAAGGCGTAGATCACCAGGTCCACCGCGTCGTCCAGCGACATCATGAAGCGAGTCATGTTCGGATCGGTCACCGTCAGCGGCAGCCCCTCGCGAATCTGGTCGATGAACAGCGGAATGACCGAGCCGCGGGAGGCCATGACGTTACCGTAGCGGGTGACACAGAGCGTACACCCCTTGTCGGCGGCGACGCGCGATCGGGCAAGCGTGACTTTCTCCATCAGTCCCTTGGACATGCCCATGGCGTTGACCGGATAGGCCGCTTTGTCGGTACTCAGCACGACGACGTTGTGTACGCCCGCGTCGATGGCGGCCGTGAGCATGTTGGCCGTGCCGAGGATATTCGTATAGACGGCTTCGAGCGGGTAGAACTCGCAGGAAGGAACCTGTTTCAGGGCGGCAGCGTGGAAGACGTAATCGACGCCTTCCATGGCGTCCCGCAGTCCGTCCCGGTTGCGCACATCGCCAATGTAGAATTTGAGCTTGTCGTTGCGATACTGATGCCGCATCTCATCCTGTTTCTTCTCATCACGGCTGAAGATGCGGATTTCCGCAATGTCCGTGCGGAGGAACCGTCGCAATACGGCGTTGCCGAACGAGCCGGTACCGCCGGTAATCAAGAGCGTCTTGTTTTTGAACATCGGTTTCATCCTTTGCCAGGTTCTGTATCAAGATCGTGCTCCCGCTTAACGGATGTCGAGCCTCCTGGGTTCGCGATGCTACTCACAACACAGAGCACGGTCAAGATCAGTTCTTATCAGGCGGCCCGCTTCAGAGTACGGCCAACTAGTTCTCGAAACATCGCTCGATAGCGATTGGTTGTCATTTCATCGTTGGCGATCTGGGTTCCCATACGTAGAGCACCTTCGGACCAGGCAAGCCACTCTTCTGGGGACATCGCCGCGCACTGTTGTAGGACTTGGCGGAACCCGTCTGGATTTTCCAACGGCAGATCCCATCCAGCGCCCTGGGACTCCAGTTGCCGGAAAGCGGTGGTATCCGAGATCAGTACGGGGCAGCCAGCCCTCAATGCCTCAATGATCACATGCCCAAAGTTCTCCCCGAGGGTCGGCAGGAAAAACAGATCATGCGATCGAAAGACATTGGCAGTTTCGTGGTGGGGAATCGGGCCATGGTAGGTTGCGGAGATGTGCGGAGGAAGCTTCCGCATTTCTCTCTTGCAAAGTCGCCAGTAGTCCTGGTCTTCCGCCGGTCCATAAATGTGAAAATCCATCGGAACCGCGACCCCCTGGAGGATCCGAATCGCGCCATCCAGATTCTTCTTGGGAGAGATCCGCGATAGGAACACGACCTGCAGCTTTCCGACCGATTTACGCCGCACAAGAGAGAGGGCTGCGGGCGACGCACTTATGTCCGGTGCGACAACCACGACGTGTGAGTTCCGCGCAAGACCTAGCGTCCGGCGGGCGTCTCGCCGCTCGAACTTGGTCGAGACGTGCCAAGTCACGTGATGGTACAGTTTCAGCCACCGCGCCAACCGGGCAAATACCCGCTTCTTGAACTCGTGAATATGCATTGCGCCTTCGGAGAACACTCCCTGCGGCGCGACGATCACGGGCTTCTGGCCCACTAGCCCCAATCGCCGAAGCAGCAGGAACCGAAGGACGAATTGTGGATCAAAGCCGCCGCCGAGATAGACAGCGTCGTGTGGAGTTTGGTTAATCAGGCGGCACAGGGTCGCCAACCGGATGCGATTGGGAGGCAGGTACATGACCTGGGCTTTTTCCGCAGGCACCCAAACGCTGCGAGCAATGCCCGGGTAGGGAGCCGAATCGCCCAAATCCCGATCGGAAGTGAGGATGCTGAAGTCAAATTCGTCCCCCAGTGCATTGACCATTCCCGAAACAGAGCGGATTGGGCCGCCACCTTTCCAGCCAGGTAGATAATAGCTTGAAAGCACCAGGACTCGGATTCGATTGTTCATGGTGGGATACCTTGTGAAAAGTAGGGGCGTGTGGCTTGGTCGATTACGCAGTGCATGATGCCTCCTCGCCGTCCGGTAAGGAGGGCGAGGCAAGTACGCTCTGACGAAGGTACTGAATGATTCTGCGAGCCTGAGCGTCCCAAGTCTTGTGGGTTATCATGTACTGCTGCGCTCGGCGTCCCATGTCCGCGCGGGTGCTCGGATCCAGCGCAGCTACCTTGCAGATTGCATCAGCCAGCGACTCAGGGGCCTCTTCTCGAAGCAGGTGGACGAAACTGCCGAACTCCTTCTCGACCGCGCCGGTGCATGTGCTGATAACCGGGACTGCCGAGGCCAGATACTCCATCAGCTTGGAGGGGAAGAAATACCTAGTGTCGATCGTTTGAGTAAGTCGCATGTTGATGAGCACATCAGCCGAGCGGTACAGCGTCTGGACTTCCTCGAATGAAAGGAATCCGAGGTATTCAATGCGTGGATCTTTGGCGGCCGCGGCCCGTATTTGTGGTTCCAGCGGCCCACGCCCGGCGATCTGTAAACGGTAGCCGTTGCCGGGCAGACGGGTAAATGCCTCCAGCAGGACAAGGAATCCGTTGGCCTCATCAAGGCTCCCGGCGGAAACGACGGTAAACGGATCGCTTTGTTGCCTGGCGGTGGGAGCTGACGCGGCGAGTGCGAGACTCTCCGGTCGGATCCCTCCTTCGACGCAAAGATACGGTTTTCCCGGCGCAAAATCCTCTGCGATGGCGGCGGCGATGAGAATCAGCCCGTCGAATCGCGGCATCAGGAGGCGATGGAGCCACAGGTCGATCGCGCGGCCGATGCTCCAAGGGACAGTCTGACGAGGGATCTCGATGTCATAGACCATGGCGACGGCCTTGGCCCCGATGAGCCTTGCACCGAGCCAAGTGAAGAGTGCTGGCGGAAAGGAGAGGTTATAAGTATAGACCAACCGCTGGGTCGCACCTCGCGTGTGCCAAGCCCACAGCAGGATATGCCAGAGGGTGGCCAATCCGACGGAGAGGTGCTTCAGCGGCACGATGTTGATAAAGCGAAGGAAGGTCGCCTGCATGCCTTCCGGCAGCAGGGCCCGTCCTCCCCGTGCCCAAAGACGCCGTCCGCGTGGAAAAGACGGCATAGGCTCCGCAACGAGGATGGTCGAAAACGGCATCCCGGCATGTTTCATTCCAAGCAGCAGGTTCTGCTGGGCCATTTGACCGGCGCGCGAGAAGGCGGGGTTATGGAACTCCGATGTGTCCGGCACGAGCGTGCCCAGAAAGGCAGCAACGAGGGCGGGCTGCATTCCGGCTTCTTCCTTGGGTATTCTTCCCATCAGAGACGTCCTTTCGCGGGCTGGCGGCATTCAGAGGATCCCTGTAACTGCACAAGTAACGATGGTGAAAAGTTCATTGATGCCGCACTCTGCAATCTGACGGAAATCTTGGTTTGCAACTTGGGAGGCTGTCCGTTGCGTCCGAACCAGCAGCCAAACGAAGGCCAATCCCCAGGACGAACGCTGGCAGCAGACTGCCTGCGATAAATACGCGGCTCGTACCTCCTAAATTGAACGCCGCGATGGCAACCAGATATCCGCCTGCTGCAATCTGGATGAGCTTGATTGCCGGGTTACTGGAGGTATTGTACATCCGCGACATTCCTCGGAACACGACGGCGGCGAGTGGCAGAAATCCGAGGACGCCTATCGACAGCATCAGGTCGAGATAACCGTTGTGGCAAGGGACTTCGATTTCGACGTTCTGGCAATCGTTGTCTTCGTTGTTGATAAAAGCAGGAAAATTCTGTTCAAACCCCGAGCCGATCCAGGGGCTGGCTTGAAATCTCTCGACGGCGAGTTCCCAAAGTTGTAATCGGCCACCGGTAAACTGGACAAATAAGTCGTCCCAACCCATGCTCAAAGAGCTGCTCCGGTCCTCGTGAAAAACCTTTTCGACAACGAAGGTTCGTATTTGTGAGGACACGGAGCCATTGGCTATTGCTACATCAATGGCCCACGTGCCGCCGAGAGTCGCGAAGACAAGGCCCATCACCTTGGCGACCGCGCGGGAAGATTTAAATCGCGTCACGGACCACACGATGAATAATGTGCTAATTGCCGCGGAGAATACGATGGGCTTATGCAGCCCGCCCCAGACTTCAAGGCTGCTGGCGATCAAGCCCACGAGGGCATCATAGTCCGTTCTGCGCAACAACCAGCGGGTGAGATACCATGTGTAGGGAAACAAAAATACAAGACGCATCTGCCAACCTGGAAAACTGGCGAACACCGTGAGTTCCATCCCGGTGACCCGAAAGAAGGCTGCGATCACACAAAGAATCGCCAGGAAGAATGCGGTTTTGGAGAGCAGCCATTGTACTCGCTCCGCATGATCGGCCATGCGGAATCCCATCAACATCCATAGGTAGCTGGCAGCGAACAAGATGACGACAAACGGTCGGGGGGTCTCATGGAAGGGAGAGGGCGAGACTTGCTCGCAGACGACGACCAACGCGATAGCGCCGGTCGCCCATAATATTCCGTGTAGTACGGCTTTACTGCGAGGACACAACCATCCGAAGGAGCAGATGCTCAGAAATCCCCATGGGAAGATCATCGCAGCAATAACCCCCACGTATCCCAGATAGAGGATGAACATCGACTCGAAGGCGGCCGGGTACAGCCAATCCCGCGTGTAAACACAGAAGAAAAATAGCGACAGCAGCACCTTTTCATACGATCGATTCGACGCCCAGATAAACAGGATTTGCCGGGCTGTCGATGGAGTTGTAGGAAAACCTACGGATGCCATAAGTCTGATACCTCTTCCTTCACGCGTTGACCATCACAGGATCTTCAAGAACGGCATGATAGATGGAAACGATTTGCTTGGTGATTTGCTCGGGGTCGTGGCGCGCGCGAGCCGTGCGGCGTGCGTTCTCCGAAAGGGTCTGAGCCAGGGCGTCGTCTGCAAAAAGGCTCCGGATCCGCTCGGCAAGCATCGCAGCATCACCAGCGGGGCAGGAGAGCGCCTCGATACGGTCGTGGACCGTCGAAACCATTCCGCCAACGTACGATGCCACGCAAGGGGTTCCCACCAACATCGCCTCGGCAAGAGAATTGGACAAGTTCTCAACAAAAGAGGGTGCGACGAATACATGCGACTGCGCGAGTTCGGCCGCCATCGCCTTCGCGTCCAGAGCGCCCAGCGCGACAACATTATCATCGAGCCCCATTACGCGAATAAGGTGCGCCAGATATTTCCGGTATCCGTCAAGCCGAATCCGCTCCCGCCAGGATCCCGGACCGAGCTTGATGCCGGGGATACGTAGTCGTACGCCGGGATAGTCTCGCTTGAGCAGGCACACGGCCTCCAGAAGGACGTGAAGTCCTTTCAGGGGATACCCCCCCGCACAAGAAAAGATCGTGCCTCGGCAGGCATGGCCCAATTTCCACTGCGTTTCGTAGAATTCGCGCCGGAGAAGTTCTTGGCCGATATGGTACACGGCATCGGGATTGGCGACTCGCGTGTGGGCCCGGTCCCAGACAGTGCGCCCAACAACGTGGTGCATGCGGAGAAGAACCTCGGTTTCAATGTGTGAGCGCCGCTGCCATTTCCATCGCTGTTCGATCAAGCCGTCAAGCCGAAGCCAATCGCGGAACGTGCGAAAGCGAACCAAATCCCAGAAACCGATGCCGCCCCAGTAAACCTTGGCACATTGACCGACAAGTCCCTGAATGGAAAGCACTGCCGGAACGCCGGGGGCAACTTGGGAAACGAGCAATCCATAATTGAGCTCGCTGCCGTTAATATGAATTAGGTCCGGGCGGAAATCGGCGACAACTTCGGCAAAATGGCGGCGCAACCGCTCGTTGGGCGAGCGGGCGGCGTCGCGCTTGCGGCAAGGCAAGATGTAGTAGGCCACATTACGGATGACCTGCTTCCCCGGTGCTGCCGCAGGGTGCATAGTGACCACCCCGAGGACAATCTCCGGTTGCCGTGTCGTAAGCTCCTTCGCCAGCGCGGTCATCCACGATCCAGATAACGGGTTGGGAAGCCCCATCGTTTCCGTTACGTCCGGAAGCAGGATGTTCGATGTCCAAAGAACTCTCACGATCTTGGCTGCCTTTTCTATGCTGTCTGGCCGCGATCCGGCATTTCCTCTTCAATGCGGCTGAATGTTAATGCAAACAGCTTCTCCCGAAGAATTCTCGCCACGATCTGGTGAGAGTCGGGTATCGCACAAATATCGAGATAGTTAACTGCGGTGCCAAACATGGCATTGCTGAGCAAATACAGGTTGAGATCCCGAAGGGTGTCTCTAGTTGTCGTCGATAGCAGGAAATTGCCGAAGTTATCGAATACAAAGAACTGCTCATACCCAAGTCGAATCAAGGCGTCGATACATTCCAATGACTGCTCGTAGGACGGTCTTGCATCGACAATGTATTCAAAGAAGAGCACGGGCTTCCGAGTTAATAGGAACGGCAAATGCGATAGGATGATTCTGAAGTCGTATCCATCCGTGTCAATCTTGACCAATTGCGGTACTTCAAACTGTGGATGTACCCGGAGGATCGACTCCAGGCGCCGGACCGGCAAGCCGCCTGCGGCCGACTCTATCGCCCGGACCGCAGTTGTGGTGCCTTGGCACCGATCAAGCTGTTCCTCATCCGCTTGCCCGTCCGTGTCGCCGACAAAGCACTTCTCGACGACGACGTGTTGCCCCAAGGCTTTCGCGTTGTGCTCCAGAAAGCGAAAACAGGAGGGGTCTCCCTCAATGCAAAGTACGGGTGTCTTCCCCCCGGCGTTGATTGCCGCGGCAGTATCGCCCACGTTCGCGCCGATGTCGACCGCATAATAGCCATCCGGAAACGCTTGTCGCAAAGCGTCAGCGAGATGCCTTATAGGCATATCATATAGGCGCCAACAACTTTGATACGTTGGCAGGGGATGAGCTTCGGGAAGTAACAGCAAAGTGCCTCCGATGCGGTATTTCGCAGCACCGTCAAACCGTGTGTTCACCGAACGCATGAGTTGTTTGCCACGATTTACAAAACTCCGACCAATACGGAGAGCTGCTGGAGGAATCCAGTCTTTCAGATAATCTTGTGTTTTCACTTTGCGTGGGAGCATAGCCGCAGGGATCGCTCGAGGAAAGGTATGGGAAATGGCTTGACAAGATAGAACGCTGCCACCACATAGACGACAAAGATTGTCAGCGTCTTGCTGACGAACGCACCGTACCAAGGCGCGTCGAGTGACGAAGCGATCTGGCCAGCCGCAACACTTCCCGCCGCTGCAACGAGACATGCGAGAAAGATTGGACGGATGACCTTGAGCGTGGTGTCGAAGCCGATGCTCGCCGCTCGGTGTGCAAGATAAAGGCTTGCCAAGGGCAGAGGAATCGTGAACAGCGCCGCCCCAGCGCATGCCACGCCAAGCGATCCCCACCGCACAGCCCAAAAAAATGCGGCTCCCGCCACGGCCGTCACCGCCACGGCCTGGATGAACATCTCTCGTGGTTTCCCGGCCGCAAGGTACAGCCAGCCCACGGTGGTATAGACAGGGAGGACGATTCCGGGCAAAGACAGCAAGTACAGGATGGGAACCACGGGTGCCCATCCCTGCCCGTAAATGATCCGGACGGTCTCCGGAGCGGTGACTCCGAGGAAAACGCCAATCGGGCAGCCCACAAAGGCGATGAGTCGCACGGTCTTCAGGTAAGCGGCGGCTAGCCGCTCGGGATCCGCCCGCAAGGCGGTCAGTGCCGGGACCATAATATCCGTCAGCGTGATGGCCGCGTACACCGCCGGAATCGATCGCAAAAAATAGGCGCGAGAATAGTATCCCACTTCGGCCGCGCCTCCGTAGTATCCAATCAGTATGGTGTCCAGCGAACCTTGGAAGAAGGTGACCAGATTACACATTCCCACAAAGCCCCCAAATTTCAATAGAGGCAAAATGCCAGAAGAAATAACCGGTCTGCCAGGAAGAAACGCAGTTTGATGAATTGCAAGGATGAGAAGAGTCAGGGCCGTTGCAAGCGATTGTCCCACAAGGGCCCAATAGCCCATGCCACCTACTGCCATGCCGACACCGACCATTGCGCCGGCAACGCTGGCCAGGGTTTGTATTGCCGAAAACGCTTTCTGACGTATGCGGCGTTTCAGCAGCGCGATGGGTTGAGCCGACAGACCGCCGAGCAGCAGACTTGTTCCCATCACGGCACAGATCGGTGCGATCTCTGGGCACGCGTAGAAACGGGCCAGGAAAGGCGCGCTCGCGACAGCGGTAACCCAGGTGATCGCGCCCAACACGGCTCCCAGCCAAAACAGGGCGGTCACCCGATCACGATCCAATTCCCGCTCTTGAACGGTTGCCCAGGTCAGGCCCATGTCCGCAACCAGAGCGAGAAATCCGATCAAGGACGTCGTCATCGCTACGAGTCCGAACTCGGTGGCCCCCAGATACCGCGAGATGACGGCAAGCGAGCCGAACCCCAGAACCTGACGCAAGACCAGCAGCGAAATCGACCATTTCGCGCCGGAGCGGACCAAGGCTCCAATGGAATCCGGCAAGGGCAAATCATAGGCATCGTCGGCCGGCAGTCTCGTTTGCCAGGCACGGCGATTCGGTTGAATACCCGGCACCGTTGTTTGGTCTATCGTATTGCTAGAAACTGACACCCGCGTGAACCTCGGTTTCCCGGACAACAAGATGCGAGACTATAGGTTCTTGGCCCTTGACGGTCAATAGCGAATCTGGGTATCCAGTTGACTCAGGGAGAAGGGGAGAAGGGGAGAAAGGGAGAAGGGGGGTTGGAAATTTCGTAGCCCCACGTTTGTATGTGGCAAGATTCTCTGGCAGACGGACGCCACCGTGGCACGGGCATCTTGCCCGT
>JBAWVO010000123.1:0-17587 GCA_037147235.1 Planctomycetota bacterium | reverse complement strand
AAAGCCGCACGACCACAACATATAGTGGTCACGCCAGCCAAGGGGATACCCCATTGGTAATATTGCTCACCAGTTTCAGGTTGCAACCGGCCAGGGCAGCCACGGCGGCATCGGCATTCTCGAAACGGAAGACCAGCATGGCCTTGTCGTTGAGCCTTTCCGAGAAGGCATACATGTACTCAACATTGATGCCCGCTTGCTCGATCGCACGCAGCACATCGGCCAGTCCGCCGGGATGATCGGGAACCTCGATGGCCAAGACCTCGGCCACGTTGACGACAAAGCCGGCTCGCTCCAGAACTTCCTTGGCCTGCTGCCAATCGGGTACGATCATCCGCAGGATTCCGTACTGGTGCGTATCAGCCAGGCTGAGCGTGATGATGTTGATTCCGGCCTTGGCCAAGGTCTCGCAGGGTGCTAGCAGCCGGCCAGGCTTGTTCTCCACGAATACCGAGACTTGATGGATTTTCATCTTCAGGTTCCCTTACAGCTCGTCCAAGAATGAGTTGGTCAATTTGGTGGGACGGCCCTCCCTGGCCGTCTGGAAATCGACGGGCTAGGAAGCCCATCCTACGTAATAACTACAGGTTGCGTTGGTCAATCACGCGGCGAAGCTTCCCTTCGCTCCGCGGCAAGGTGCGAGGCTCAGCTAAGGTCACCGCGACGTGCAGCCCGATGATGTGCTCGATTTGCTTGGCGAACCGGGCCTGGAGTTCCTCCATGGCACCGATGCGGTCGCTAAGGATCTGCGCATTGACCTCGATCTGCACCTCCATCTGATCAAGCCCCTTGGATCGCGTGAGGATGATCTGGTAGTGGGGCAAGGCACCTTCCACTTCGAGCAAGGCCGTCTCGATTTGCGAAGGGAAGACGTTGCAGCCGCGGATGATGATCATGTCGTCGGTGCGGTGCGAGATGCGGCGGATGCGGCGGATCGTCCGCCCGCAAGGGCATGGCTCGCTCACCAGCGACGTGACGTCGCGGGTGCGGAACCGCAGGATGGGCATCGCCTGCTTGCTGAGCGTGGTAAGCACAAGTTCGCCCGTTTCCCCGTCAGGTAGCGGCTTGCCGGTATTCGGGTCAATAATCTCGGGATAGAAATGGTCTTCAAAGATATGGATGCCGTTCTGGCAGTGACATTCGGCCCCCACGCCAGGCCCGATGATCTCGGTCAGTCCATAGATGTCATAAGCCTTGATGTCGGCGGCTTGCTCGATGTGCTGCCGCATGGCATCGGTCCAAGGCTCGGCACCGAAGATGCCAGCCCGCAAGGGAAGCGAGCGGAGGTCCACGCCAATTTCCGCTGCGCGGTCGAGGATATGCAGGAAGTAACTCGGCGTGCAACAAATGGCGGAGACGCCGAAATCCTTCATGATCATGATCTGCCGGTCGGTGTTGCCGCCAGAGGTTGGGATCACGGTCGCCCCCAGCCGTTCACCGCCATAGTGAAGCCCCAGTCCGCCGGTGAACAGCCCGTAGCCATAGGAGTTCTGAAGGATGTCGCCTTCGTGCAATCCAAAGGAAACCAAGGCGCGCTCAATGACTTCGGCCCAGATTTCGACGTCGTGGCGATTGTAGGCGACGACGATCGGCTTGCCGGTCGTGCCACTGGATGCGTGCAGCCGAACGATCTCGTCCATGGGGCTGGCAAAGAGGCCGAACGGATAGGTATCGCGCAAGTCAGACTTCACCGTGAACGGCAGTTGAGCAATATCGTCGATGCCCTCGATGCTCTCCGGCCGCAGCCCGGCCTCGTCGATGCGATTCCGGTAGAGCTTCGTGTGGTCGTACACTCGGCGAACCACCGCGCGGAGCCTTTGCGACTGCAATTCGCGAAGTTGCGGCGCGGGCACGAAGTCGGGGCTGCTGGCTGGGTGAAAACGTGTCGTCATCGTCTTGTTCTCAGGAAAGGACAGTACCATTATGCCATCTCGCGGCCGATTTGAAAAGCCGTAGGGTGCGTGAAGCGAACCAACACCCGGGAAATGGTGCGTTGCGCACGGACTCAATACTTCGAGAACGTCTACCCTGGAATAGACCGGTTCGCGTAACGCACCATTTCGCGGGCATCCGTGCTCCACGCACCCTACGTTTGTTCCATCTCGCGGCCGATTTGAAATGCCTGGAGATTGTCGGAATGTAGATTTTCGCGAAAGTTGTTGCGAATGGCCGCCTGCCAAAATTCTGGCGCAATGGCCAGTTCGCGGCTCAGCACGCCAAGTAACGCCACGTTGATGCTGCGGCGATTCGGCAGCCGATCGGCGGCAATCCGGTCGGGCATCAACAAGGTTCCGCCGGGCCGCAGCACATCGCGATGTGGCTCCACCTGATCTTCGGCCAGCACGACGAGGAAATCGGCCTCGCCCGCAGTCACCATCGGGCTGAAGACGCGCGGGCCAAAGCGGACGTCGCTGCGAACCGATCCCCCCCGCTGGCTCATGCCATGCACGTCGGCCTTTTTTACATCCCAGCCGGCGGCGAAGGCGGCTTCCGTGAGGATGTCGGAAGCCTTGAGTACTCCCTGTCCCCCCAGCCCGGCGACGACGATATTGATAACACGGTCAGACATTGGATTCATTAGCTCCCCTCTCCCTCTGGGAGAGGCGAGGGACTATCAACTCCCCTCTCCCTTTGGGAGAGGGGCAGGGGGTGAGGGTCCGTGGCTAAGGGGGAACACTGCTCATACTGTCGGATCTTACCCGCGGCCAGCAGGCAGGTTCGCCGCGTGATGATCACGCTCAGGGCGTCGCTCGCTAGGCTTTCAACCAGGGCCTGCTCGAATTCCTCCGGTGCCGCGACGGGGTCGATCACGGTAACATTCGGGATGCCCAACGATCGAATTAGATCCTCGAACACGATCTTACCGGTTGCGGCATGGTCGAGCGTGCGTCCGGTGCCGGGATGCTCTTGCAGGCCGGTCATGGCCGTCGTGCCGTTGTCGAGGATCAGGACGACATGGCCACCGTGCGGCGGATTGTAGGCCATCTCCACGAGGCCCGGGATGCCGCTATGGACGAACGTGCTGTCGCCAAGGACGCTGACAACCCGTCGGGCCTCGTCGGCGGGCAGGGCGTGGCGAAGCCCCAGGCCCATACCGATGCTGGCGCCCATGCAAACCAGCGAGTCCATCGCCTCCCACGGCGGCAGCGCACCGAGCGAATAGCAGCCGATATCGCCTGCCACGATGCAATCGAGTTTCTTCAGCACGCCGAACACGATCCTGTGCGGGCAGCCCTGGCACAAGGTCGGCGGCTTGCCGGGTAGCGCAGCAGGCTCGGGAGAAGTATCCCCGACAAGGATTCGCCGCATCCGGGTGACATTCAGTTCGCCGAAGCGATACATCTCCGGCTTGCCTTCCACCGCAATGCCGGCAGTGCGAAGTTGCTCGACGAGATACGGGTCGCCCTCCTCGATGACCAGACAGCGATCGACGCTCGCGGCGAAGCGTCGGATTTTTTCCAGCGGAAGGGGGTAGGTGAGGCCCAATTTTAGCACGGATGCGTCCGGCGCGGCCTCACGAACGTGCATGAAATTGACCCCCGAGGTGACAATTCCCAGCCGACTTTGGCCGGCCACCAATTCGTTTGGGCCGGACTCTTCATTCCATTGGGCCAGTTCGGCCAACTTCTGCCGCAAGCGGCGGTGGGCAGGCCGGGCGTTGCTGGGAATCATGACTCGCGAGCGAATGTCATGCTCGAAATGCGGAACCAAGACATTCCTTTCCCGCGGCAGAAGATAGACCACGGTCTTTGAATGACAGACGCGCGTGGTGGTTCGCAGGATGAAGGGCAAATGCCAACGGGCGGATAACTCCAATGCCAGCAGGGTAAAATCATACGACTCCTGGGCATCGGCCGGTTCGAGCATTGGCACGGCTGCGGCCACGGCAAAGCGGCGGTTATCCTGCTCATTCTGGCTGGATGCCATGCCCGGATCGTCGGCCGAGACAATCACCAGCGATCCGCTCGTACCCGTGTAGGCCGCGGTAAAAAGGGGATCGGCCGCCACGTTTAGGCCGACGTGCTTCATCGTGACCAGCACTGCCGCGCTGGCCATGGCCACGCCGAGACCGACCTCCAATGCCACCTTTTCGTTGGGAGCCCACTGGGCACGGCCGCCATGGGCCGAGAGGTATTCAAGAATCTCCGTTGAGGGCGTGCCAGGATACCCGGTGCCTAGCGCAACGCCGTAATCCAAGGCGGCCAGGGCGACCGCCTCATTCCCGCTCAATAACAATCGTTTGGTAGCCGTATCCAAAATCCGTGTACTCCGTGGAAAGCACTAGCATAACACAATTTGCCGCGAACTAAATAGCCTTGCTCTAAAGCCCTGCTCCAAACATCTTTGGAAAGGCTAAGGATCGGCGCATAAATAACTGTCGTGTTTTGCCCACTCGCCGAGCGGGGACGGACGGCACACGGAGTGTGCCTGCTACTTTTCTTGCGACACTTATTGATGCGCCGATCCTAAGTACTTACTGGGAAACAGTTTTCGTGGGCCGCAACGTGAGGAGAACCGTTAGCGAGGCTCTCCTCAACACCGCTGCGAACCCCTGGAAAACGCGTATTCTTCGTGCCTCTCAAAGATGTTTACTTCGATCGAAATTCCTTGTCGGTTGGTGCTTGTCAGCGATGGGCATCCACGTTAGAATCAGGGGCGTTGCGTTCGATCGAAATTCCTACCAGCTACCATGAATCGGCGACTCGCACAAGCCGTCGCCTACGTTTGTGGTCCTTTGCCGCCGAACACGATGACAACAATTACCGACTACGGCGGTGGCGATTCCACCGGCCTCGACCAGACAGCCGCGGGCCAGATCGTCACCGGACTTGTTCGCGACGATCTGGCAATGACCGCCGAAGACCGACAAGTCCTTCGCAAGCTTGCTGAGCGGGTGGCGGCTATCGCGGCCTCCGAGAGAATGGCGGAGGTTCGACGCCTCTGGGCAAAAACCAATCAGCTCGAAAGAACCAGACCGCCGATCTTCTGCGACCCGGAAAACGGCTGGAACGAGATTATCACCGAGCGGCACATGCAGTGCCGGGGCAAGCTCGCCCGCCGTTGGGAGATAGACCTGCGCAAAGATATATTCTGGGGCGAGGTCATGGGCGACGACAAGCCGGTGAACCCCTGCTTCAACGTCCCCTATACTGCGGCCGCAGACGATTGGGGGCTTCAGTCGGTCTACCATAAGGGCGACGGAAATGGTTCGTATACCTGGGAAGGTGCTATCAAAGACTACGCCGCCGACCTGAAGAAGATGCATTCCCCGCCGGTGGTAATCGACTGGGAAACAACCAACGGTTGCGTGCAGATCGCCCGGGACGTGTTCGGCGATCTTCTTCCCGTGCGGCTGAAGGGCGTCTGGTGGTGGTCGCTCGGGCTGACTTGGCTTGCCGCCACGTTCCGCGGGCTACAGGACATGCTTTGCGACTTCATCGAGCATCCCGACGAGTTGAAGGAGTTGCTGTCGATCCTGTCGCAAGGGCAACTCGACAAGCTGGATTACCTGGAAGCCAACAATCTCCTGAGCCTCAACAACGACGGCACTTACGTAGGTTCCGGGGGATTCGGCTTCACCAATGAACTGCCCCGGCCGGATTGTTCGGGACATGTCCGCACCTGCGACCTGTGGGGCTTCACGGAGAGCCAGGAGACGCTCAACGTCTCCCCAGCGATGTACGAGGAGTTCATTTTCCCCTACGAAAAGCCGATCATGGAGCGTTTCGGCCTGACCTGTTACGGTTGTTGCGAGCCTCTGCACGGGCGATGGCACGTTGTCAAGCAGCATCCGCATCTCCGCCGCGTCTCGTGCTCTCCGTGGGTGAACGTAGAGAAAATGGCCACCAATCTCGGCGACAAATACATCTTCTCCATGAAGCCCAATCCTGCCGCCCTGGCGGTGGCGGAACCGGACGAAGACGCCATCCGCAAGGGAATCCGGGAAAACCTTGAGAAAACCCGAGGTTGCGTCGTGGAACTTATCATGAAAGACAACCACACTTTGGCGAATCGGCCGGCGAATGCCGTCACATGGTGCCGCATCGCCAAGGAAGAAGCAGAAAATTTCACAAGCTAAGGAGAGACGGTCATGAAACTGGGTATTGAATCCTTCAGCACGCGCAACAGTGGGCTGGATCCGCTGGGCGTACTCGATTTTGCCGCGGAACTGGGGGTGGGTGGGGTCATGTTCGAGCTTTCGCCGTTTCGGTCATTCCGAGACGACGATCTCAAACAAATTCGTCACGCCGCTGAGGAGAAAGGGCTGTATTTGGAATTCGGCATGGGATCGATCCTGCACTGGCACCCCATGGCCGAGAAGGGACGGCAACTGCTGGCCGAGGCCGGCCACGACACCAACGTCTCCGAGGCTCAGATTGTCATCCATCACTTGCACGTCGCCAAAAAACTCGGCTCGCCCATCCTTCGCTGCGTCGTGGGTAACTTCCTCACCCGCGATGAGGGGCATGACATGGTCCGGCTGGCCGACCAGGCAGTCGCCATTCTGCGCGAGGCTTGCTGCGTGGCGGAAGACCTCGGCATCCGGATCGCCGTGGAAACTCACGCTGACTTCACCGTGCGGGAACACGCCTCGATCCTGGCCCGCGTGAACAGCCCGGCCTACGGATTTACGGTCGATTGCGCCAACCTTGCCTTCGATCTGGACAACCCCCTGCGGCTGGCCGAGATCGTCGCTCCCCGCGCCTGGACGACCCACTACAAGAACTACCGCATCATCCGTACCCGCGACGGCCTTGCGTTGGAGAACTGTGCCTTGGACGAAGGGGAAATCGACATCGTCGCCATCGCCGAACTGCTGGCGAAGCACAACCCAGACATCAATCTGAACATTGAAATCCACGAACAATATGCCCCGTTCCGGATGGACGTGCTGCGCCCGGCGTTTTGGGCAAAGCATCCGTCGCCGCCAGGCGACGGATTGGCCTGGTACATGGAAAAAGCATGGAACAAGACCCCGCTAGAGAGCTTGCGCAGCGACCTTCCCGACGGTGCCAAGACGTGGGAGATCGAGAACCGACAAATTCGGCAATCGGCTTGTTGGGCAAAGAAGGCATTACATCACCTCTTGGCAGAATAGCGAAGGAACAATCTCATGTTGACCGGCAACGCGGCGTCCCAAGCCGCAAAGGAACTCCGTATCGGTTTGCTCGGATGCGGTTTCATGGGCAAGTGCCATACGAACGCCTACAAGAAGATCCCCTACATTTACCCGACGGCGAAGATCAAGCCCCGTCTGGCGGTACTTTGTGACGCGAAGGCCGAGCTTGCCGAGCAGGAGGCCGCGCGGTACGGCTACGAGGCATTTTGCACCGATTGGCAACAGCTTGCCGCTGATCCGCGGATCGACGTGCTCGATAATTGTTGCCCCGATCCTCTCCACCCCGAGCCGTGCATCGCCGCCTTGAAACAAGGCAAGCACGTCATCTGCGAGAAGCCGATGGCGGTTTCCGTGGAAGCCGCCCGGCGGATGCGGGACGCGGCCGCCGTGGCGACGGGCAAGTCGATGTGTACTTTCAATTATCGCTTCATGCCCGCCGTGCGATTGGCAAAGGATCTGATTACGGAAGGCCGGCTCGGCAAGATTTACCACTTTCGTATCCATTACCTGCAAATGTGGGGGCACGATCCTTCCTTACCTCCCGAGAAGAGTTGGGCTTCCGCCTGGCCGCACTCGGGTGCCTTGCAAGGAATCGGCAGCCACGCCATCGACCAGTGCTGTTTCTTGGTCGGCGAGATCGCCAGCGTTTCGGCACTGGCGCGGGCCTTCCAGAAAGAGCGGGCCTTGCCCAGTGTCGGCTGCCCGCCCGAAATCACCTCCGACGAAGGCAATGCGGCACTCCTCGACTTTGAAAACGGTGCCATCGGCGTCCTGGAATCCTCGGTCGTGGCCACGGGACGCAAGAACGCACTGGTCTGGGAGATCAACGGTTCTCACGGCTCGCTGCGCTGGGATCTTGAACATCCCAACAGCCTGTTTGCCTGCCTCGCCACCCCCGGCGACAACCGGCTGTTAGGCTTCACGGAAATCTCGGCCACGGAGAGCATCCATCCCTACATGGAACCTTGGTGGCCCTCCGGGCACAACCTTGGCTGGGAGCACGGCCAGATTATCGAGAAGTTCCACTTCCTCGATGCGGTCGCCCACGATAAGCCCTTGAGTCCGTACAATGCCACGTTCGAGGACGGCTACCGCGTGGCAGTGATCATTGACGCCATGCGCAAGTCGAGCCGCACGGGGCAACGCGTGCCGGTTGTGTTTTAGCCGAGGTCATTGCGTGGATTTTTTCGGCCTTATGGCCGCGCAAGTCCAAAACATGCCGCATACGTTCGACTTGCTACCCGAGGGCAAGCGGGAACTGGTCGGCGAGATTCTTCGGTGCCGCTCGACGTTCCTACTCTGTCTGACGAGCAACTTGTCGGCAAAACGATCCTCGGCTATGAAATCCTGCCGAACAAATACTTCTACCGCTATACCAGCCGCCCACGCCCGCCAAGGACTTGCTGGCGGAGTTCTGGAAGCTGGAGAAAGAAGCGGAGAAGATGCTGGAGGGATTGGCGAAATGAAAAAGACCACGGATACCACGCTGACCATCACTGCCGACTACCGGCACTTTATCGAGGAACTGAAGGCCCGGGCCACCACCGCTCGCCTCTTTGCCGCACGGAGGGTCAATCACGAAATGATCTTCCTTTATTGGGACATCGGGCGTGGGATTGTTGAGAAGCAGCAGGCGCTGGGCTGGGGCGAGTCTGTGGTGGAAATGGTTGCTGGGGAATTACGGCGGGCCTTCCCTTCAATGAGCGGATTCTCCCCTCGAAATGTGCGGGACATGAAGCGATTTTATCTCGCTTACAGCGACGAAGCAATTTGGCGACAGGCTGTCGCCAAATTGCCCAAAGGAGAAAAGGGTACTCCAATTTGGCCACAAGCTGTGGCCAAATTGGAAGCTCCCGACGATCCGATGGTAATTCTGCGACAGTCCGTCGCAGAATTGGAGAAAGGCGGGATTTGGCTACAACCTGTAGCCAAATTGAACGCCGACACGGTGATTCCATTTCTGCAGCAGCTTGTTGCAGAAATTCCCTGGGGCCAAAACCTCCTCATTCTGAACAAGCTCACCGAGCCCGCCGCACGCCTCTGGTATCTCCGCGCCACGGCCCGCTTTGGCTGGTCAAGGAGTATTTCATCGATCTGCTCTTCTACCACCGCTTCCTGAAAGCCCTCGTGGCTTTTGATTTGAAGGTCGGCCCCTTCGAGCCGGAGTTCGCCGGCAAGATGGATTTTTATCTCAACGTCCTCAACGACAAGGAACGCGGCCCCGACGACCAACCATCCATTGGCATCATCCTCTGCGCGGAAAAGGACGATGTGGAAGTCGAGTATGCCCTGCGCTCCAAAGCCAACCCCATCGGCGTCGCGGTGTATGAATTACAGTCGAAGCTGCCGGGGGAATTGAAAGGCAAACTACCAACCGCCAAGCAGCTCGCGGATATTGTGCGGGTGGAAATGGAGGAGAACAAATGAATGGCCGTGACCGTCATCCAAACCCATCTGTCCATCGCTGTTTGACCCATGAGCAAGACCATCCACGACATCCCCGAAGCCGACCGGCCACGCGAGAAACTCCTGCGCAAAGGCGCCGCTGCGCTGAGCGATCAGGAATTGCTCGCCGTGCTGCTCGGCAAAGGCACAACCAAAATAGACGTGATGACGCTTGCCGTCAGACCGTGCTTCCGCCGTCATCGTCGCTCATAATTATCCAAGCGGCGGCCTGGAGCCCTCCCAAGGCGACATTGACGTTACTGCGCAACTCAAAGCAGCCGGAACCATCGTCGGCATCGAATTGCTCGACCACATCATCTTCAATCGGACGGGCTATTTCAGCTTCTTGGAAGCCGGAACGCTCTAGCGCCGCAAGCTGGCGAACCGCGACGGCGTGTTGGTTTGGCAACTTGCCCACAATCTTGCCGCTTTGAGCCCACAGCGGCGTCTGCTAGGCTTGGCACGGGTGCTCCCGTAACAGGTGCGGGTGGCTGACCTTTGGAGAACCCACCCCTGGAGAGCACCCCTGGAGAACACCCCATTCGGGAATAGCTTTTGACGACGCCATGCTCGGCTGCCAGAATAGAAAGGGTTTGGCAACATTTCGGTAGCAAAGAAGGCATCGTAGAGCTATGATCACACTTGTTCGCAGCCCAGTTCATTCCGACCCGGAACTCATGGGCGGCACGCTCGTATTTCAAGGCACGCGCGTTCCTGCCCAGAGCCTGCTCGACTATCTGCAAGACGGCTACGACTTGAACGGTTTTCTTCAGGAGTTTCCGTCCGTTAAGCGTCAGGACGCCGAGGAGTTTCTGCGATTGGTCTCCAGCCAGCGAGAGCGATCATGAGGATCATCCTCGACGAGAATGTGCCTCTTGCATTCCGCAGGTTAGGATCGGCGCATCAATAAGTGTCGCAAGAAAAGTAGCAGGCACACTCCGTGTGCCGTCTGCCCCCGTTCGGCGAACGCGCAAAACACGACAGTTATTGGTGCGCCGGTCCTTACTCGCGCCACGTCAGGTGACTACCGTTCAGCAAGCTGGCTTGGGTGGTCTTCAGAATGGGGCGTTGCTCGCAGCACTGGAAGGTGAGTTCGACGTTTTCGTCACCGCAGACAAAAATTTGCGCTACCAGCAGAATCTTGCAGGGCGCAGCCTCGCAATCGTCGAGTTGCCGACAAATCGCTGGCCGCTGCTCCGCCCGTTGCAGGAAAAGATCCTGAAAGCAATCGATGGTTGTCAGCCGTCTGCGTATGTCAGCATCGACGCCTAGTTATTGCATAATAGATTTTCATGGAGAAACCACCCCTTCCGTTCTTCGGCGGAAAGTGTTCCAATTGTTAGTTCCACCCCCTTGAGGTCATTGCATGGATTTTTCCGGCCGGCGAGAAAAGCTAAGGAAACTGCTAAAAAAGACGGGCGCTACCGCTCTTCTTGCTACCAGTGTCCCAAATGTTACTTATTTGACAGGTTTTACGGGCGATTCAAGTTATCTGCTAATAACGCAAGAGAATCAGATTCTCATCAGCGATGGGCGTTATGTCACCCAGATTGAGGAGGAATGTCCCGGTCTAGAAATGAACATCCGCCGGTCCGGCGTTCTTATTCATCAGCAGGTTGCCAAGGTTCTCCGCGCTTCGGGGATTTCACGATTGGCGATCGAGGCCGATTCGATGACCGTTTCCATGCGGGAACGGATTGTCGAGAAACTTCCGAAATTGGAGATTGGTGCTACGTCCGGCATGGTGGAGCACCTGAGACAAGTCAAGGACAAAGAAGAACTTGCGCTGATTCGCCAAGCGGCGCGGATTGCGGAAAAATCATTTTCCGTGATCCGTGCTGGACTTCGTCTCGATCAGACGGAAAAGCAGATTGGCGACGCACTGGAGCACCAATTTCGCCTGTTTGGGGGGGATGGCCCAGCGTTTGCCCCGATCGTCGCCGTTGGACCTCGCGCGGCTCTGCCACACGCGAAGTTGACCGATCAGTGCATTGGGGATGGGGATATGGTGCTGGTCGATTGGGGGGTTCAGTGGCAGCTCTACAAGAGTGACTTGACGCGAGTGCTTGTGACCGGTAAAATATCGGCTAAACTTCGCCGTGTGTATGAGGTTGTGTTAAACGCGCAGGCGCGGGCCATCGCGGCCATTCGACCTGGCGTGCCAACTACGGAAATTGATGCGGCTGCCCGCAAAGTGATTGCGGAAGGCGGTTTTGAGCGACGGTTCAACCATGGCATCGGGCACGGGTTCGGTTTGGAGATTCACGAGTCGCCGCGAATGACGGGCAAAAATACCGCGACGCTCAAGGCGGGGATGGTCATCACCGTCGAACCCGGAGTGTATATTCCCGGTTGGGGCGGTGTTCGTATCGAAGACGACATACTCGTCACCCGCGATGGGCATGAAGTTTTAACGAGCTTCCCCAAGCAGTTTGAAGAGATGGTGGTTTTTTAATGTTGGGTGGGTTTTAGCTCGCCTATGCATGAGGCGGGCTAAAGCCCACCCTACTGAGAAGAAAGGCCTGGTATGTCTGGTTCGACGCCTAACCAAGATATTTTCGATGTACGAAGGGTTCGCCGGTTGGTCGAGCTTATGAAAGAGCATGACCTGAGCGAAATTGACATCCGCGAAGGAGCTACGCGGATTCAGCTCCGCCGCGGTTCCGATCCGGTGATTGCGGTTGCCGCGCCGCGTGCCCCCGAGGCTTCTGTCGCCGCTCCTGCTGCGGTTGCGCTGCTGGCTGCGGATCAGGCCAAGGCCGATGAAGCCCACATTGCCGTGATCAAGAGCCCAATTGTCGGCACCTTCTTTGCGGCTCCCAATCCCGAGTCGCCCCCCTATGCGAAAGTGGGGGATCATGTCGGGCCTGAGACCACGGTTTGCATTGTCGAGGCAATGAAGGTCTTCAATCAAATTCCGGCAGAAGTGTCGGGAAAAATTATCGCAAGGCTAGTCGAGAACGGCCAGCCGGTCGAGTTCGGTCAACCTCTCTTCAGAGTGGATACACGGGGCTGATGTTCAAACGTATTCTCGTTGCCAATCGAGGCGAGATCGCCCTGCGGATCTTTCGTGCCTGCCGCGAGTTAGGCATTGAAACCGTGGCCGTCTTTAGCGAGGCGGACCGCGGCGCAGCCTATTTGGATATGGCCGATGAGGCCTATTGCATCGGTCCGCCCAGGGCTGGTGATAGTTATCTGAAAATCGATCGCATCATCAGCGCAGCCGAAGTCGGCAACGTGCAGGCAATCCATCCGGGCTACGGATTTCTCGCCGAGAACTCCCATTTTGCCGAAGTTTGCCGCGATTGCGACATCACGTTCATCGGCCCATCCCCGGAAGCCATGGCAATGCTGGGCGACAAGAACTCAGCCCGCAAGATGGCCCGACTGGCCGAGGTGCCCACGGTGCCAGGGAGTGAAGGGCTGATCGAGAGCGAGGCCCAGGCGTTGCAGTTGGCCCTCCAGTTTGGTTTTCCGGTGCTGATCAAGGCATCGGCGGGTGGTGGCGGGCGAGGCATGCGCGTGGCCTTGAACGAACTAGCACTGAAGTCGGCCATCCAGCAGGCCCAGGCCGAGGCGGAAGCCGCCTTCGGCAGCACCGAAATCTACCTGGAGAAGTATGTCGAGCATCCCAAGCACGTCGAGGTCCAAGTCATCGGCGACCTGCACGGCAATGCGGTCCATCTCTGGGAGCGCGACTGCACGATGCAGCGCCGCCACCAGAAGCTGATCGAGGAAAGCCCCGCTCCCAATTTGCCGGCCGAAACGCGAAAGGCCATGTGTGAATCGGCCGTGCGTTTGGTGAAACTGGCCAATTATCACAATGCCGGCACCGTCGAGTTCATTGTCGACAAGCAGGGGAACTATTTCTTCATCGAGATGAACGCCCGCATCCAGGTCGAGCACCCGGTGACGGAGATGGTCACGGGTATCGACTTGATCAAGATGCAAATCCTCGTGGCCGCCGGCGAGCCGTTGCCGTTCAAGCAGGAGGACATCGTCCAGCGCGGGTGCGCGATCGAATGCCGCATCAATGCCGAGGATCCAGAAAAGAATTTCCGCCCCACGCCGGGCCTGATCACGCGGATCATTCCGCCCGGCGGGTTCGGTGTGCGTTTTGATTCGCACGTGCATCAGGGCTACACCGTCTCGCCATATTACGACTCGATGATCGGTAAGCTGATCGTCCATCAGCCGACGCGTGCGGAGGCGATTGCCTGCATGAAGCGAGCCTTGCGGGAATTGCGGGTCGAGGGCATCAAGACGACCATGGCGTTGCAGGAGAAGATCCTCAACCACACCGCGTTTATCGAACATCACGTCGATACTACGTTCATTGAGCGAACGTGGAAGACCTAAGTGCTCGTCCAGAAACAACTTGTGGTGCGGGCGTCTCGCCTGCACATGCAGCCGAGACGGCCGCACCACAAAAACGCGGAGTTAATGTTGGACAGGCACTAAGACGCTGTTCCAAAACCCGGTACGTAGCGTAGGCGTCTCGCCTGCGTGCATGGTTTTGAAGCAGTATCGCACAAAATTCAATTTTCCTTCTACCTTTAATCGGAGTTTTTCATGAGCAGCACATTGTCCCGACCGCCGATGTTGGAGTCGAGCATTCGCCGCGTGGCGATCCTCTTTGCCGGCGGTCCCGCCCCGGCGGCGAATGCCGTCATATCGACGGCTGCGGTCTCTTTCCTCCGCAATAATATCGACGTCATCGGTATCCTCCACGGCTACTCCCACCTGATCGAGTACACGCCGGACCAGCCGCTGGTCGAAGACAAAGACTACCTCCGCATCACGCACCAGACGCTGAGGCGAACCCGGAACAGCCAGGGTATCATCATCGGCACGGCGCGGGCCAACCCGGGCAGGTTGGTCTCCGATCCGGCTCACTTGCGCGATCCGGAACGGACGGCACCGCTGAAGACCGTGTACGATGCGTTGTGCTCGCTGGAAGTCGACGCCCTGATCTCCATTGGCGGCGACGACACGCTGAAGACGGCCAATAAGTTCAAAATGTACCAAGAAACGCTGCCGCCCGGCAGCCGCCACATCCCCATCGTGCATCTGCCCAAGACGATCGACAACGACTACATGGGCATCGATTTCACCTTCGGCTACTTCACTGCGGTCGAGTTCCTCGCGTCGGAGGTCCGCAACCTGCTGGCCGACGCCGAGGCCAATCAGGCCTATTTCCTCTGTGAGTGCATGGGCCGCAGCGCGGGCTGGCTGGCCTACGGTGTGGCAATCGCCGGCGAGGCTAGTTTGGTGGTCAGCGTCGAGGACATCACCGGCAAGTATGAGACCAGCGAGGAGTCGGTCAATCCCAAGACGGGCCGTAAGGAGATCCGTCGCGTGATGGAACTCAACGAGGTCGTGAGGCGCATTGTAGCCACGATGCGGGTTCGCGAAGAGGCCGAAGGGAAGGAGTTTGGCGTAATCGTGTTGGCCGAAGGCCTGGCTGAGCTGCTCCCCCATCAGCACATTGACGGCGTGGCCCGCGACGAGCATGGCCATATCACGATTGCACAAATCAATTTCGGCAAGCTCTTTTCCGAACTCGTGGCGAAGGAGTATACCAAGCAGACCGGCAAGAAACGCAAGGTGACCAGCGTTCCGCTGGGCTACGAGAGCCGCTGCGCCAGGCCGCAGGCATTCGACGTCATGCTCGGCAGCCAGCTCGGCGTAGGTGCCTATCGGGCACTGGTCGAGAAGCGGCTGGACGGCGTGATGGTTTCCATCCGTGGCCAGCTCGAATTGAACTACGTGCGATTCGATCAGTTGGTCGATCCGGCCACGCTCGTGACGGTCGTTCGCTACATCGAGCCAGGTAGCGATTTTCATCGTCTGGCACGGTTCTTGGAAACGTACGTGAACGACTAAATCGGTCAAGGGAGACGCGATGTCTCAAGAAAAAAACTGCCCGGCTTTTGCCCCCCTCGGTCGGTTTCGTGGCGAAGAGAACCTGCTATCACCCCAATATCAAACGCTCGCCAAGAGCATCCTCGACCTCCTGGGCGACGAACGCGACTTTCTAGCAAATACCGCGAACATTGCCGCAGTACTCTACCAAGAATTGCCAGAGGTGAATTGGGCTGGATTCTACCTGCTCAAAGGCCAGGATCTGGTCCTCGGACCTTTCCAGGGCAAGCCGGCTTGTACGCGCATTGGGCCTGGCAGGGGCGTATGTGGCGCGGCGGCACAGAAGCGGGCGACCGTGGTCGTGGAGAACGTGAAGGAGTTCCCCGGACATATCGCCTGCGACGGCGCGTCGAAGTCGGAGATCGTGATACCGATGGTCCGTAGCGGGCGACTGATCGGCGTACTCGACCTGGACAGTCCAATTCTCGCCCGCTTTAATGATGTAGACCGTGCCGGCCTGGAGGAGGTCGTGCGACTGCTCCTGGAAACATCCGATGATGACAACTGAATACTGAGTTTCTCATGGTGGGACTCGTTTCACTCGGCCCACCCTGCAACTGACAACTGACAACTCTCTCACCACCATGCCCGACCAAAACAACCAGTACGACAACCCCTTAATCACCCGCTATGCGTCGCCCCAGATGAGCGAGCTGTGGAGTCCGCAGCGAAAGTTCAGCACATGGCGGAGGCTTTGGGTAGCCCTGGCCGAGGCCGAGGCGGAACTTGGTTTGCTGGTCAGCCAAGAGCAGATCGCCGAGTTGAAGCAGCACGTCGATGACATCGACTTTGCCGCAGCCCAGGCTCACGAGCGGCGACTGCGGCACGACGTAATGGCCCATGTGCATGCCTATGGTGACGTCTGCCCCACAGCCCGGCCAATCATCCACCTGGGTGCCACAAGCTGCTATGTAACCGACAACACGGATCTGATTTTGTTGCGTGAGGGGTTGGAAATGGTCCGCGGCCGGTTGGTCGCCGTGATCGACAGTCTGGCGAAGTTCGCCCAGCACTATCGGGCGTTGCCCTGCCTGGCCTTCACGCACTTTCAGCCGGCCCAGCCGACGACGGTTGGCAAGCGGGCCTGCCTCTGGGCCTATGACTTTGTACTCGACCTGGCCGAGATCGAGTTCCGACTGGCGAACCTCAAGGCCCACGGGTCCAAGGGCACGACGGGCACCCAGGCCAGCTTCCTGGCACTGGTCGATGGCGATCATGCCAAAGTCCGGCGGCTGGACGAGTTAATCTGCCGGAAGATCGGCTTTGCCGAAAGCTATGCCGTGACCGGGCAGACCTATCCGCGGAAGATCGACTCGCAGATTCTGGCCGTGTTGTCCGGCATTTCGCAAACCGCGCATAAGATGGCCACCGACCTGCGGCTCTTGGCCCATCGCAAAGAGCTTGAAGAACCGTTTGAGAAAGAACAGATCGGCTCGTCGGCGATGGCCTATAAGCGGAACCCGATGCGGAGCGAGCGGATCTGCTCACTAGCCCGTTTCGTGATGAGCCTGGAGGGGAACGCCGCGGCGACGCTGGCCGTGCAATGGCTGGAACGCACCTTGGACGACAGTGCCAATCGGCGGCTGGTTCTGCCGCAGTCGTTCCTGGCCACCGACGCCGTGCTGATTCTCTGCCAGAACGTAACCAACGGGCTGGTCGTCTACCCGCGAGTTATTGCCACCAATCTTGAGACCGAACTGCCCTTCATGGCCACGGAAAATATATTGATGGCCGCGGTTGCCGCCGGTGGCGACCGGCAAGACCTGCACGAGCGGATCCGTCTGCACAGTCTGGCCGCAGCCGCCGTGGTGAAGAACGAAGGGGGCAAGAACGACCTGATGGATCGTATTGCCGCCGACCCGGCATTTGCCAAGGTCGATCTAACGTGCGTACTCGACCCAGCCCAATTCGTCGGCCGGGCACCGCAGCAGGTGGATGAGTTTATTGCCGAATTGATCGAGCCGATCCGGGCGAAATACGGCGATCAGTTGACGTCGGACGCAGATTTGAGGGTGTAGCGGGAGCAACACCGGCAAATTCTCCGTGTGTGGCAAGATTTTCTGGCAAGCGCGTGGCACGGGCTTCCAGCCCGTGGAA
>JBAWVO010000122.1:0-17643 GCA_037147235.1 Planctomycetota bacterium | reverse complement strand
CACACGGAGTGTGCCTGCTACTTTTCTTGCGACACTTATTGATGCGCCGATCCTACGCCTTTGGGATACCGGGATCCCATTTCCACCCTACACCATCCCTTTCCTTTTTCGCAGCAGCCATTCTCCAATCAGCAATCCCAGAAGCAACGCCAGCACCGGCCAGCGGTTCCAGAGTGGCACGGGGGGGAGACTCTCGACCGGCACTTGCCGACCGTCGGGCAAATCGTCAATCAAACGGGGGGCTTCCTTGTAGGTATAATAATGCCCCTTGGTCACTTCGGCGGCCTGACGCATCTCGGTCGCGTCCATCTGCACACGAGCCAGCTCGGTCTGCGGGGGAGCGACGACGAAATCGGCCGCCGAAACTTGTCCCGGCAGAGGCGGCGATATCATCTTGGCATGGTAACCGCCCGTCGGAAGATTGTTCAAGACGGCCTCGAAGTGCCCGCGGCCTGTATCCGTGCGGTGCAGTTGCACTTTTTGCGTCTGGCGGCCGATCTGTTCCAACTCAACAGTCACGCCGTTATCGTCCAGCGGTGCCACACGATCATCGTTAAAACGGACTTGCACCCGAATCGGGTCACCTAATGAGTAGTCGCGGCGGTCGGTGCTCAAGCGGGCCGAACGATCGCCTTCGGCCAGCTTCGAGCGGCTGAGGAAGCGGAGCGTCTGTACCCAATAGCGGGCGAAGTACAGATCGCCCACTCGGCGACGCCAGCGATAGGTTTCATCCGTGGCGTGAAAGAGTACCTTGCCGCCGCCACCGACGTACTGCATGATAATCAGCGGCAGCCGCTTGCCGTCGGGACCAATCCGCGTAGGATGCTCGGCCAACACCCGAGCCGACGGCTTCAAGTCGGACAGTTCGGTCATCCAATATAAAGGCGGCAGCTTCTGCCAGATGGCCTGGGACTGCTCCGGCGAGTCGCCTAATTGCATCGCGGGGCTGGCCAGCCCCATCTCGGTTGGCCGAGCAACGAATCCCTCCTTAATCGGCTTGTTTGGCTCCGGATTGCGTGCCCTGGCCGGGTCAAACGGCATCAGCCGAGCTAGTGGCGTGTCGCGGTAGGCTTGCGGCATGAAGTTTGGACCGGCCAACAGCAGCAGGGTGCCGCCCTTGTCGGGATGATCGACGAACTCGGCCAGGTTCTGAAGTGCCGCAGGGCTTAGCAGCGAAGGATTGACGTCGCCGAAGATTACCACATCGTAGGCCCTGAGATCTTCGCGTCGCACGGGAAAAATTTTGAGCGTCACGCACTTTTCCAGGTCACGGACGTCTTTGTCCGGGTCGCGGTAGTCCATGTCGGCTTCCTGCAATAGCGTGTGCAGTTCGATCGTCTTGTCGCGGCTCAATAGATTGCGCAGGAAGCGATACTCGAAACGCGGTGAGCCTTCGACCAGCAACACGCGGATTTTTTCGTCGCGCACGCGGATCGAACGCATGAGCGGCGGATGGCGAGTGGGCGGTTCGCCCGACGGCGGCAGGACGTTGATCGTGTAGCGGAATTGGCCTGTTTGCGTGGGCCGGTGTGGCAGCACGACTTCCTGAGACCGGCCATCGGCGACGACGGTCACTTCGAGCTGGCCGACTATTTCTCCCGGGTCCTCGGAGTTGCCGCCGCCTGGATGTCTTTCGCGGCGGAGTACGAGGGAGACCTTTTTTTCGGCTTTTTCGGCATTCCCCGCGAAACCTTGGGCGGTCAACTTAAAGCGGAAGTGGACCAATTCGTTGACGAAAACGACGTCCTCCACTTCCAGGTCGCTGAGCTTCAGATCGCGGATCGGGCGATCGCTCCCCACGCCGATCAGTAGCAGCGGCACGCCCTTGCGACGGGCGTAGGTGGCCGCATCGAGCAGCCCGGGGCCTTCGGTGTTGATGCCGTCGGTCACCAGCACGATGGCCACGGGCGTCGTGCCGCGAAGCTCATCCAGCGCGCCGCGAATTGCGGAGCCTAGTCGCGTGCTGTCGCCATTAGGTTCAGCCGCCTTCAGTTCTTCGAGAATGCCTGGCACGTCCGTGCGCCGACTCTCTTTCATATCGCTAAGGTAATAGAAACGCAGCTTGTGACTTTCGGCCAACGTGGCCAGCAAGGCGCCTTCGTTTTCCGCAAAGAACAAGCGGGCGAGGTTCCATCGGGAAAGCTGCTTGGCCTTGAATGTTCGCTCGCGATCTTCCAGCGACTCCTTAGCAATTAAAGCCCGCGACACGCGATCTTCCAGCGATTTGCGAACGTCCTCATCGTAGCGATCAACGGTACCCATGCTCCGCGTGTCGTCGATGATCACGACGACAAACGGCAAGCCGGTCCTTTGTAGGAACAACTCGACCTGGGCGATCATCAGCAACACCAGCCCGACCACGGATAGACGCATGGCGGCCAAAGTCAGGCGATAGCGGCGGCTGGCCTGGCGGCTTTCGCGGAGATAGATGCCCGCAATCGCCACGACCAGTGCCGCAACCCCCAGTAAGGTGCCCCAGGGCGGCCAGGGCCAGTGATGGTCCAGCCGCCAGGCAATACCCATGCCCGGCCCGTTGGAGAGGCCGAACCAGCGTTCCATCCATGTCGGCAGGATACCGTTCATCGTGCGTTATATCCAAATCGCCAGGCGAGAGTCGATTCCAACAACAAGAGTACCACGACCGCGTAGAACAAACCGACGTGCAACTGCCCGGACGGCCCGACCGGCGATGATAGCGGTCTGCTCTCGCCTTGCCACACGGTCTCATAGCCCAGCGGAAGGCCGTGCCAGACTTCGTTTTGCAATTCATCTTGGGAGATCGTCGCCAGATCGCTTTCGGCGGTCATTAGGTTGGTCGCAAAGATATGGCTTTGGGACAGGGGTAATCCATAATGAACCGTGTAGATACCGCTGGTCAGGGTGTCGTCGTAGCGCCATGTGCTGTAATCACCCTGAACCTCCAGGGGCACCGTGCGTCGCTGACCGTCGGGACGCTCGATCGATACGTTTGTCAGGGCCGGCGTTGCCGCCATCGCCGATTCCAACGGATTGCCGACTTCAATGTTGCGCGGCTGCGCCTGGCCGGCAATGCACCAGGCAAGAATCTCTTTCACCAGCGGTTCGTAGGTACCCCACTTCGGCAGCAGACTCCAGGATGTGTCGGCCGAGGTCGTCACCAGCACGACGCGGCCGCGGCGAATCGGCTGGGCCACAATCAAGGGATCGCCGTTACTTAACGCCAACACGATTTCTGCCGGAGGGCGACCCGAGTCCTGCCCGCTGCGACTCTCGCCCTTGGCCGGTGACAGCCGTTTGGGGCCGCCGGGGGCGGCCAGGCCCTGCTCCTCGGGAACCGCGTTCATCAGTTTGACTTTGAAGTATTGGTCGATGGGCGATCGAAGCAAACCCGTCTTTTCGTGACCGCGGAATTTCTGCACGATCGGATGCCGGTAATCACGCGGGTCGAGGCTCCCACCCGAATTTTTTCCGACTGCGATCAGCGTCGCCGGAAGGATCTGCCGCGATTGGCTCGCCAGAAGGCTGTTGTAGTTGTCCGCGATGACGCGATCACCGAGGAAGAAAACGAGACTGCCGCCATGGATCAGGTAGTTGTCCAACACGCGAGCCTCGCTGGCCGTGAATTGGGCCACGTTGGAAAGCATCACGCAGTCGTAACGTCCCAGGTCGCGCTCCAGCAGGGCATTTTCCGGAGCGATGTCGAACTCGATCGGCGAGCGGCTGTGGGGGTCGCTACGCGACGGCAGGGCGAGAGCAAGATTGAAGACCGACGACTGTCGCGGATCGCCCGCTGGTCGGCCATCGACACAGAGCACGCGTATCGCCTGGCGAACATTTACGGCGAGGTAGCGGTGATTATCGACCTCCAGTGCGTCGGCTGGGCTGCGGGCATCCCCGGGTTTCAGGGGGTCGCCCGTAAGGCGAACCTCCACCACATGATCACCACTCGATTCAAAGCGAGGGTTAAAACTCACAACCACGTTGCCTCCGGCGGGAATGTCGACGTACTGCCGGCCCGCCGGATGACCGTCGACCAGCAGATCGACGGCTTGATGCTGCCTCGCGATGTGGCCAAAATCGCGCACGCCGGCCTCCAGCGTCGCGCTCCGTCCGACCAGAATCACCGGATCGCGGAGGTCGAGCGACGTGACGGCCAGATTGTCGTCGCCCGGCTGACCGAGATTGATCACTTGCAGTTGGGCGATTGAAGCCAGTCCAACGGCTCGGCTGCGGAAGTCGGTCTTGGCCGCATCGGTCATCGCGGGCATCCAGGTTCCCCGCTGTAAGTCGGTAAAGAAATAGACTTCGTGCCGTGTGAGCCGGGGGCTGTCGCGGCGGGCCGTGTCGAGTACCTTGCGGACCTCGGTCAGCGTGGCCGCCAGATCGGCGCGCGTATGCAGCAGTTCAAGGTTCTGGATTTCCTGGCGAATTAGTTCCTTTTCCAAGCCGGGGGTG
Organism: Planctomycetota bacterium; assembly: GCA_037147235.1. Classification (GTDB taxonomy): domain Bacteria; phylum Planctomycetota; class Planctomycetia; order Pirellulales; family Thermoguttaceae; genus JANXQG01. The sequence goes on along the minus strand of JBAWVO010000122.1, from coordinate 13,209 downwards.
GCCACGATCGCGCGTGGCGGGCTGGCCATTTGCACCAGCGTGAAGCCGTCGCCTCGCGAGCTTTGCTCCACGATCCGCGCGGCCCACTGTTTGGCTTCCTCGAAGCGAGTACGGTCGGTCGCCTTGTAGGCCATGGAATACGACGAATCGATCACCAGCACGCGATGCGTACTTCCGTTGGGGCTGAAGATCGGTACCGAATGTTCAAAATAAGGCTCGGCCACGGCCGTCACGAGTACGACGATCACAAGCGTGCGGATCAGCAACAGGAGCCAGTGCTCAATCTGGATCCGCCGCGTCCGCCGTTTCACTGCCGCGAGCAGAAAATCCATCGCCGCCCAGGCCGTCTCGCGGTACTTCCGCCGGCTCAGCAGATGGATCAGCCACGGCGCAACTGCCACCGCCAGCCAGCCAAGTATCGGCAGGCTTTCAAAACCAAAGGCGAGAAGCGGTAAGGGAAACATGGCCTTGAATCAAAAAGCCCTAAGTTGTTCGACGTCGCGATCACCCCGGACGACTCGGATGATTTCAACGCTGTCCGCTGCGCCGCGAAAGAAAATGACGTATTTCCCATAAGTGAAACTACGGCAGTGACCAAGGTTACGAATACTCCTTCGTTCGCCCATCTCGGGATTGAGCGCGAGACGTTCACACGTTTCTTTGATCGCCACGACCCAGTGATACGCGGCGTCAGGCTTGTCCCGTGCGATATACTCGGCGTTGTCGCATAGATCCCTCGCGGCAAGCGATGAATAATACACCTTGGCCATGATCTATCGCGCCAGTTTCTCTTCGATCACCCCGATGCGCCGCCGTGCTTCGGCGTAAACCTCGCCGGCCTCGATCCGATTCCCCACGTTCAAATCGTCCAGTCCGGCCTGAATATCTTCACGCAATTTATCCTGCATAAGGACCAGACGGAGACCCTCGGCAACCACGTCCTCCTTATCACGATATCGGCCCTCGGCAATCAGCCTTTGTACCACGGGGCCGTAATTCATTGGTATTTCCACAGTCATTTTCAAATCTCCAGCAAATCCATCATAAAAATACGGGAGTATAATCCATACTTCCTACCCATTATACTCTAACTTACGGCTGACCTTCCGTCACCAAGTCCGCTGCCTGGTGAAAATCGCCGCCTAGCAAATAGCATAAGGCTAGCAAACGCCGCGAATCGAAGCCGGGCCTAAGGGTATGATAGGTATGTGCCGCATGTTGCGCGTCAGCCCAATGACCGGCGGACAGATGGAACAGCGTCTGCTGCCGGGCATGGCGACAAGCCTCGTCGGTTTGGCGAAGCAAGCGCAGATCACAACGGCAACGGCGGCAACTGTCGGACCAGGCCTGCGCCGCCCGACAGACGGGACAGACGAAAGTATTATTATCCAGGGAACCGTCGGACATCGGCATCATGCGTCCTGGAGATAGAAGACGAGATCCTCCAGCGCGGCCCCCACCTGTTCGAGCCGCGGAATCGAACGGGCCGCTGCCGCATCCCTCAGATCCTTGATCAGGCGGGCGATCTCCTGCCGGTCTTCCTCGCTGGCCTTGGTCGCCAGGCCCTGGGCCTTGGAGATTAGGGCACTGCTTTTAGCGATGGCCGCCGCCACATCGGCGGGAACGTCCGCGGCGGCATGATCGCCACCCCCACTCGCCAGCGACTGGGAAGCCACCTCAATCGGCTGCCGCAAGGCCGACCCGGTGCCACCCGGCTGGCTATCCCGCCGGAACCGCGATACGGCATTCTCGACCGTCAACTGTTTCTGCAACCCGGTGTCGTGTTCTAGGGCCGTGACTTTCAAGATGCCATTGAGATCGAGCGCGAAGCGGACCAGAATTTCATTTCCGGCGTTGATGCTGGCAAGCCCCTCCAAGAGGAATTCGCCGATGAACTGGTTGAGTTGTACGTCTTCGTTCTCGCCCTGATAGACGGAGATCATGGCCGCTTTCTGCCCGTCGTGCGCGGTGGTGAACATTTCCGAACGCGTGGCGGGCAGGGGCGTATTGCGATGGATGACCGGCGAGAACTTATCTCCCGAGAGGATGCCGTCCAATTCGCCCAGCACGGAAATTCCCAGCGTGTGCGGCGTGATGTCGACCAGGACTTGCCCGACATCGATGCCGTTGATCAGGCCGCCTTGGACGGCCGCGCCCATGGCGACGCAGAGGTCAGGATCGACCTCGGTGTGCAATTCTCGCCCCAGCCGCCCCTCCAGCAGGCGATGCACTAGGGGAGTCCGGCTTGCGCCACCCACGAGAATCACCTTATCGATCTGCTGGGCATTCAGGTGGGCGTCGTCGAGTGCTTGGTCAACACAGATGAGCGTTTTCGCCAAAAGCGGCTCGATGAGGGCTTCATACTCGACTCGCTCGATTTCCAGATCGAGGTGCAAGGCCGCGCTGCCGCTCTTGGCGATGAACTCTTCCTGGATCGTGGTCACGGCCTCGGCGGAGAGGATCTTCTTGGCCTCCTCGACCGCGCCAAGCACGCGCGACTTACCCACCGGCGACTTCCGCAGATCGACCTTGTGCTCCTTCTCAAACTTGTCGCAGACGTAAGTTAGCAGCAGTTCATCGAAGTCGTCGCCACCCAGGTGCGTATTGCCATGACTGGCAAGAACCTCGACCACGCCCCGTTCAACCTGTACGATGGAAACGTCGAAGGTGCCACCGCCCAGGTCATAGACCAGCAGCCGCTCCAGGTTCTCCGTGGCGGGGTCGTAGGTCAATGCCGCGGCGGTTGGCTCGTTGATGATGCGGACGACCTCCAGTCCGGCCAACTCGCCCGCCTCACGCGTGGCCTCGCGCTGTACTTCGTTGAAGAAGGCAGGTACGGTGATCACGGCCTTGCGGACCGGTTGGCCGAGAAATTGCTCCGCACGCTCCTTGAGACGGCCGAGAATGATGGCCGAGATCTCCTGCGGGGCATAATCGCGATCACCTAGCCGGACCTTGTAATCTTCGCCCATCTTGCGCTTGATTGAGCGGACGGTCCGTTCGGGAGCGAGGACCCACTGGTTTCGCGCCGGCGTGCCGACCAGTAACCGGCCCTCTGAATCCAATCCTACGATGGAAGGCAGAATGGCCTCGCCGTCAATGCGGATAACCTCGGGCCGGCCGTCACGGATCACGGCAATCTCGCTGTTGGTTGTTCCTAAATCAATGCCTACGATCAGTTCCATCCTTTTTATTCCTTGATACTTCTCAATTGTCTATGAATTTATATTTGTATTACGGGCCGCACGGACTTCCGCAAAGCGAACGACTTTGCCGTTCCAGCGATAGCCTGGGCGGATTTCTTCGACCACCGTGCCCGGTGCTTGGTGGTCCTCGGCCTCGACCACCTCGATCACGGTCATGGCGTGCGGATCGACCGGCAGTCCAACGGTCGCCATGCGGTAGAGACCTTCTTTGGCCATCGCGCGCTGAAGCCGTTTGCGCACCATGGTGTTACCCTCGGCCAAGGCATCGACGACTCGCTTGCGGTCGTCGGCGTCGGCCTGCCATAGGTTGAGTGCGCGGGTATACCAAGAGCGGCAGAGCCAGCGTTTCCAAGCGGGCTGGGCCACAAAGAGGTCGGCGAGTTGCAGTTGAAAAGCGGCGCGTGCCCCGTCGCCAAGCCGTCCGCGTGCCGGCTCTACCACGGCCTGAGCGCGCTCCATGGCCTCGTCGAGATCGGCCAGGGATTCGATCAGGGGCAAGGCCGCGCGCCGTGCCGCCTCGGCCTCCCGAGGCTCGACGGCGCGGAACTGACGGCTGGCCTCCTCGATCGCGGCAATGGCCGCAGCAGTCTGTTCTTCCAGCCCACGCCCGCTCTTCGTCTGCAATTTAATTTCGTGCCGGAGGATCGTGAATTCGCGAACCAGGTCAACGATCCCAAGTTCGCCCGCCGTGCCGCTCGCGGCGTCATCGGACTCGGGCAGCAACGGGTTCGCAGCCGCCGTCTGACTCTCCTCGCGAACCTGGCCGAGCCAGGTACGAAATCTCTCCAGCAGTTCATCCGTTTCAGGCCAATCAGTCATCATAGCTCCAAATCGATCATGGTTTGGCCAAAGCCAACAAAGTTTTGGTCGGGATACGGGCATTGCGGAGGTGGTTGCGAGCTTCCGTAATCATGGTGGAAAGCGAATCCTCCTTGCCCAAGCCGAACAGCAGTGATCGCAGGCGGACCGTGGGATCTCGCAGTTGTTCATAGGCAGCACGGATCGACGCGAATTGATCCGGTGCTCGATCGGGCGGGAATTGGCGGACCAAATCCAGGTAGCGGTCGCGAATCTCTTTTTCGTCGGCCTGGGGCGAAATGCCAAGCGTTTCATAAGGATCGACCATTATTTCCTCTTCTTCGTTTTCGTATTCGTCGCGGCGTTGGGTAGCACTTCTTCCATGATTCTCTCGACCATCTCTTCGGGAGTGATGCCCATCGACTCGGTCATCCGCATGAGCATTTCGATGATTTCCTCTCTCGAACCACGGCCTTGGAAGAAGTCAGGCAGCATGCCGGAAAAATCGCCTGCTGCTGCAAAATCGTCTGTTGTTTGGGAACTCCGCGTCTGCGGATTTTCCACGCCGGCAGAATCCAATTGCTTCAACCGTTTGCCGGCAAGCTGCTGAATTTCCGCGGTCTTGGGGTGCGCGGAGGACTTCGCGGTTTTGATCGCCATCTCAAAACAGTCGCGGGCCAGGCGACGATCACAGCAGTTGGTCCCCTTGCGCATTTCCACTTGCCCTCGCATTACGTGGAAATCCGGCTCCTGGGGAAACTTTTTGCGGCCGATATCGAGGAACTTCACGAACGGCTTGCGGACTTCTCGGAACTGCCGATCCACAACCACTTGTTCAAGGAAACGGCAAACATTCAAGAGATCGGGTGCCTGCCAGCGAGTCCGCGAACAGCCGCTGACATATTTAATGACCCGTTCCCGATAGTCGTTCAGAAAGGCATGTTTTCCGGAAAGCTGCGGATCCTCTTGCATCAAGACCCAGAAGCGTCGCGACATATCGCCCGCGGCTCGGCTGCGGCGTTTCTTCAGACTCGATAGCCAGCGATCCCAGAACTGGAGGGGCAAGCCTTCAAGTTCAAAGGGCAATTCATAGCGAACGGTCTCAATCGCGAGGGCCAAGTAGACATCGGCTGGATCGTCGTTTTCCGTCAGTGCCTGATCCACCCATTGCCGGCCGGCTCGGGGCTGGCCTGCCTTAAATTCGACCATCGCGCGGCGAACGGTCAGGTCGTAGGCAGAATGATTATTCCCGAGACCGGCTGCCTCGACCGCCATCAACTCGGCACGTGCTTTTTCGACTTGACCCCGCAGGGCTAGTGCCTGTGCCGCAAGGAAATGCCCGGTTACAACCATTTTGAGCGTCTCTTCGCTTACCGGTTTGAGGCGGCGTGCTTGCAAGGCATAGTCGCGGACCGCGAGGCCCTCGCCGCGTTCGAGGTGGTAGTGGAAGAGAAAGTGAATCGCTTCGACATCGTCGGGAACGTGGGCCAACAACCGCCGATAAACTTCGGCCGCAGCATTTTTTTGTTTCCACGCGACGTAATTCTTGGCCAAAAAATGATAGGCAGTCGAAAGACCGGGCACTAGGCTAATTGCCTTATTGAAACATTCGATCGCTTTCTCCCGCGACAAATGGACCGGATCGAGGGGGGATGTGTTGGCCTCCCGGTCCCTTCTACATTCCTCGCAATCACAGTAATCCGCGGTCTCACGGGTCCAATGCCGCCCGAGTCGCTCCCAGATCATGGCCTGCGCTTGGGGTTGCTCGCCGGGTCTCACGTCGGGAATCGAGGCCAGATCCTCCATGTAGGCGAGCCAGCGACGTTCGATGGTTCCAATACCTCCATCGTCCAACTCAAAAATCATCGCCCAGGCTCGGTTCCAGCGGGGATCCCAGCGAGGCGGATCGAGGGTGGTTATCATCTCGCGCAGCCAATCTGGATTGGCTTTTCGTATCGCCAAGTCGTAGAACAGGCGATCGAGCCGCCGGGCCAAACCAGGCAGTTTCGGCTGAAACTCTTTCTTCCAGCGACGGACCCCTACCACGGCCTCGCGCCAACGATCCTCCTTCAAGCTTTTTTGCAGGGACTCGAGATACCAAACCACCGGCCCGCCGAAGATGTCCGGCTCCAAAATCCGCACCGCTTGACGGAACTCATCCCGGTCGCCGACTGCCAATGTGGGATCGGCCAGGCAACGCAACGGCGCGGCCAGCCGAGCAGCGAAACGATCCGGAGCCAGACGGTCCCAGTTGGCCCGCATCGTCTCGTCATCGTGTTGATAATAGGCAGCCAAGCCGCGGACAAAGAACTTCCATTCGGCAAAGGGCGAGTTGCGAGACACCTCGCCCAAAGCGGCCATGGCTGCGCCCTCGTTGCCCGCACTGAGCGAGTCCAGTGCCGCACGAACCGTCGCCGCCCCCTCGCGAATTCCCGACAGCGATGCCGGTGCCGTGGCCGGGTCGGCCACGGCTCGATCGGCAGCGCGCACCAGAACGGCGGGGTCTGCCTCCTGCGCACCGCCCGAGATCTTGCCCGAGGTGACCGCTTGATCGTAAAGCCCTACCGCGAGAAGCAACTCGGGCAACCCCTGCTGCACATCCGCCTGGGATACGCCCATTGCCAGCAGTTCCTGGGCCGCAGCCCGCCCCTCGACTTGCAGGCCGACGCGGGCCAACTGGAGTGCCCGGGCCAACCAGGATCGCTCGAGGATTTGGCGATGTTCGTGGCTTGGATCCTGGCGAAAGCAGACCTTGGCGTTTTTCAGCGCCTCCTTGAAGTCCTGCTTTTCCATCGCCTTTTGGGCATACCGGAAAACATCTTCCGCGGACTGCCGATTTCCTTGTTTTTTAGTCTTGTTACCCATGATAACGACATCCATGTTTGCGTTAAGACACAGGGTATTATACACAAATTCGCGATCTTGCAAATATCCCCTTCGTAAAACGGAATTCATTCCGTTCTACTCATCGCTATTACAACCTCTCCACCACTTGCCGGCAGTTCGGCAGCGAGGCCAAGAACATCCGCCCGTAGGGCTTTGTCCGCACTCGCGGATCGAGAATCACGACGATCCCCCGATCGCGGCGGGTACGAATCAAACGGCCAAATCCCTGCTTGAGCTTCAAGACCGCCTCGGGCAGTTGATAGTCGTAAAACGGATTGCCGCCCGAGGCGCGGATCGCGTCCAAACGGGCTTCCAAGAGCGGGCGGTCGGGAACGCTGAAGGGGAGCCGCGTAATGATCACGTTCATCAGCGCATCGCCCGGCACATCGACGCCTTGCCAAAAACTATCGACGCCGAACAACACGCCGCGGGGATTCGCCTTGAACTGCTCGATCATCTGCGTCCGGGGCGTGCCGTCTGCCTGGCTGTAGAGGGCCAGGTTCTGCTCGATGAGCCAGGGCGTGAGGGCCGCCACGGCGCGCCGCATCATCTCGTAGCTGGTAAAGAGCGCAAAGGCCCGGCCTTCTGTCCGTGCCACGTAACGCTGGATCATGGCGATCGCCGCCGTCTCGTAGCGCGCCGCCTCGCTGCCGGGATCGGGCATTCCTTCCAGCAAGATCAGCTCGACCTGTTCCTGATAATTGAAAGGGCTGCCCAGGCTGAGCGTCGTCGCCTGCAGCAGCCCGACGCGCGACTGGAAGAAATTGAACTTGCCCGCTGTTGCCAGCGTGGCACTGGTCATGATGACCGTGGGCACTTTATTGAAGAGGTGTTCGCGGAGGATGGGGCCGATATCGATCGGCGTGGCGGCGAGCGAAATCCGTTGTCCGCGACGCGCCCGCGTGGCCTCGACCCAATAGACGGCCTCGGCCATCTGCTGCGTGTTCCATTCATTGAAGCCCTCCGCCAGGCCTTCCAGCCGTGCGGCGGCGGCGGTAAAATCCTGCCGCTCCTCGGCCTTCTGGATCAACTTGGCATGTTGGCGGACCAGCCGCGAAAGATTGCTCAGACCCTCACTCAAGGTATTTTCGACGATTTGCGGTTGCCGTACGCGGCCACTGCCGCCCGTCTGCTGGGCGAGCCACCCGCTGATGTCTTCAAAATACTGATGTGCGCGATGATAGCAGTCGATCACCTCGGTTTGGGCATCGCGGTAGCCAGGCCGGGCCAGCAGGCCCTTGTTCGTCCGATCGTTATAGAGCCGCCGCAAGGTGAACTCGACCTGGCCGTTGGTGAGCCGCAAGCCCAGGTGATCGCCGGCCACCGACTCCAGCGTATGGGCCTCGTCAAAGATCGCGATGTCGTGCTTAGGCAACATGCCCAGGCCTTCCTTGCGGAGGGCTAGGTCGGTGAAGTAGAGGGCATGATTGACCACGAGAATCTGGGCATGGCTCATCCGCCGCCGGGCCTGATAGTAGAAACATGCGGCGTTATTGGGGCACTTACGGCCCATGCAGTTGGCAGAATCGCTGGCCACTTCTTCCCAAACCGCGGGCAACGGCTTGTAGGGGAGGTCGGAGAGCGAGCCGTCGGTCGTGGTGCGCGACCAAGCCTCGATCTGGCGGAGCTGCTCGAACTCTTCTTCGTCGCTAAACAATCCCGCGGCCCGGCTCAAGGCATTATTCAACCGCCGCAGGCTGAGGTAATTCCTCCGGCCCTTGACCAGCACGGCGGTGAACTCGGTCGGCATCACGCTCCGTAGCAGGGGCAGATCCTTGGCCAGCAGTTGCTCCTGGAGGCTGATGGTGTGCGTGGAGATAACCACCCGCGGACGCGGAGCTTCTTCGTCGTCGTTTTTGGGCTTTTCGCCCGTGGCCAAAATAGCCGGCACGAGATAGGCGAAGCTTTTGCCTACGCCGGTGCCCGCCTCGACGACCAGGTGATGGCGTTTTTCAATCGCGGCTGCCACGGCGTCGGCCATGGCCAGTTGTTCGTCGCGATGTTCGTAGTTTGTCAGCCGTGCGGCAATCCGCCCCGACGGACCCAGGATTTCAGTGGGAGAAAGCATCCGGTCAGCGTAACATGAGAAGGCGGATGAAGGAAGGGCAGGGGGCAGAGGGGGGAATTGTGTCGGAGCGAGTCTGTGCTTTTTTCTCCACATGGCATCCCGCGATATGTGGTCAAGGTGCAACATCATCGCCGAGGAAAACATCGCATGTCGAAAAGATGCGAACAGCCCTAAGTCGTTTTGGTGCAATCAGTTCCGATACCGCAGCTTTCCTCTTGGCCGGCATGGCATTGCGTTTGCTCCCCCTCGGAACCATTGGTCCGGCAGCGGACGCCAAGTCACACTTCCAAAAACTACTCCTCGTCCTTCAATTCCTATGCACGCTCGAGAACTTGTCGAACTGGCCTCGATTCTTTCCGCCCAAGGGCCCATGCTCATTCGCAGCGCGCCGCTACTCTCGAACCATGGTGTGCAGCAGTATTGGACCGCATCGAAATGCCGCCTCGATCGCTGGGCCAGAAACCTGAAAAGCTTTGCGGCCGACGCCTCTCAGTTGGATGCTACGGCCGTTCGGGTGCAATGGCCCTTCGTCCGCGGCGTGCTGGAAGAGATCCTCACCGGCGAAGTACTCACCCGCGTCTGGACTGCGGTGCTTTGCCTCTACGAGCGACATCACGGCGGCAATGAGCTTGAGTCGCTGGCACGCAGTATCATGATCGGGCACATGGAAGCCCGGCATCGCGTGTTGATGTTGCTGGTGCATGGACCGGGAGTTGACGCGGAAGGCGCGCTGAAGCTCAATCATCTTCGCCGGCGCACGGAGCGTTGGACCGATTTGCTGGTCGGGCACTTGGCTCGCTATGGCGATGTGGCCGAATTTGCCATCGACGTCGATCGAGCGGTCGAATTCTCGCGAGATCTGGAGTTTCAGACGGACCAGGAAGGCGGGCGGCATGCCTGGCCGCTACTGCAAGCCTCGCTCCGGGCCGCCTTCCAGCGCGGCCTCGCGCCGGTGAGTCCGAACGAAGATCTCAACGCCAAGATCGCCTCGGCCATTCTCTCCTGTTTTCCCTCGGATCTGTTCGATTCGATCGGATTGTTCCGCTCGCTCTGGCTACACCGCATGTCGAACGTCACCAGCGACGTCGAGGGAATGATCGAAACGCTGGTTGGTGCCGGGCCGATGGGGTCTTTCGGCGCGGAAGAGAGATCGAGTCGGTTTGGAAGATAGACGGACGAATGACGAATGACGAATGACGAATGACGAATGACGAATGACAAGTTTAATTTCCTAATCCTAGATTTCAAATGTGTTATAATCCATGATCTCCAGTCGCTCGTCCATCACCCCTCACCCATTCCATCATGCCACCCCGCCCACGCGAGCCGTTCATCGAAAACGTCGATATTCTTCACGGCTACTTTCCGCTGGAATCAGCCTATGTGGGCGAGATTCCGGCCGTCAAGGCCACGCAGCGTCTGAAACTGCACCCCAAGGCGACCTTTTTCATTGGTGAAAACGGTACGGGCAAATCGACGCTTCTGGAGGCCATCGCCGTGGCCGACGGCTTCAATGCCGAGGGTGGCACGCGAAATTTCAACTTTGCAACCCGGGCTTCGCATTCAGATCTCTACAAATGGATTCGCCTGGGTCGCAGCATGCGCGGCAAACGTCGCAAGGACGGCTTCTTTATGCGCGCAGAGAGCTTCTACAACGTGGCGACGGAGATCGAAAAGCTGGGCGTATCCGGTTATGGCGACTATCATAACCAATCGCACGGCGAGGCATTCCTGCACCTGATCACCGATCGCTTGCGTGGCGACGGGCTTTATCTCTTCGACGAACCGGAGGCCGCCTTGTCGCCACAGCGGCAACTGGTGTTCCTGGCCGCCATGCACTTCTTGATCGAGCGCGAGTCTCAGTTCGTTATCGCAACGCATTCGCCGATCATCATGGCCTACCCGGAAGCTACGATCTATGAATTCTCGTCCGGGGGCATTCGTCAGGTGGCTTACCGCGATACCGAGCATTTCCGCGTAATGCACGCCTTCCTTTCGCGGACCGATCAGATGCTCGAAGAATTGTTCAAGGACGAGTAAGGATCGGCAAATATAGTTGTGGTTGACTTTAGCTTTTCAACCGTAGAACCTGCTAATTGGTTTATGTTGCGGAAAAGTAGAGTGGGCCGAGCGCAGCGAGTCCCACCAAAAGCGGGCCGAAACAGAGTGGTGGGACTCGTTCCACTCGGCTTACTCTACAATTGTTCACATTCTGCACTAGAACCGGAAGAGCCGTTTCTCTTGACTGCACAGTCCGTACAGGGTATGACATTCTATCATACTAGGAGATATTGCCGTCACTCTCGATCAAGGCACCGTCGCCCGGTTGGATCAGCTCGTCGAGGAAAAGAGATTTCCTAGTCGCAGCCGTGCCGTGCAGGAGGCCGTCAGCGACAAGCTGGACCGTCTGCAGCGGAACCGCCTTGCACGCGAATGTGCGAAGCTTGACCCGGCATTTGAAAAAGCTCTGGCCGAGGAAGGCTTGGCTCAGGATTGGAAAGAATGGCCCGAATACTGAGAGGCGATGTCGTCTGGGCAGACCTCGATCCAGTCCGCGGCCATGAGCAAGGTGGCGTCCGGCCGGTCGTGGTGATCAGCGACGATGTGTTCAATGAAATCTGCGGGGCATGACCCACGCGAAACCCATACGCACGAACTTAAGGAATTCACTCGTCCTAACCCACAATGTGTCCGGTGCCTCGAAGCCCACCCTGGCTCGTCTTCTACAGATGGGAATGCGAATCAACGATGCCCTACCCCGAAGGGGTTGTGTCCCCTGGTGCGTTGGGATGCACTCCTTCGGGGTAGGATAATTCGGGTTTCCGATACCCAGCGCGGCAACCCTGGGGATGCGAATCAATAATATCGGTTGGCATCTTCAGGATGAACCTCGAAACACTCGCCATTTATTCCTCCGGCGGGGCATCCTCATCATCATTGGCAACCTTGGCGGCCGGTGCTGTCTTGCCGCTGATCAGGGCATGGTTCGCTGCGAGTTTCTCGCGCAGTTCCTCCGCCAACTCGGGATGTTCCTTGAGGTAATCCTTGGTCTTTTCACGGCCTTGGCCGAGTTGCAGGTCGCCGTAGCGGAACCAGGCACCTGCGCGAGCGACCAGCTTGGCCTCGGCGGCCATGTCCAGCACGTCGCCCTCATAGCTGATGCCGTTGGTGGCCATCATGTCGAACTCGGCGATGCGGAAAGGCGGGGCAACCTTGTTCTTGACCACCTTCGCGCGAACCCGCTGGCCGACGACCTCTTCACCTTCCTTGATCTGCCCGATGCGGCGGACGTCAATGCGGCATGAGCTATAGAACTTCAACGCCCTGCCGCCGGGAGTCGTTTCTGGGCTGCCGAACATCACGCCGATCTTCTCGCGGATTTGGTTGATGAAGATCACGGCCGTCTTGCTCTTGGCGATCACGCTGGTGAGCTTTCGGAGCGACTGGCTCATCAGCCTGGCTTGCAAGCCGACGTGCGAATCGCCAATTTCGCCTTCCAACTCCTTTTTGGGCACCAGCGCAGCCACGGAGTCGATGACGATGACATCGACCGCATTGGACTTGATAAGCATTTCAGCAATCTGCATCGCCTCTTCGCCGCTGCCGGGCTGGCTGACCAAGAGCGTCTCCAGCTCGACGCCCAGCTTTTTGGCCCAGCCGGGATCCAGGGCGTGCTCGGCGTCGATGAAGGCGGCGATGCCGCCCTTGCGCTGGGCATTGGCCACGACGTGCAAGGCGAGAGTTGTCTTGCCGCTCGATTCAGGTCCGAAGATCTCGACCACACGGCCGTGGGGGATACCCTGACCGCCCAGGGCCAGGTCCAGCGACAGGCTGCCGGTCGGGATGCCGGTGATTACGCAGACATGGTCGGCACCCAAGGGCATAATGGCCCCTTCGCCGAACTGTTTCTCAATCTGGGCGACAGTCATCTTCAAGGCCGGGTGGGAAGCCAACATCGCTTCACAATCTGGCTTGCCGCTGGCCTTCTCGGCCAGCTTGGCGGGTGCAGCTTTTTTTGCCATGGGTCTCTTTGCTTTCGGTTGAAGGGGGGGGACCATAAAATCGACCTTTTATTATACAGAGTTTTTTGCTTCAGAAATTAGTATACCAATGTTTACTGATCCCGTCAAGGGGATCCCATGTCCAACGCGAAGGGTTTAGGTCGATGTTTTCGGGCAAGGATCTCCGTAAATCGTCTCTCCGCCAAGTTTGTGGTGCGGGCGTCTCGCCTGCCTGGTTCAACCACAACAT
>JBAWVO010000121.1:0-17697 GCA_037147235.1 Planctomycetota bacterium | reverse complement strand
GTGCTGGGGCCCGTTTTCCTAAGTCCTTGCGCCGCTTACGGCAGTGCCATTCGTGACTGGCACCTTTCTTTTCGCGGTGCCCCCAATCGCAAGCGTCCGAACTGGTTTCTTCGGAAACGACACGACCGGACCGCCACTCAGTTTTTGTTTTCGGCGCAAGTCTTCGCACATCGCGTGCAGATCAAAGTTGAACTGGCGCGCGTACTCCTCGCGAACCTTTCGGACTTCCGCGACAATCGGATCATTCATAGTCCTCTTTCCTTACATAGACAGTTGGCTTCATCCCCCAATTCTACCGCGATCGGCCATACTCGACAAGTGTAGAAGGACGTCTGCCGGACCTTCCCCGACCCGCAGGGTAACCGATTCCGATTCCTTCCGATTCGGGAAACACCGATTCCGATTCCGATCGATTCGGGAGGGGACACGAACCGATATTTATCCGAACTCTCTGCGGGGGGAATGGGAGGTTTTGGTCGTGTTACCCGTGCTAAAGCACGGGCCGAATACCGCTTTGCGGATAAGGGTCGTAAACGACCCTCACATGATCGACCCCTCCTGCCACGGAACTGTGGGTAAGGACAAGGCATAAATGCCCCTGCACCTACCCGATTCACCGATCACTTGAGTCAACTGAATACCGCGTCGACCAGCGGTTGTTCTCGTCACACGGTCACCGAGTTGGGCCCGCGAAGGCCGTGGCCGTCGAATTGGCAGCGCACAACTGGCAGACATGAGCGGCCGCGCTTTCGGCGAGCATTACGGGATCGGCGCGACCGCAGTGGGCGCGAATCGCGGGCGGTTGGCGTCACGGCCCAATGTGTTACAAGTCGTCAAAACGCTCGGGCGACAATTACGGACAAAGAAACTAAAGTAGAAAGTTCCCGCTGACCCCATCACCGCCTAAATACCCTAAAGTGTGTAGTGCCGACCTGCACACCCTTTACTCAACAGTTTCTATGGTTTATACTGGGTTTCGTGGAAAAATCATTTTTTCTATCCTTTTTTCCTATCCTTTAAAAGGAGTTGGCAAATGTTAGCGGAAATGACGGCGACGGTGGAAAACGGCATCCTGAAGACGGATGCGGTCCTGCCGTTCCCCAATCGGACGCGGGTGAAGCTTACGATTGAGCCTGTTGAGTTGGAAAATCAGGCCCTCGCGGCGTGGAACCGATTGCAAATACTTATCGACCAGCACCCCATTGTCGGCCTAGCTGGAAAGTTTTCGCGGGATGAATTGTATGAACGCGATTGACACCAACGTTGTCGCCTACACGTTCGACCCACCTCTACAGCGAGGACATGCAGCACGGTGCGGACTACGACGGCGCGAACATTGTTAATCCATTCGTTCTCTGTTGAGGTGGCCAACGGCTCGGCTGGCCGACGCCGGACTCTCGGGAGACATGAACTGGGATCGATTCCAAAAGCTACTGAAGCACCATGGCCTTCCGTCGCCGCGGATCGTCCACTCCTACGTCAAGTAGCGAAACCATGACCCGAGGAGCCGGATGCTCTAATGTGTGCATGTACGGATCCGTGGGAACCAGGGCGGGCAACCGCCCAAGGCCACCTGATACCCGACCACCCTTGCAGACCCCGCAATATCTTGCCCAATGCCCGAACAGGGTGGTCTTGGCCGACACTTTCATCTTTACTGCGCTGCGCCACCGTCCGAACCACTGGCCCATAGCTTTCGCAGTTCGTCGGGGCCGGCAACGGTTGCTGCGGCGCGGAGGATCTTTTTCAGTTGCTCATGGTCGAAGATATACCGAATCTCCGACATGAGTTGGCTGCTGGCATCCGGGAACCTTGCTTCCAAGATGGTCTCGATGTCCTCGATACGGCCCTGACTGAGGCCCTGACTGAGGCCCTGACTGAGGCCCCGTTCCATTCCGTTCTCGAACCCGATTTCCTCCAGTGTCGATACGAAAGGCATGTGCTTCTCCTCTGTGTAGTGTGTTATTTGCTCGCGAAACTCGATCTTCA
This sequence comes from Planctomycetota bacterium, assembly GCA_037147235.1. Taxonomy (GTDB): domain Bacteria; phylum Planctomycetota; class Planctomycetia; order Pirellulales; family Thermoguttaceae; genus JANXQG01. The sequence goes on along the minus strand of JBAWVO010000121.1, from coordinate 15,708 downwards.
AATCTCTTGGCAGTTCCATCAGCCAGTCGATCACTCGAAACAATTGCCGCACCTGTTCGGCATCCCAACCTCGTTCCAAGAGGCCCTTGACCAACCGGAACTTCCGATCCTTCCTCTGGCCCATATCCTGGCGGGTCTCTTGGGTGTCCAAGTGGGCCAGGACCACGGTGGCAAACGGATTGCCACTTTCCTCCAATTCCGTCCGTCTTGCCGCATAGTCCAAAAGCTTGACGATCGGGAAGCGGAGTCCGGCCTCGACGCCCCACCGGCAGTAGCTGTAGCTCTGCGGACGCCAGCGGGGGTTGTCGTCGCCCAGCAGGGCGAAACTGGCCACTTCCCTATTATACATGACGAAGATGCGGCAGTTGTAGACGTACATCCGCCAAGGGAAGTCGGCTTCGTCGGTCATCTGCACCTCGACGTGGATCAGTACCCACTGTTCCTCTCCGCTCTTGAGCCAGACCTTGACCAGCTTATCGACGTACCGCCGTCCGATCTCCGCTTCCGGGGCGATTTTTTGCAGTTCCTTGTCCAACGACTCGCACGGCCGACTCCAGTCGATGTCGACGTGGGCATCCGGAAAGAAGAGTTCTAAAAAAGCCTCGAAAAAGAAGTCGAGGGCTTCTTTCCAAGGGCTGTCGTAATCGGCCATAAGCGACTCCTGAGCCTGTCGGTTCTCTTGTACCCAACGCAAAATCGCCGCGCAAAAAACACATTCAACCCCGATTGTACCATGGGAACAGACCGCCGGACAGGGATTAGGGACGTCTGCCGGACCTTCCCCGACCCGCAAGGCAACCGATTCAGGGGAACCGATTCGAGGGGACACGAACCGATATTTGGCACCGATTCGGGGGACACGAACCGATATTTTATCCGAACTCTCAGGCTCTGCGAGGGGTCGGGGTCGGGTCGTGTCTCATTTCGGTTGCAAAGTCGCTTGAGCCTTGCTAATTCTGATCGCGCAGGAACGGGAACCCCGTCTTCATGGCCATTTATGGTCATTCCCGGCGCAGCCGGTATTCGGCCCGTGCTTTAGCACGGGTTTTGGGATGACCGTGATCGACCGCCCCCGCGTCCCGACCGCCTACGGCGGTCGGGACGCGGGGGGGAATGGGAGGTTTTGGTCGTGTTACCCGTGCTAAAGCACGGGCCGAATACCGCTTTGCGGATAAGGGTCGTAAACGACCCCCGCAGGCATTCCTACGTGCAGTTCAACGTGCTTGGCGGTGGTGGCTTTCCCGCCGCAATCGTCGGCGCGACATGAACTGGGATCGATTCCAAAAGCTACTGAAGCGCTACGGCCTTCGTCGCCGCGGATCGTCCGCTCCTACGTCAAGTAGCGAAACCATGACCTGACGAGCCGGATGCTCTAATGTGTGCATGAACGGATCCGTGGGCGCCAGGGCGGGCAACCGCCCAGGGCCACCTGGCCCCTGCTCCGTCGGAATTGCTAACGATCACCCGGCGACGACGAAAGATTTTCCGCTTCAAGACGCGCGACTTCGACGTTCGGGTGCATCGGCTTGTTCGTCGATGCGGGAATACGCGGGGGACGTTTTGGCAATTGAACAAGGCGCCTGCCGCCAGCGTCCTGCCGGCGGCGCAAGTCCTCGCCGATGCGATCCACGTCATTGTCGAACTTTTCCGCGAGGCGGTGTCGTATTTCTCGAATTTCTTCAGTAATCGAATCACGAACCATCATCGGTCCCCATCAGCTCATCGGGGTGTGCAAAACAGTATCCATCACTTCAGTCAATTCTATAGGAGTTGTGGCCGTTCTGCAAGACCCTACATGAGTGACAAGGAAATCAGACTCGACCCCAGTTCTATGTCCGATTCCAAAAGCTACTGAAGAGCTACGGCCTTCCGTCGCCGCGGATCGTCCACTCCTACGTCAAGTAGCGAAACCATGACCCGAGGAGCCGGATGCTCTAATGTGTGCATGTACGGATCCGTGGGATCAGGGCGGGCAACCGCCCAGGGCCACTTGGCCCCCCGACCACGTTGATGAAAACTGTCACGTTCTCGGCAACTTGCTTCTCTTCTCGGATAGCTTGTTGAATTCGTCGGTACTCTCGGCGTCGTGCCGGTCAGTTCGCCTTAGCCAAGGGCCTCCCGCAACCCGGACATGATTGTGCCGAAATTGAAACCGTCCGTCCACAGTCAGGACAAGGGCGAAGATTCGGATTCGTCGTATCGTTATTTTTCTGTGTTGCTCTCACAATGAGCAACACTGCAATGGCAACCCCACCACCAACCACTCCAAGACACAGCAGACCAACGATCAACGATCCGGGAGTAAGAAATGCGAACATGGTTCACTTCATCCTTTCATAGAGGAAAACAAGAAGACAGAGTACTTGAAACGTCCTACTTACAGACTGACCCAGAATAGAAATGCACAAACCCAATCACTAAGTAGAGTGCCAGTAAAACCACGTTGACCCCGTGTCCATCAATGAATCGAATGGCGCGACTGTTCGGCAGCAGCAGAACCGCGAGTCTTCGCAGCAATGCAAAGGCCACGATGTAACCGATAGGATTGAAAGCGAGCGACGCGGCAAACCGTCCATGTGCGAGGTTCCATAGAGATCGCGTCGTGCCGCATGTCGGACACGGTTTGCCGGTAATCCACGCATAGGGACAGAGCGGGATGTCCGGCAATGACGGCAGTAAGGCAAAACAGGCGAGTACGCCCGCGATAATGCAGATTTCCAGGCGACGCGAGAACGTGTTGTTGACGCTCAACGCAGGACACGTATCACTTGGCCTAGGCATCTTGTGGCATTCCTCAAAACGGCGACCAGCTTCCGAAGAATTCCCACTCTCCAACGGATTGGCCTTCCTTCAACTTCTTTGCGGTCAGGTACGCATCAACTGCCGAAAGTGGCCAGCCAACGAAGCCAACTCCAATAAAAGCTAGTGTAACACAAATGGCCAACATAACGAGTCCCTTCGCAGTCTGACCCAGCACGATTTGCCCCAGCCATGCTATGCAGCATCCGCTGAGCAATGCCATCAATATCGGATCTTTTGGCGGATTCGATGGATGGATCATCTTTTGTGGCTTGCTGGGTGGGGGAAAGTTCCCAGCCGAGTTGGGCTGCTGAGCAGTCGGCGATTCTGCCGTCGGCCTTGGGCCAGGCTGAGGCGTATCGAAGATTTCAAGCGAGCCATCGAGAACCATTGGGACCTGCATTTGCCATCCACATTCCCGGCACTTCGCAAACTTGCCTGCTACTTCATCGGGAACCTGGTAAAGCTTGTCGCAACCTGGACAGTTGAACTGAATCACAACACTCCTGCCTTTCTGGGAAGTGGAATTGGGTTATCTTCTTCTGCGTACTTGCGTTTGAGCGAACCGATGTCCTCTGCAATGCGAAACACGACGATCATCAACTCCAGTACCATGCGAGTCACGAGTACGCCAATAACGCTTCCAACCACCGAAGCAATGAAGAAGAATATCTTAGCAACCCTGGCCGTGAGCCAAATCGGAAGCATGGGGGCCGATGGTTCTTCAAAGCCCCGGCCATAATGCGGGGTCGCTGGAGTATTTGAGAAATCAGGCATCAGCCCCCATGCTAGTCCTAGCGTATTTAAGAGAAGCATGCCAAACGCAAGGAGAAGAAACATCACCCAGAGAATCCGAATAATCCAAGGGGTGAGGTAGTACTCGAATCGCCAGTCAAGAATCGCTAGCCAGCTAGCAGGAGATTTTCCTAACTTCGTGGTACTACGCGGAGATGACGTACCGGTTTTAATATCCGATGGCAATTCAATTTCAGGCTGTTCCCAAGAACTCGCTGGCGGTTGGTCGGGAAGCCTCGCGGTGGCTGACGATTGCGGCACCGAAACCCCGGGAACCGCAATCTGCTGCCCACAGGAGCACTTGGCTAACTTGCCTGCGAAGGAATCTTCGACACGAAACGCTTTTCTGCAACTTGGGCAATTGAACTGAAGCATGAGAACCTGCCTTTTCTGGTCGAAAGCTGGACTTGGGTCACGGCCTACCCAGTCTGCAACACAGCATTATGCCCCGCTATTGCATGGCTGTCAATCCACCAAAATAGGCCACGCTTTTCCTGGACCGATGGCCAGCAGAATAGCGAGATTCGGTTGAGGCTGCATTTGCAAATAGTCAGGATTCCGAAGATTCTGCTGCCTACCCCACCAGCAGCACTACCAGCCGTTTTGGTCCGTGGACGCCAAGGATCAAAATCTTCTCGATATCAGCGGTGCGGTTGGGGCCGGTGATGAGCACGATCTCGCCGCGGGAACCTTTCGCCGCGCAAGTCTTCGAGATCGGCCCCCAGGCGGCGGGCAGATGTCCGGCAAGTTGGTTTAATCGAGTGATGTCCCATTCGGGCGATGCCATCTCCTGCTCGATTGCGGAATATGAGGCTAGAGTGACCTCCTACCCTGCTATAATGGCAAATATGAGTACATCCTTTGATGTTATGGATCGCGTACTCGACCCGTTTATGAACTGTTTCACGCCCGAGGTGGCGAGGAACGTGGCCAATCTTCGTGCCGATGCCGAAACCCAGGCCCGCCTTGAGATCCTGGCCCAAAAGGCCAATGAAGGGCAGTTGTCGCCGGAAGAACGGGCGATTTATGATCGCTTTCTCGATGCCTATCACTTCGTGACGATCTTGCAGGCGAAAGCCCGTGAATACTTGCGAAGGCAGACCTCTTCCTGAAAACAATTTGTGGCGCGGGCGTCTCGCCTGCGTATGTAGCCGGGACGGCCGCACGGCGGCCTTGACATAACGTGGCGAACTGCTGTCACTGCTAGCCCGCATTTCTCTCAGTGGGATAGGGTGGGTGGAGCAGGATAATGGTGCGTTACGCGAACACGTCCAAAACAGTGGTAAGTGTTCTCGATGGTTCGACTTCGTACGCAATCCACCACTTTCGGGGTGGTTCGCTTTACGCACCCTACGGGTTGCTGTCACTGCTTGCACTTCGCCACGTTACGATCAATGCCATAAACACGGCTAGTATCGCCAGTAAAATCTACGAAATCACTACAGTTTAACATCGCCGGGTGCCGATCTTGAAACACCATGTGGTGTCGAACCTGCGGACAAGATGTTCCCGGAATCCCCTCGCTTGAGGAGGGAGAGTACTCGTGCGCCCGATGTGGGCAGCCGTTGGCCCCGATTTCACAAGAGCCGACAGAGGTGGAGTCCGCTTCTCCGAGCAAAGACAATCCTGAGAGAGCTGGCACCGCTAGCACTGCCGCCCAGCAGCCGCCGATCTATGATGGCTGGAAAATCGACGAGCAGTTGCGGCATTTCCGCCGGGTTTTGCAGCCCGTTCCGTTCCCACGGGAAAAATTCGACGAGCCTGAGACCCAGCCAAAGTTCCGCCTTGATGCGGGCCATGGCGTACTGGCCTCACATGCGAAACGAGCCCGGCGGTCATCCAAGAAGACCTCGCGGGTCGCAGCCGCGGCGAAGAAACACGCCATGTATGATCGCCCGATGGCCGCGCTGGCCTGGACGACCTTGTCGCTGGGTACTGCGGGTTTTGTCTGCGGTCTCACCCTGATGGGCTGGTCGATGAACACCGGGCGTCAGGATCTTTGGGCCTTCGGCGTGCCGATCATCCTTTCTGGGCAGATCGCCCTGGTGCTGGGCCTGGTCTTGCAATTGGATCGCATCTGGCATGACAGTCGCCGGGCCGCCGCCAGAATGGAAATAGTCGACGAACAGCTCCATGACCTGAAAACGGCCACCTCGCTGCTGGGCACCACGCACGGTCCATCCAGCGCGTTCTATGCCCATTGGGCCGGCGGGGCCGGGCCGGAAATCCTGCTGGGCGATCTGAAGAGCCAGCTCGACCTGCTGGCCGTGAAGCTCTCGAAGTAGTCGGGTTCTTCTACTTTTCCTTCTCCGGCACCTTTTCTAATAGCTCCAGCAGCACCTTATCGGTCTCGATGCCTTCGGCCTGGGCTTCAAAGTTCACGATCACGCGGTGCCGCATGGCGGGTAGGCAGACGCGGCGCACGTCTTCAAAGCTGACGTTGTAGCGGCTGTCCAACAGTGCTCGCACCTTGGCCGCCAAGGCCAGTGCCTGGGCCGCGCGAGGACTGGCTCCCCAACGCAGATACTGATTCGTACATGCCAGAGCAAAGGGGCCTTGCGGATGCGTGGCGAGCACCAACCGCACGATATAGTCGCGCACATGGTCGGCCAGGATCACCTCGCGGACCAGACCCTGCCAGCGAAGGATCTCTTCGCCATCCATCACCTGGGCCGGCTCGATCGTTTCGCCCCGCGTGGTGCGGTCGACGATCGCAGCCAGTTGCTTGCGGTCGGAATAGCCCACCAGCAGCTTGAAGAAGAATCGGTCCAATTGGGCCTCGGGGAGCGGGTAGGTGCCTTCCTGCTCAATGGGGTTCTGCGTGGCCATGACCAAGAACGGTTGCTTGAGCTTGAAGTGGTGGCCACCCGAGGTGATCGAGCCTTCCTGCATCGTCTCCAACATGGCGGACTGGGTTTTGGGCGTGGCGCGGTTGATTTCGTCGGCGAGGCAGATCTGGGTGAAGATCGGCCCACGCTGGAATTCAAACTGCCGCCGTCCCTCGGGCGTTTCCATGACCATGTTGGTGCCGAGGATGTCGGCCGGCATCAGGTCGGGCGTGAACTGGATCCGCGAGAAATCCAGGTTGAGCGTCTTGGCCAGCGTGCGGACCAGGAGCGTCTTCCCCAGGCCCGGCACTCCCTCGAGAAGACAATGCCCGCCGACGAACAGACAGGTCAACACGCCATGGACGATCTCGTCGTGTCCTACGATTACGCGTCCGATCTCTTCACGGACAGCCTGATAGCGAGCCAAAAACTTCTGGGCCCGGCGTTCCATGGTTTCAGCAATGCTCATGCAAAAGATCCTTTCCTACGCAAGGCCCAGTAGGCGAGTATCTTCGTCACCAGTCGGGCGACGGTAAGATCGCAGCCGGGTGGATGCGGCGAGGCGATGAACTCGACGACGTCAGCACCAATCCAGTCGCACGGCGCAGCGGCGACGGTGCGAATCAGCTCCATTACCTGCTGCCAGGAAAGACCGTTGGGCTGCGGAGTGCCCGTGCTGGGGACGATCGACGGATCGAGCCCGTCAACGTCCAGCGACAAATAGACCGGACCTTCCAAGCGGGCCAGCAATTCCAGAAGCTCGACCCACCGCCGGGTTAGATCGTGGGCGAAGAAGGTCTCGATTCGCGGGCCGCTCTCGATCAACTCATACTCGGCCCGGGAAAGACTGCGGATACCAATCTGCACGAGGCGGCAGCCTCGCTCCCAGAGCCGCCGCATGACGGTGCCGTGCGACCAACGGTGGTTGCCCAACTCGTCGGCCAAGTCGGCATGGGCGTCGATCTGCACGATCGTCACGTCGGCCGGATTGCCGACCAAGCCCGACACGACGCCGTAGGTCAGCAAGTGCTCACCGCCAAGGGTGATGAGGAATCGCTCGCGGAAGCGAGCGATAATACGTGCCACTGCGGCTAGGTGTTCCGGCAGGCGGTCGGCGGGCATTGCAGCATCAACCTCAATGGGTTCGAGCGTGTGCAGCCGCGGCCGCTCTTGAAAATCGATGAGCGTTTCTTCCTCGAACAGTTCGATCTGCCGGCTGGCCTCGATGATAGCCCCAGGACCGCTGTGCGTGCCTGTGCCATAGGAGACGGTCTTCTCGAGCGGCCAGGGCAAGATCAGGGCATCAGCCGCATCGAAACCGGGGGAAGGAATGCCGAAGAACTGGGTTAGGTCCATGAGGAGAATTGCCACAAAAGAAAGGTAATCTACCCCTGTTCCATCTCCTGAGGCAGGATTCGCGGATAAGGCGGTACTTCGCGATCAGGCAGCGACTGACCGTAACTGTCCGCCCATTCCTCGCGTTCCTCGTCGCTGGCGTAAAATCTCAGCCATACGTCCGGATCGCCGCTGGGACCGGTACAATCCCAGTGCAAAAAATGGTTCATGTGATCAAGCTTCTTCTCGCGCGCGGGGAGAATGTCGCGATAGATCAGGCAATAAAGATCGCGGTCGCTCAAGTGATCGGTAAAGTCCAGCACGATCCGCTTCTGGTGCAGCTTGCAAATGACGTCCCAGAGGATTGATTCGAGGCTGGCATCGGTGAGCATTTCCGGCCGGGGTATCCTCAATTCGGGATCAAACCAGCGATAGATCGGTAGGATCGGAGCCTGCTCCCAATCGAGCATGCTCGCCAGAAAGTCATTCTCGGCAGCCAGGGTTAATTGCCGGACATTCACCCGGGTGATTGATTCGTCGACATAGCGCTCCAATTCGTCGCGGAGTTCCGCGTTGCGCATCAATTGGTCGACTTCATCGGACTGGGACGGTTGAGGATTTTGCATGGCGCAGGACCTTAAACGGTTTCCAGAAAAGGCGTCGATTCACAGCGGGCGACGAATACCGTCCGCATAGATATTAATTTACCAAGACGGCTGGGAAACTCCAAGAATTGTCCGCGGCAAAATGGCGAAAATCGTCATTATTTTTGAGAAGCTGCCGATACAGTCCGCACGGTTGATGCAATTTGATGGAAAGGTTAGCCCTCTTCCTGGGGGCATGCCTGCTCCTCCGCGTGAATTTCGGCCTCAAGATTGCAAATTTTGGCGATCCGCCGGGCGTGGCGGCCGCCTTCAAAGGAGGTATTGAGCCAGATTTCGATCATGCGATCGACAAGCCGCTCGCCGAGCAGGTCGGCGGAAAGGCAGAGGATGTTGGCGTCGTTGTGGCGGCGACTCATTTCGGCCGTGAGATCGTCGTGACAGGGGGCCGCGCGGACGCGGGGAAACTTATTCGCCGCGATGCACATTCCCAGGCCGGTACCGCAAATCAGGATGCCGCGACCGGCCTCGCCATGGCTGACCTTGCGAGCCACCCGGGCAGCGACGTCCGGATAATCGACGGCCTCGCCGGTGTAGGTACCCATATCTTCGACCTCGTGGCCCAATCGCCGCAACAGGTCAATAATCCGCACGCGAATCGAATATCCGCGGTGGTCAGCACCAACAACAATACGCATGAAAAATCATCCTTAGCCAAGCAATAGTAGGATTTGTTCGAGTCGCAATTCTAGTTCCGCGCGGATCTGCGCAGCGCAACGCTGGTAACGATCCGTAGGTCCGCCGATCGGGTCACAAACATCCGAATCGTCGGCGCAAAGGAGAAAAGTTCGTTCAGCGGCCGAAGGCCATTGGGCCACGATCGCCTCGCGATGGGTACGAGTCATCGCATAAATCAGGTCGGCATGACGGACGAGCGGCTCGGTCAGTGGCTGAGTCTCGTGGTCCGACAAGTCCAGATTCATCTTCGCCAGCACCTCGACGGCCTCGTGGGCCGCTCGGCCACCGAGCATGGCCGCCACTCCGGCCGACATGACCAGCACGCCACGGTCTTCCGTGTGGCCAATCTCGCAACCCAGCCGCCTAGCCAGCACCTGCCGACAAATCAATTCCGCCATGGGACTGCGGCAGGTGTTGCCCGTGCATACAAACAAAATCATCATGCTGGAAAGCCGCTGCAAGGTCTTTTCCGGAACCACGCCCGCACGCAAAATCTCGTAGCGGTTGCCGTGGATGCGGACGACCGACGATGGCTCGCCGAAGCGGCAGGGGCCGTCGTCAATCACCAGGTCGAGGTCGTTGCCCAGCACATCGAGAACCTCGCGAGCGTTGATCGCCTCGCTCCCGCCCGTGGGATTCGCGCTGGTCAAGACCAAAGGACCCACGAGCATCCGCAACACGTCCAGAAGGACTTGATGGCCCGGCACACGGAGACCGAGGGTCTTGGTCGGTGCCACGTAGTTGAGAACCTTGCCAGGCAGGTGTCGGGCAAGTCCGTCAGGATGCGAATCGTCGAGAACCAACGTCACGGGACCAGGCCAGCAGCGGCGAGCCAGACGCTGGGCCAGCGGGGTCATGTCGGGTACGTAGTCGCGGGCTTCGTCGGCACTCTTGATCGCCAAGGTCAGCGGATGCCCCTGCTTGCGTCCCTTGATCGTGACCAAACGCTCGACCGCCTGCTCGTCCAAGGCACTGGCCGCCAAACCATAGACGGTCTCCGTGGGAAAGGCGACGAGTTTGCCTTCGACCAAGGCCTGAACCGTCTGGTGAACCACGTCGCGCAAGTCATCTGCGTGCCGGAGATCAATTACGACGGCTGGCATAATCAACTTATCCGTGTTTCCTGCCGGGGGCTACAATACCCCCGAAAGATGCGTGGAGAATCTATGCATAAATCGTAATCATTATAAAGTAATTGTCTCCGGCGGTCAACCCCAGGAGAATTGCAAAGTCTGGTTGAGGCAGCCCTACGTAGAACGGAATTCATTCCGTTCACCCGAAAAAGACAAGGCAACGGAATAAATTCCGTTCTACGGAGGGAGATAAATGTACGGCTACGAAACTTTCCAGGAATCGTACACCTTCATCTGGCCTGTCTTTCTTCTCGCTGCGAAGCACATCGGACGCACTGTGCGACATAAGGGATGGCTGCAAGGCGCGATTCGGGAATCTTTCCACCACACTCCTCGCACCGGCCATAACTGCCGTCTTCGACCCGCTGGATTGCTGCTTCAATCTGATCGAGAGCATCTTTCTCGCTTCCGAGCAAACTAAGCGTGAGCTCCTGATCGGCATTGTCACTGCCAAGCTCTGCCATGTTGGTCGGCATGCTGGTAGTCCTGCTGTGGTCTTTGTTCAATGCGTTGTCTTCCATCTGAGTCATGTCACCCAGAAGTCTTGTCCGCAGAGCCAAAAGTCTTTCTCGATGAAGCAGCGCGTCGGTGTTCGTCATTGCGTAGAGCCTACAAGAAAACAGGGCAGAAGACTCGTCAATCACTTTTGGCAAGATTTCGAGACCGGCCAAGCAGGACGAGGCACAGAGTAATTTTTCAGGCGGGAGACACCAATTTAGTCATCGGCGGATCACTGTTGATAATCTCGCCTGTCTCCGAGACCGTCAAATAATAGGATCGCCCAATTCGGGCACCAATCGTCACGGCGATGTTCTTATCCGGCTCTGGCTGCTCCCAAATGTTGACTCGGTACTTTCCATTGTGATGCTTGGAAACCTCAACGCGGTCCAAACGAGGCGGCTTGCCGATCTTCGCCAACACCTGGGACTTGATTTTCGCCGTGTGGTTTGGCTCCGATGGTTCCATCTTCGCGGGTTCCCCCTTGTTCGAGAGAGTCTTTTTGACTTTTTCCATGATTTCCTCAGATTAAAAAGGCAATGCCAATGATCTAGGCCATTATACCCGGTTTCTTTCCGGTGCGGATGCCCCTAGCTAAATATCCTTGCACGACTCCTGCGGAACACACCCTCTGTGGCGTTCCCTAGACCCCTCTGTGGAGTTCCGTAGGGAAGCACGTCGTCCCTTCAAGGAACACTGCCACAGCACGTTTCCTACCGTCGCGACACGCATCCCAAATTGGCGGACAGTAAAATATAGCTTGGATTTCCTCGCTTCGCGGACTGAGTCGAGTTGCTCTGTGCATCCATTGTTGCTTTTGGTATATTGTCTTCCCTGAATGGTCGCTAAAGACTGAAATTCACCCACACCAAGAGAAATACGACATGAATGAATACGAAGTGACTTTCACCAACGGTGAAGCCGTGGAAATTGAAGCATGGACACCAGAAGCCGCACAGGTCATTGCCCTCGAGGACGCGGAACTTGAGGGACGATCCGACCTATCCGTTGCTAGCGTCAAATTGCTGACGGCCAGGGAAATTGAGCTTTAGCACCTGTCCAAGGAACTCCGCGTTTTGTGGTGCGGCCGTCCCGGCTGCCTGCGCAGGCGGGTCGCGTGCGCCACAAGTTGTTTCTGGACAGGTACTTAGCAGCATTGCGAGGACTCGTCCAGTATTCACTTTTTCCGTGGCCGCACTTTGTAGTTTCCGCGGCCTTCGTCATATTCGAGGTCAATTAACCCCTTGGCCTTGATATCCTCAAGCAAGTCAGAGAAGCTTCCGTAGCCATAGTAGCCCTCGTTGAAGCCTGGATAGATACGACGAATCGCCTGCTTGAGCGTCGAACCCCACAAAGGGTCATAGTCTTGCTCCACGGAATGAGTGACCTCCAATACTCGCTCAACGGCCTCTTGCCTCTTGTCCGCCTCCGTTTTGTCCTTTTTGGGTGTTCTGGAGGTCTTCGTGGCCTTGCGGATCAGATCATCGTAGTAGATAAATTCATCGCTGTTGGCGATGAGCAGGTCGGACGTAGAGCTTTTCACCCCGCAGCCAATGACGCGTCGGTTGTTCTCCTTTAACTTGGAGACCAGCGGCGAAAAATCGCTGTCGCCGGAGAGCAAAGCGAACGTGTCGATGTGCTGTTTGGAGTAGCACAGGTCAAGGGCATCGACGACCATGTGGATGTCGGCACTATTCTTTCCACTCATCTTGCTCTGCGGGATATCGATCATTTCCACGCCCTGGGCATGGAACTCCCGCACCGAGTCCTCGTAGTTCCTCCAATCGCAGTAGGCGCGTTTGTAGACAATGCGGCCCTTTTCCAGCAACCGTTTCAGAACCAACTGAATCTGAAACTTTCCGGCCTTCATCTCCCGAACGCCAATCGCCAAATTTTCAAAATCCACGAATACGGCAATCAACTTCTCTTCAGACATTTGGTCTTCTCCCTACCTTGCGGACCATCCCCTGGCAACTAATATAATCATTTTCGGTCCAGATTACCTGGTCTCCTCTGCAAAATTGCCTAAATTCCGTGGCCCGAGTTTACATTAGCAATCTATTCGTGTAGAATCACGTTTTCGTAACTCGGCCCCGGGTCTTAATCGGGAGCTTGAAAAAGTGGAAATCTGGCCTGCAATTGACCTGCGTGGTGGCAAATGTGTGCGCCTCCAGCAGGGCGACTACGATCGCGAAACGGTTTTCGGCGCGGATGCTGTCGCCATAGCGCAGCGATGGGCCGATCTAGGGGCTAGTCATCTTCACCTCGTCGATCTCGATGGTGCCCGGGACGGTCAGCCACGGAACCTGTCCATCGTCGCATCGATCCTCAAGAAAGTAAACCTGTCGTGTGAGTTGGGCGGCGGCATTCGCAACGAGCAGACGATTCGCGAACTGCTCGACCTGGGCCTTTGTCGCTTGGTGATTGGCACGCTGGCCATCCGGCAGCCCGAATGGTTTCGTAGCGTGTGCCGGCAATTTCCCCGGCGACTTGTCCTGGGAATCGATGCTCGTGACGGAAAAGTGGCAACCCACGGATGGCTTCAGACCAGTGACATGGCAGCGACAGAACTCGCTCGGCAGTTCAGCAACGAGCCGATTGCGGCGATTATATATACAGACATTGCCACCGATGGCATGTTGGCCGGACCGAACGTGGCGGCGATGGCCGAAATGCAAGCGGCGGTCGACCTGCCGGTGGTGGCTTCCGGCGGCGTGACGACCACCGAAGACGTCGCCCGCCTGGCCGCAGCGGCCATGGCCGGATGCATCATCGGCCGGGCTTTGTACGAAGGAACCATTATCTTGCCCGACGCGCTTGCCGCCGCCGGGCCGAACCGACAACCGACAACCGACAACTGAACCTAAGGACTACTTAACTATGGCAAAGATTCCAGTCGCAGACATTCGCAACGTGGCCTTCGGCGGACACGGGGCCGCGGGAAAAACCGCCCTCTTGGACAAGATCCTTTCCATGACGGGTACAATCACGCGTCCGGCCAGCGTTGACGAGGGTACGAGTATATGCGATTTCGACGAGGAAGAGAAGGTGCATCACCACTCGGTCGAGGCGCATGTGGTTCACTTCAACCATGACGGAAAGCGGTTCTATGCGATCGACACCCCCGGCTACCCCGACTTCATCGGGCAGACGATCGGCGCGGTGCATGCCGTCGACACGGTGGTCATCGAGATCAACGCCCAAAGCGGTATTGGCGTGACCACTCGCCGGGTTTTCAATGAGGCGGGCAAGGCGGGCCTGGGCCGATTCATCGCCATCAACAAGATGGATACCGACAACATCGAATTCACCGTGCTTGTGAAAAGCATCCAGGATATGTTCGGTAAGAACTGCCAGCTTCTGAACATTCCCCTAGGCCGGGGTCCTGATTTCCGAGGCGTGGCCAGTACGCTTCGAGTGCCGGAAGATACCCAGGGCGCGCTGATCGATCCCAATGAAATCCACACGGCACTCATCGAATCGATCATTGAGGTCGATGAGGACGTGATGGCTCGCTACTTTGATGGTGCCGAACCGACCGCCGAGGAGCTTGCCCGGCTGATCGTCCACGCCGTTGCCGGTGGCGCGCTGATCCCCATCGTTTGCTGCTCGGCCAAGACGGGCGTGGGCGTGAAAGAACTGCTCGATGCCCTGGTCTTCTGCGGCCTTCCGCCCAGCGCGGTCCACCACACGGCCGTCACTGCCGACGAAAAAGTGGTCGATGTCATGGCCGATCCTGACGGGCCGCTCGTCGCGCAGATTTTCAAAACTCGCATCGACCCCTTCGTGCAGAAGCTGAGCTTCATCCGCATCTACTCGGGCACGCTGAAGAGCAATGAAACGGTGCATGCCGAGGGGATTCGCAAGGGCGTGAAGCTGGGCCAGTTGTTTGAGATCCAGGCCGACAAGACCGAACCGATTGAATCGGCCAGTGCCGGCCAGATCGTCGCCGTAACGAAGATGGAAGACCTCAAGACTGGCATGTCGCTGGGCGACCTACTGCTGCCGCACATTCACTTCCCCTCGCCGATGGTTGGCCTGGCGATCACTTCAAAGGGGCGTGGCGACGAGGCAAAAATCGCCACCGCGTTGCACAAGGTTGAAATGGAAGACCCCACTTTCCACGTGCATGCCGATCCACAGACCAAGGAGATGGTGGCCTACGGCATGAGCGAATTGCACCTGCAAATGCTCCGCGAGCGGCTCAAACGTCGCGACAGGGCCGAAGTCGAGACCAAGGAACCCAAGGTTCCCTATCGCGAAACGATCCAGGCCAACGCCGAGGGCAGTTATCGGCACAGGAAGCAATCGGGCGGACGTGGCCAGTTCGGCGAAGTCCACATCCGCATGTTTCCGCTGCCTAAGGACGTCAAGATTGAGGAGTACTGCGTCAAGTCGCGTTTCCCGTCGATGAAGGAATACCACTACGACGAAGAGAACAACTTCGTCTGGGTTAATTCGGTCGTGGGTGGCACGATTCCAAGCAACTTCCTGCCGGCCATCGAGAAAGGATTCAAGGAGCGCATGGAGCGGGGCGTGATCGCCGGATTCAAGGTGCAGAACGTCGGCGTGGAGGTTCATTTCGGCAAGTATCACGACGTTGATAGCTCGGAACAGGCATTCAAGACGGCTGGCTCGATGGCCTTCCGCAACGTCTTCCAGCAAGCCAAGCCGGGCCTCCTGGAGCCAATCGTCAAAATCGAGATCACGGTGCCCGGCAGCAAGGTGGGCGATATCACCAGCGACATGTCGGGCCGTCGCGGCCGCGTGCTACGGATGGACTCGGCCGGCGGCGACCTGCAGACCGTCGTGGCCGAAGTGCCGCTGGCCGAAGTGATGACCTACGCGCGTGCCCTCTCCAGCATCACCGGCGGCCAAGGCAGCTACTCGCTGGAATACAGCCATCACGACATCGTGCCAGGCAACGTGCAGCAGGAGATTATCGCCAAGGCGCAGATGAAAGAAGAGGAAGAAGAGTAG
>JBAWVO010000120.1:0-17880 GCA_037147235.1 Planctomycetota bacterium | reverse complement strand
AACTGACAACTGACAACTGACAACTGACAACTGACAACTGACAACTGACAACTGCCTCACACTCTCTTATAAAACCAATTACTCACCAAATACTCCACCGCCAGCAGGCCGGCGAAGAGAAGGATGAGCCAAGGATAAATCTCGCGGCCGACGCGGCTGTCGTGTACGTCGCGGACGATCTGGTCGTTGCTCCGCGCGACTTGCGGTTTGAAGGGGCCAAACATATCGCTCAACTCCTGATCGGTCAGCCGGGCAAGTTGCGTCACCTGCGCCGACAGGTTGACGCTAAACCCTCGGTCGGGCGCGATTGGCTCGCCTGCGCTATGCACTTGGTAGTTCCCCACCTGCTCCACGCCACTGATCGACAACTCGGCCTTTTCCGCCGGGGGAAGGGCCGTGCTGACGCCGTCCGGCCGCGCTAACACATAGTGCCTCGGGGTCGGGTCGTCGATCGGCAACGACACGGAATTTGTGCCCGCAAGGTAGTTCAGTTGCTGCTCGCCACTGCCCACCAGATAGGACATGATCTGGTTGGCCAAGATAAGGAACGGCCATGCCCCGATCTCGGCGGACCCCGGCAACACGTTCCAGGCGTCGCGGCGGGAGACGCGGTCGGAAAACGGCGTCGACATCATGAGCACGTGCCCCGCCACTTGGCCCGCACGGATCGTTCGCTCCAGCAGTGCCGGTCGGCCGTCGTTGTAGGCGATCACCGTACTTGCGTCCGGGGCCAGATCGTCCATTCGCCAGTAACGATAGACCGGGAACTTGCTCCACGGGGTCCGCGTCGAATAGGGTGCAAACGGTTTGAGGATCGAGTGCTGGTAATTTTGTGGTGCAAGGTAGGTATTGCCTTCCTCGCGAGGCACCTGCTCCTTGACCTTGCCCGGCAGAAGCTGCTGTGCGGCGGGTGAGTTGAATGCATCGATGGGCAGTGCGTGTCGTCCGAGAAAAACTCCCACGCCATGCCCCGTGGCGGCGTAGTCGGTTAGGCGTTGCCATGCGCCCGGTTCCAGGCCGGGCGGATCGAGCAGGCAAACGGCCGCGAATTTGTCGAGCGTCTGGCTGGCAAGTTCACCATAGCCGATCACGCGGCAATCGAAACGTGCATCGTTGCGCTTCCGCATTTCCGCCGGGGCAATCGCCTCGGTCAGGTAGATGGCCGTTTCCGCCGTCGGTTGCTGTGCCACGACCAGCACGGGCCAAGGCGGGCGGACCGCGACGCTGAAGTAGCGCACATCGTCGGCCACCAGCGAGTCCTGGCTCACGATCCGCACCCGGCCTTGCTGCGTGCCCGGCTTGAGCGACGTGAGCCGGAAATCGACAGTCTGCGACTCGCCGGGCTGTAACCGTTTGATCTGCTCGCTAATTTTCTGCGGCTTACCGTCGGGCCCAAGCAGATCGAGTTCAACCAACCGTTCGCCTTCGGTGCCCAAACAGGAAATATCGGTCTGGATTTCCACGGAGCCGCCGGCCGCGACCACTTGCTGGGAAAGATGCAGGTCGCCCAGGGCGAAGTTGCTTGGTTCCGTCACGCCTACGTCGATCAGATAGAGCGAGACGCCCGCGAGTTCGTGCAAGCGATCCTGGAGTTTTGCAGACTCATCGGCCCGCCACGACGCCCGCGACAGGTCGGTAAAGACATAGATCTCTTTGACCGGCAGGTCGCTTTTTTTCAAGACCACCACAGCTTCGCTGACGATCTGGTTGAGCGACCGCGGGTGGGGGGTAATGTCCAGCTTTTCGATCCGCTGCTTACTCAAGCCGCGATCGGCGTCGAAGCTCCGCGGCACCCTACCCGAATCGAAGACCGCGATCTGGCTTTCCGGCGGCAATTGGGCCAGGAGCCAAGTACCCATTTCCTGGGCCGCTTCCAGGCGAGTCTTTTTTTCTCGCACGTATTGCATGTGTGGAGCGGCGTCGAAGATGAGTGCCGCGGCCACCGGCGATTCTTGGCTGCCCAGTCGCGACGAGAACTTGATGCTTGGCCGCGCTAGCGCAAGGGCCAGCAGGGCAATCGCCCCTGCACGGAGCAGTAGCAGCAGGAGGTGCCGTAAACGCAGCCGCCGCTGGTTGGTGTCATGCCGTTTCTGGATGAACCGCAGGGCCGGGAATTCCAGCAACTTCGGCTTCTGGCGCATGATTAAGTGCAGGATGATCGGAATCACGATCAGCCCTGCGCCAGACAGAAGTGCAAAGTTGACAAACGTCATGGAAAGGGACGAAAAGAGCCATGCCGCAGGGCTTCTACAAGTTCATTAGGACGCATCGTTAATCTCCTCCAGGATTCATTTTAATATCGAAACGAAAAGGAATCCAGGGGTGGGACGAGCCGCAGGCGCGCCCCACCAAAATCAGTCCGAAACGGAGTTGGTGGGCTCACTGTGCTCGTCCCCCTACGAAGCTCTTGAATCTGATCGAGAAATACACGGCCAACCTCAAAGTCGTCGTGCCACCCAAGCAGCAGAAGCCGAAGCCGCCAGTTAAGAAGGAGCCGGCGAAACCGCATGAGAAGCCGCACATGAGAAGCCGCATAGGATTGACAACGCCCTGTTCGGCTGCGAAAATGCGGCACATACCACCCTGGATGGGGGTTGGTGCATTAAAGAGGGTGCGAAATGCATCTTTTACGCGCCCCGCCTATAGGTTTACGTCCGCCAACCTAAAGAGTAGAATAGAAAAACTGGGTTCCCGTTCTTGGAATAGGGAGATGATTATGGGTACGTCAGCAATATCTTGGAGGCTGTGAGCCGCACCAGAACTATGGAAAAGTGCTTTTCTGACCAACCAAAAGCTCCGTCCCCGGCAATTCCGTGGTTTGTTGCCGTCGAGGGCGAACAAAAGGGCCCCTTGAGCGAAAGCGAGATTCGCCAGTGGATCGCCCAGCGAAAGATCCAGCCGGACACATTCATGCGCGAGGGGCAAAGCGGTGACTGGTTGCCTGCCATTGAACATGCCCACCTTCGCTTGCTGTTTGCGCAGCCGGCAACCCTCGTGCCACCGGTTGTCCCCGTTGTACCTTCACCGCATAGAACGGCGGAACGCAAAGCGGAACCGCTGGTTAGCACCCGATGCCGGGTAGCAGTGCGAAATCCGAAGGCCGAAAGCCTGAATTTCACACTGAAGTTGGTGCTTTTCGGCCTGCTCGGGGTTGTTGGCGCATTGCTAGTTTGGGTATGGGTTCAATACAACGACGATGGAAAGACTGCAATGGCGGTTTTCATGTTGTTTGGTTATTGGGGCGTAGCGGCCGCCGTCACCGCCATGCTTGGCGCGGCTGTCGGTTCATTCAAGAATGCGGGTTCGACAGGCGCGCTGCTGGGCGCGTTGTTTGGTCCTTTGGGCGTAATCGTGGCTTTTGCTCTCGATCAAAGGCTACAGTGCCCGAAATGCGGAAATCGGTTGGATGGCCGGCCTGAAATGTGCCTGAAGTGTCAGAGTGCGTTGTCCTACCCCGTTTCCCAGGACAAGTTGCGAAATGCTACTTTGGCAGCGGCGAAAGCCGGTGATATTGTTGGGGCACGCGCCAATGCAATGGAGATAACGGATGAATCGGAACGATCGGGGGCATTCCGCGATATTGCAGTCACGCAGGCGAACGCTGGTGATTGTACGGGTGCGAAGGCCACAGCAATGGAGATAAGGGACGAAGACGAACGATCGCAGGCATTCCGCGATATCGCCGTCGCGCAGGCAAGTGCTGGTAATTTTGTTGGGGCGTGCGACACTGCAACAATGGAGTTGAAGGACAGCTACTATGAACGATCGCAGGCATTCCGTGATATCGCCGTCGCGCAGGCGAGTGCTGGTGATTTTGTTGGGGCGTGCGCCACCGCAAGGAAGGTGGAATACGCAAGCTCGCAGGCATTATGCGATATTGCTGTCGTGCAGAAAAAGGCAGGTGATTTCGACGGCGCAAGAGCAACCGCCAAAGAGCTTCCGGAAATCCTTTGTGAAATTGTCGTCGCGCAGGCAATGGCAGGTGATCTCGCCGGCGCAAAAGTTACCGCCGCGGAAATCCGCAGCAAGCGTGTCAGGAACGAAGCCCTGCGCCAGATAGCCATCATCGAGGGGACAGCAGACGGGGGCACTGCCGCCGGATAGGCCGTCTCAATCAGGCATGGCTGACGGAAATCTGCCGATCCATTAGGCTCCTCAAACCGCAGAAACGCGGCCCAAAGCCGAAACAGAATACGAATTAAGTCATGGGTTCCTAGCCCTTTTGACGAGAGAGCCAATCACAGCACCGCGTCAAAAAGCTTCAGCCCCGAAATATCTTCAAAATCCTTGACATTGTACGTTGCCAGCGGGGCACCTAGGGCTAAGGCCGTTGCCGCGATCCAAGCATCCGCCGTTTGAAGATTTTGCCCCTTGGCATGCGACTCGGCCATCACGAGAGCCCATAAGTCGCAAAGACGCTCATTTGCTGGATGCACCGCAAAATATTGCTTCAAAAACAATTGGAACTGCGATTTGCGAGTTTGCCCCCAGTTGCGAACGATTCCCCAAAGCCGCAACTCGGCCAAAGTCATGAACGAGACCACCAGCGTCTTGCCACTCCAACTCGCGACATAAGGTTGCGCTCGTGAATCGTGTTTGAAGCAAAACGAGATGATGTCCGTATCAACGACGACGAAGTCCATTAGAATCGCTTCCGAATTTCAGAGGAATCCCGTCGCACCCCTCGCAAGAACGCGAGGAACTCATCGGCCGACTCATCCGCTGGCCAGAAGTGGGGTATCGGCGTACTCGGGTCAAATGGCAGAACCCCTTGTTCAGCAACCAAAGCACGAATGTCGGTATCTGGATCCAATTCCGGTACGAGGCCAAGCCGAGCCGGATGCTCCATGACCCAATTTCTCGCCATCGTGGCAACGGCCTCCTCGGCCGAATGAAACTCGCCGGAGACAAGGCATGCTCGAACAAGCTCTTCCGCGTCGCCTTTAATTTCAATTTGCACGATCGACCTCACTTCCACAGTGAAACTGATCTACATTACACGACCAAGCCACCCTCGTCCAATTCTATCGTCCATGCCAGCGACTCGCAATGGAATTTTGAGAACAGGAATTTTGACCACGGATAACACAGATGGCACGGATAAGGCAGGAAAACTGTGAAACCGCAAGCGGCCAGCACCAAATCGCTCCCTCTTTATCTTTCTGTCGTAATTTTGTCTTCTCTTTTCGTGTTTTTCGACTCTTTCGTGGTTCCCAATCGTTTCCCCCGATACGCTGTGCGGGAATCATCGGCGGCCGACGCAAACCTTCACTAATTCGAGGGATCCGTTCTCTGCTGTCGGATCTTCTCGGCCTGGGCAGGATTATGAGGATCGTGGAAATGGCGTAGGAAGTGGGCCGCTGCCGAATCCTCGATACCCCACTCCTGGAGAAGTTGTAGCCGCTGCGAGATGCAGATATCGTACAACTTTTGAATCTGCTCCGAGGAGAACATCGGAAACAAAGAAATGGCCGACTCCACGTCATTCTCGATGGAAAACTCGATCAGTTGCTTCAGGTGGTTGTGTGCAGTGAACATCGCTTTTTTCCCAAGATCGCCAGACGGAACACTTTTTAATTCTACCCCACATAATGTCTTTGGGAACAGTGGGGGGAACTAATTATACTGTCCGCGGTTGAGATTGTCCCAATCCATACCAGCCCGAAACGCAAGCGAGGCAACGACTTAGCAACCTCGCTCGCGCTTCGGGTTAGTGTCAATCTCAACCGCGAGCAGTATAGCAATCCAGTACTACCTGGCGTGAGCTAAATTTACCACCCCCGGTGTGGAACTTTCCTCAGAAATTACCAGGCTCCCTTGCCAACCCCCCGACCTGCGCCCTATGATATTAGG
Organism: Planctomycetota bacterium; assembly: GCA_037147235.1. Taxonomy (GTDB): domain Bacteria; phylum Planctomycetota; class Planctomycetia; order Pirellulales; family Thermoguttaceae; genus JANXQG01. The sequence continues at coordinate 12,027 of JBAWVO010000120.1, read as the reverse complement.
ATAATACGTTTTTCAGGCTCTCCGCTAGGTTTGCGAATAATTGTGGTGCAGGCGTCTCGCCTGCCCAAGATGTTGTGGTTGAACCAGGCAGGCGAGACGCCCGCACCACAAACTTGGCGGAGAGCCGTTTTTCAGAAGCTGTTTTGATACTGGGTACGCAGGCGAAACGCCTACGCTACGGGTACGGTTTTGAAACAACTTCTCACTTTAAGGAGAGAATGCCCGTGTCTCAGGTTGAAACGAATTTGCCGAACCAAGTTGCCGACATGTCCCTGGCCGATTGGGGCCGCAAGGAAATCGAGCTGGCAGAAAACGAAATGCCCGGCCTCATGGCCCTGCGGCGGAAATACGGCCCTAGCAAACCTTTGGCGGGTGCCCACATCGCCGGTTGCCTGCACATGACGATCCAGACGGCCGTCTTGATCGAGACGCTCGTCGAACTGGGTGCCGAAGTGACCTGGACAAGCTGCAACATCTACTCGACCCAAGACCACGCCGCGGCGGCTATTGCCGCTACCGGAGTACCCGTCTTCGCCTGGAAGGGGGAGCAACTCCAAGCTTATTGGGATAATATCCTCACTCAGGTGCTCAGCTTCAAGGATGCCGAGGGGCCGAACCTACTCCTGGACGACGGCGGCGACCTCACCCTACTGGCCCATAAGGGCGTCGAATTCGAGGCCAAGGGCAAAGTACCCGACCCCAGCAAGGCCGAGCATGAAGAAGAGCGTGCCCTGCTCACCACGCTCACGCGGAGCTTGGCCGAGGATCCCAAGCGTTTTACGCGAATGGTCCCCAATATCATCGGGGTGAGCGAAGAGACCACCACCGGCGTGCATCGTCTGTACGACATGCACAACCGAGGCGCGCTTCTGTTCCCGGCGATCAACGTCAACGACTCCGTGACCAAGAGCAAGTTTGATAACCTCTACGGCTGCCGTGAGTCGCTGGCCGACGGCATCAAGCGAGCGACCGACATCATGATTGCCGGCAAGGTCGTCGTGATCTGCGGCTACGGCGACGTCGGCAAGGGGTGTGCCCATTCGATGCGGTCCTACGGTGCCCGCGTGATCATCACGGAGATCGACCCGATCTGTGCGCTCCAGGCCGCCATGGAAGGTTTTGAAGTCACGACGATCGAAGAGGCTTGTTCGCAGGGCAACATCTTCGTGACCTGCACCGGCTGCCGCGACATCATCCTCGGCCAGCACATGGAAAAGATGCCCAACGACGCCATCGTCTGCAATATCGGGCACTTTGACCTGGAGATCGACGTCAACTGGCTCAATACCAACAAAAACATCAAGAAGACGAACATCAAGCCGCTCTTGGATCGCTACACCTTCGCCGATGGCCACTCGATTCTCTTGCTGGCCGAAGGCCGATTGGTGAATCTCGGTTGTGCCACGGGCCATCCGTCGTTCGTGATGTCCAACAGTTTTACAAACCAGGTTCTAGCCCAACTTGCCCTCTGGACCGAGACGGCGAAGTATCCGTTGGGTGTGTACTGCCTGCCCAAGCATCTCGACGAAGAGGTTGCCCGATTGCACCTCGACCAGCTCGGCGTGAAGCTCACCAAGCTGACCGCCAAGCAGGCCGAATACCTGACCGTGCCCATCAACGGGCCGTTCAAGCCGGACCACTACCGGTATTAAGAGCCTGTCCAGATATTGCGTTCACGGTGCCCCTGTTTGACGAGTTCATGGTCCGGGCAATTCCCGAGTTCCAGCCGTAGCCAAAGCCTCTCTACCCTAGGATTCCCCGCGCCACAATCGCCCATGAAACTTCCCCCGGAAGGTGCTCGCTGGCTTGTATCGCTGCGTTGGATCGCCTGCGTGGTGGTCTGCTTCGTGATCTGGCTCAGTTCCTCGATTCTGCATGTGGTGCCCCAGCCGCTGCCGCTGTACATCGTTGCTCTGGCCATGGTCGTCTATAACCTGGCTTTCCGTTGGAACCAACCCGATACGGCTTCCGGTGAGGTCAATGCGGAGAATAACATCTTCCTACAGGCCGTCCTCGATCTGGCCGCCTTGACGCTCTTGGTCTATTTCTCCGACCTACCGCGCAATCCGTTTCTGTTTTTCTTCCTCTTCCACATGATCATTGCCAGTATGTATCTGCGCGGGTGGGCACCGCTGGTTCTGGCGGGCGTGGTTACCTGCACTGTGGGCGGAATCATCGTGTTGGAATACCTGCAATGGATTCCTCGCTTCGCCATCCACCTCCCCTCGGACCCGCCCGAACTGCCGCGGCTGGACCCACTGGGCCTTGCCGGGCTGTTCATTGCCTTCAGCGGGGCCTTGTGGATCACGGTTTACTTCACCACCTCGATCCGCCGCTACGTCGATCGCGCCCACGCCGCCATTCGGCAGAAGGAAAAAATGCTGGGCATCGGCCAACTCGTGGCGGGTATCGCCCATCAGATCGCCAATCCGCTGGATGGCGTGCAGAATTGCCTGCGGCGGATCGGTGAACGCGTGAAGCACGACGCCCACCTCACCGAATACGTGCAAATGATGACCGAGGCCCTCGAGCGGATCGAACGCACGGCCACTCGGGTTCAGGCATTCGCCCGACCGCGCGGCATCACGCTGCAAAGCACCGACGTCCGCATGGCGGTCGAGGCGACGCTGGAAATGCTCGGTACCACGCGCGTGGGCAATGTGCGGATCGAGCGAGAACTGGCCGACGTGCCGCCGGTCCAGGGCGATCCCTATACGCTTCAGGAAGTGCTCTTTAACCTTTGTACCAACGCCCTCGCCGCGATGCCCCAGGGTGGAAAGCTCACGCTCCGCTGCTACACGATGGGCGGTCGCGATGAGGATCAGATGGATTCCGTAGCCGCCGATGTAAGCGACACCGGCGTGGGCATTCCCCGCCTCGACTTGGAAAAGATATTCGAGCCATTCTACACCACGCGGGCCGACCGCGGAGGCACCGGCCTTGGGCTTGGTTTGTGCCGCATGTTGATTGCCGAGATGGGCGGCCGTATTGAGGTCCGCAGTGTGCTGGGCCAGGGCAGCACGTTCACCGTCGTACTCCACCCCGCGGCCCGGCCGGGGAAATCCGGCTGATTACTATACTGCCCGCGGTGGTTTAGGCGCAGCCTATCTCTTTGGAGTGCGACGGCTTGCCGTCGCTTTTCAAAACACGCCGCGAGCCGGAAAATGCCGCCTTTCGACAGAAATATGAGGAGCAGAAATAGAGGAAGAGGGGGGGAGGATTCACCGCAAAGGAACGCAGAGGAGCGCAGGGAAGAGAAACTTTCTTTTGCGCCCCTTGCGCTCTCTCGCGGTGAATCCTAATCAATTCCTTCGACGGAAATATGAGGAGCAACGGATCGTCTCGCCCGGATAGATGGCCCGTGGACGGTACGCGCATGCCGTGGGAGACACCCACCTTCAATCCATAACTTCCCCACCAGGATGTGGTGTTTTTGGCGGACAACGTGACCTCGGAAGCTCCCGGAAACGGGTGGGGAGGGCGTCGATCGCCGCCCTCCCTCCGCCCGCACACCCTTTACTCACCAGTTTCTATGGCTTACACTGAGGTCTGTTAGAAATCAAAATTCCTATATGCATTCGTAGGGATACGACATTGGCGAAACGAAAAGCGATAACGAATAACGGCGACGAAGCAAAATCCATCAGCGTCCCGTTGCGCCGCATGACGCAGGCGGAGTTGGACGCCTTCCTGGAAAAGGCAGCCGACATTCTGCGGGGCAACGTCGATCACTCCGAGTTCCGCGGATACGTTTTCGCCCTGCTCTTCTTCAAACGCATCAGCGACATATTCGAGGAAGCAGTTCGCAATCTGGCGAAGACGCTGGGTGACGAACTGGCAAACGATCCGGCGATGCAGAAGAAATCCCTGCCATTCGTGGTGCCTAGTGATTCCATGTGGGAGGCCGTCACGGTTGGAACGAGGGAGAGGACAATCACCTCGTTGCAGCTCGGCCAGTCGCTCAATGACGCCATGCTCGCCATCGAGCGAGCAAATGCGCCGAAGTTCGACGGCATCCTCACTAGCAAGATTGATTTCAACAAGACCGACGAGTTGCCTCGCGACAAGCTCGTAAGACTCAAGAATCATTTCTCAAGCCGCAAGTTCGACCGCGCCCATGTGCCGGATGACCTCTTTGGTGACGCCTACGAGTATTTGATCCGCACCTTTGCCAGTAAGGCGGGCAAAAGCTCGGGCGAGTTCTATACGCCAAAGGAAATTTCATACCTCATGTCGGAGATCATCGAGCCGGACGAGCAGCACGAGGTCTGCGACTGGGCCAGCGGCTCCGCTTCTCTACTACTCCAGTGCCGGGAATACCTGCGCCGTCACAAGAAAGACCCGAACCGCCTCTTCCTCTTTGCCCAGGAGAGCAACCTCGCCACCTACAACATCTCCCGCATCAACATGATCCTTCACGGGATCAACTCGTGGCATCCGAAGCACGGCGACAGCCTGCGCGACCCGAAGCACAAGACCAGCGACGGCAAGCTCCAGCAGTTCGACCGCGTAGTCATGAATCCCCCGTTCTCCCTTAAGGACTGGGGCTCGGACAGCTTCACCGATGGCGACCCATTCGACCGCTTCACCTACAACATGCCGCCGAACGACAATGGCGACTACGCTTGGATGCAGCACATCGCGAAATCACTCAAGCCCGCTGGCAAGGCCATCGTCGTAATGTCGCAAGGCATCCTGTTTCGCGGCCAGCCGAAGCTCACCGAGGAGGAAGACGGGCGAAACAAGAAGGCCGACGACGAATACCTCATCCGCTCTGGTTTCCTGCGGGATGACCTCATCGAGGCCGTCATCGTGCTGCCATCCGGCATCTTCTACGGCAACAACGTCCCCGCCTGCCTCGCCATCCTGAACAAGCGCAAGCCAAAAAAACGCAAGGGTCGCGTGCTCATGATCTGGGCCAGCCGCAGCTATCAGCACGCCAATCCGCAGTGCTTCCTGCGTCGCGATCATTGCCTACGCATTCTCCTGCCGTGGCGGGCGTTTGGTGACACGGCCAAGGCACTGCAAATCCTGCCCGCCGAAGGTAAGGCCATTCTTGATGAAATCGCCCACGACCGCGAACACGCGTTGAAAGAGATCAGCGATGCCTACGACGAGGTGATTGCGGTGCTGCCCGTGTTGCGAGAGGAGGCGAAAAGCCTCTCAGCGGATGGCTTCAAAGCCTGGCTGTCCAAACCTGATGCCGCTCATCCGGTCTGGGGCAAGCTCGCCAACCCGAAGCTCGACAAAGCCGCGCTCAAAGCACTAACCAAGGAAGCCAAAGACAATGCCAAGGACCGGCTAAAGATCGTGAAAGCCCAAATCAAGTCGCTGGAAAAGCTGGAGAAAGAGCGCGACGAGCGCATCGCCGAGATCAATCGCCGTGCCGACCGCGAAACGACACAGGTCCAGGAAACCATCGCCGATCTGCAACGCATCTGCGCCGATCCCGATGAGGCCCGCCGCTACTTCGTCGTCGCCGAGCAAGCCGAGATCGAAGAGAATGAGTTCAACCTCAACCTCCCGCGCTATGTGGATACCTTCGAGCCGGAAGAGGAGATCACGCTGGGATCGGCATTAGCAGAACTGGCCTTGTCTGAGGAAGCTACTGCCAGTATCCGCACGAAACTCAACAAACTGTTGCAGTCCACCAAATGATTCGCCACAAACACCAGACCATTCTCGGTGACATTCCAAGCGATTGGGACGCACGGCCATTGCGCTCGTTGCTTGCAGATGAGCTTTCCGGTGATTGGGGCGACGACGAGGGTGAGGTCACTCTCTCGGTTCTCCGCAGCACGAACTTCACCGACTCGGGAAACCTCAAACTCGATGACGTGGCGAAGCGTGGATTCACCCGCACGAAGGCTGAACAAGTTCAAGTTCAACCCAATGACATTTTGGTCGAACGATCTGGTGGCGGACCGAACCAGCCCGTGGGCCGCGTGGCTATGATTCGCGAAGAGATGCCCGACACTGGTTTTGCAAATTTCGTCCAAACGCTTCGGCCTGATTCGACGAAGATCAGCCCCGAGTTGTTGCTATGGACTTTGCACCAACTCAACCGCTCAGGTTATGTGGAGAAGCTCCAGCATCAAACAACTCAGATGCGGAATCTCGACCTTCGCGACTACCTCAAGGTTCTGGTTCCCGTCCCACGCGATTCAAAAGAACAAACCCGCATCGCCGAAGCACTGAGCGCGGCAGACGACCACATCCGCGCCCTCGAAGAGCAGCTTCGCAAAGCGGAGCGGGTGAAAAAGGGCTTGGTTGAGCAAGGCACCACGATTGGGCTCAATGCGAGTGCTGCCACGAAAATTACTAACCGATACCGCTGTAATTTCATGGTGAATGCAAATTGGGAGCAGATCGAACTGAGGACACTGAAGCCGCAGATAGACTACGGCACGAATCAGTCCTCGAATGACCACCGATCTGGCGTTCCTGTCATTGCGATTCCTCAGGTTATCGCTTCACGATTCGTGCTTGGCGAGTTGCCGTTTGCGGATGTTCCCGATCAAGAACGCGATACTCTCGCGCTCAAGCCGCATGACGTGTTGGTGGTTCGCACAAATGGCAATCCAAGCTACATCGGGCGCTCCACCGTAATCCCAGAAGGCGTTTTGGACGGCCTCACAATTTTCGCCTCTTATCTAATCCGAATTCGTTTGGACGAAAGCCGCTTGAGGGGTGCATTTCTAAATTACGTCTTACTCAGTCAGACTGGAAGAAGGCAGTCCACTTGTCTCGCGAACACTTCAGCCGGAAATTTTAACCTGGGTGCCCGCTCGCTAAGCAAGTTTCTCATCCCGCTGCCGAGACCTGAAGAACAGGATGAAATCATCGAGGCACTCAACGCGGCAGACGATCTTGTTCTCGATCTTCAAAACCAACTCACCGCCGCCCGCCGCGTGAAGCAGTCACTCCTGCAAAACCTCCTTACCGGGAAGATTCGCCTGAAGCCATGAGCACGCCCGAGTCAGCACCGCAGAGCAGCCTGATCCTCTACCAGACGGAGGACGGGCGGACGCGCGTTCAGTGCCGGTTTGAAAACGAGACGCTCTGGCTGACGCAAGCGCAGATGGCGGAGCTTTTCCAGACCACGCCACAGAACGTGACGCTGCATCTGAGAGCCATCTTTGCCGAGGGTGAGCTGGTTGAGGCGGCAACTTGTAAGGATTACTTACAAGTTCGATCCGAGGGTAGACGCGAGGTGTCCCGAAACCTGCGGCACTACAGCCTGCCCGCGATTCTCGCCGTCGGGTTCCGCGTGCGCAGCCACCGGGGCACGCAGTTCCGCCAGTGGGCGACGACGCGGTTGAACGAGTATTTGGTGAAGGGCTTCACCATGGATGACGAGCGGCTCAAAAACCCACCGGGCAGGGGGCAGAAGGATTACTTCGATGAGTTGCTGGAGCGCATCCGCGACATCCGCTCTTCCGAACGGCGCTTTTACCAGAAGGTACTCGATATCTACGCGACGAGCGTGGACTACACGCCGGACGCCGAGCAGACGCACCGGTTCTTCGCCGCCGTGCAAAACAAGATGCACTGGGCCACACACGGCCACACCGCTGCCGAGGTCATCGTGGAACGGGCGGATGCGGCGAAGCCCTTCATGGGCCTGCAAACCACGCGGCCCGGCGGGATCGTGCGAAAGGAAGACGTGGCCATCGCCAAGAACTACCTCACGGAGGACGAGATGCAGGTGCTCAACCGCATCGTGAACCTCTACATCGAATACGCGGAACTCCAGGCGCTGGAGAGGAAGCCGATGACGATGCAGGACTGGATCGTGAAGCTGGATGAGTTCCTGAAAATCTCAGGCCGTAAGCTACTGGATCATGCGGGGAAGATTTCCGCCGAGTCCGCCAAGGCGAAGGCGGAGCTGGAATATGCCCAGTATCGGGCGCTGCTGGATGCGCAGCCTCAGCGGGTGGATGCGGAGTTTGAGAAGGCCGCTAAGGAACTCAAGAATTTGCCGAAACCGAGGAATTCCAAGCCGAAGAAACCCTGACACCATGCCCGCCAAAACTAAACACTGGAACGAAGAGAACACCGTCGAACATCCGATCATTGCGTGGTTGGAGACACCGGAGCTTGGCTGGCGATTTGAGAACCAGACGGCAGTGAACGATCGCTACCGCACCGACGAGGTGGAGGTACTGCTGCTGCCCATCCTGCGGCAGAAGCTCAAGGACCTGAACCCCGGCGTCATCACCGACGACGCGCGGGCCGAGGTCATCGTGACCAAGCTGCGAGGCATCCGCGACAACGTGGAATGGATCAAGTGGATGCGCAACGAGGAGACCTACAAGTTCAGTGCCGACGAGAACGCGCAACCGATCCGGCTGATGGATTACGACAACCTCGGAAACAACGATTTCCTCGCCACCAATCAGTTTTGGGTAAATGGCGGCGATCATCGCATCCGCACGGACGTGTTGCTCTTCGTCAACGGTATCCCGCTAATGAACATCGAGGCCAAGACGACTGCACGCGACTGGCATAACGACTGGACGGAGGGCGCACGACAATGTGGGCGCTACTTGCGCGAGGCGGGGCAGCTTTATCACTCGAACGTCTTTTGTGTAGCCGTGAACGAGATCACCCTGCGCTATGGCGTGCCCGGCGTGAAGTTTCATCATTGGCAGACGTGGCGCAGCCCGAACCCGCACAATCACATCGACCGCGACAATGAGTTAAAGGCTGGCATCTACGGACTGTGCGACCGTGCCAACCTGCTCGACATCCTGCGCCATTTCGTAGTGTTCGATACTGAGCAAGGCCAGCGCATCAAGAAGGTGGCCCGCTGGCAGCAGTTTTGGGGAGCCAACGAGTTGGTGAAGCGGGCAGTGGAACTGGACAAGCCTCGCGGCTGGCGGCGTGGTCTCGTCTGGCACACGCAGGGCTCAGGCAAGAGCCTCACCATGCTTTTCGCCGCGCTGAAGATGTGGTTTCACTCCGCCCTGGGCCAGCCAACGATTATCATCGTGGTAGACCGTGACCAGCTTGAAGACCAGATTAGCGGGCAGTTCTTTCGCACGAATACCGAGAACTGCTATGTCACGACTAGCCGCGAGGATTTGCTGGCGAAGCTCAAGGACGGCTACCGGGGCATTATCGTGACCATTATGCAAAAGTTTCAGCCTGGTGACTTCCAGGTGGACCGGCGCAACGTGATCGTGCTCGTGGACGAAGCCCACCGCACCCAGGAAGGCGGTCTTGGCACCGCGATGCGCTACGTGCTCAAGGAAGCGTCGCTCTTCGGCTTCACCGGGACACCCATCGAACTGGACGACCACAACACGCCCCGTGCCTTTGGCCGCGAACTATCCACGGACGACACGGGCGTCACGCGATTTGAGCGCTATCTTGAGCCGCGTTACTCCATCGCCGACTCAATTCGCGACGGTGCCACGCTCCGCCTCATCTGGGAGCCCAGCCCGCGCGATTGGAAGCTCTGGGGCAAAGAACTGGATGCGAAGTTCGACGCGACGTTTGCCCACCTGCCCGAAGGTGAGCGCGAACAGCTCAAGAAAGAGAATGCCGTTATTGATGTGATGGTGAAGCTGCCGCAGCGCATCACCGAGATCGCCACCGAAGTGGCCGATCATTTCAAAAAGCACGTTCGCCCGAACTGCTTCAAGGCAATGCTGGTATGCTACAACAAGGAGACCGTGGCGCTCTACAAGACGGCGCTCGACGCGCTGCTCGGGCCGGAGGTGAGCATCGCCATCTTCTCCGACGTGAACCAGGGCGACGAAAAGATTCCGCAGATGGTCAAAGACTTGAGCACCGGCAAAGAGGTGCGTGCGAAGATGATTCGGGAGTTCAAGAAGCTGCCTTCCGACAAGCCGGAGGATCAAGGCAGAGAAGAACAGAAGTGGCGGCGAGCGGAGATCATCATCGTCTGCGACATGCTGCTCACCGGCTTCGACGCACCCATCATGCAGACGATGTATCTGGATAAGGGCCTGAAGAATCACACGCTGCTCCAAGCCATCGCGCGGGTGAACCGCCCCTACAATGAACTGAAGAAGGAAGGCGTGATCCGCGACTTCTGGGGCGTGTTCAGCAACCTCAACGAGGCACTGCGATACGACAAATCCGAGCTGGGTGATGTGGCCTTCCCGCTACGGGTCGTGCGCGAGGAGTTCAAGCTGCACATGGAAACCGTGCTCGACCTCCTCAAGGACTATGAGCGCGGCGGTTCCCATTCCCAGCTCATTCGCATCCTGGCTTTCTTCAACAAGAACGAGCCCGCCCGCGACAAGTTTGAGAACGGCTACGGCAAGATTCGCCAGCTCTACGAACTGCTGGAGCCGGATGACTTCCTCATGCCGCACCGCGCCGACTACGTGTGGCTGAGCAAGCTCTACATGGTTTACCGGAAGAAATTCTATCCGCTGGAGAAGTTCGAGACCTCGCCCGAAGACGGAGCCAAGACCCGCGAACTGATTCGCGAGCATGTAGACGTGGACGCGATCAAGAAAGAGTTTCCGACCTATGTGCTCGATGAGAACTACCTAACGAAGCTGGAGGACATTGATCCCGATTCCAAGGCGCTCAACATTGAGGCGATGCTGGCAGCGGAGTTAAAGATTCGGGTGGACGAAGACCCACAGGCCGAGCCGTTGAGTGAGAAACTGAAACGCATCATCGACGCAAAGCGAAATGGTGCCTTGCAGGGCGTGGCCCTTATTTCCGCCCTGGAGAAGCTGGCGGGGGAAGTCATCGACCTCGTGAACGAAGGCAAGAAGCCCGTTGGTGAGTCAATCGCCCACGTTGTCAGAGAGATAAATCCAGGCATTACCGAGCTGCGTGCAACAGCCATCGCCGATGCTGTAATCGCAGAGGCCTCGAAAGTCTGCTTCCCTAACTGGCATCTGAAGAGCGACGTGAAGTCAGAGCTGTTTCTCGGCATCACCACCGTGCTCGTGCAGCAGTTCAAAGACGCCAATCTGCACATGCCCGCTACCGGGTTTGCTGAACGCGCCATGCGATTGCTGGAGAAGACTCGATTCGGTTCGGAAGGCCACAATGCGAATCCCTGATTACACGGTTACGCGAAGCCCAAAAGCGAAGAACATTCGCTTGAAGGTGACGCCCCAGGAAGGGCTTGTCGTTGTGATTCCGCGCGGGTTTGACGAAGATAGGATCCCCGCAATCCTGAACCGCAAGAAAGTGTGGATAGCCGAGAAGTTGAAAGAAGCCGTTGAGAAACGTCGTTTTCTCGAACCGAAACCGATGGTCCATCTGCCAGAGCATCTGCCACTTCGTGCATTGAACCAGGAGTGGCGGATCGTGTATCGCGAGGACGATGCGAAGACCGGCCTGTGGCTTCGATCCTCGGGGCGCGACATAATTCTAGCGGCACCCGCATTTGAGAGAGACACAGTCATTTCTAAGTTGAAGGAATGGCTGCGGTTGACGGTACGCGAAGAGTTGTTCCCGTTGGCCCAACAGATTGCAAGAAAGAACGGGTTTGGCATCCGCGACTTGATGGTAAAGAGCCAACGCACACGATGGGCGAGTTGCTCATTGAAGAAGAACCTTAGTTTGAACATCAAGTTGCTCTTTATTCCGCCCGACCTTGTTCGCTATGTAATCACGCACGAGCTTTGTCATACAGTTCACATGAATCATTCGTCCGAGTTCTGGCGTTTGGTCGCCTGCCATGAGCCTGCTTACCGAACGCTGGACAATGCCTTGCGTGAAGCTTGGAAGAAGGTGCCTGCGTGGGCGCTTTAGCAACCATTAGAATCCGTCAAGCCCACGATCGCGCCTGCGGCACAACCGTCGGCAGCAGACATTTTTCAACGACGGAGATTACGCGGCTTACCTCGAACTCATGGCCGAATGGTGCCGCGAGGAAGGATTGGAATGTCTGGGCGATGATCGACGACTGGGACAAACAGCGGAATGCTTGGGTAGTGGTGCGTTACGCGAACGCGTCCAAAACAGCGGTAAGGATCGGCGCATAAATAACTGTCGTGTTTTGCCCACTCGCCGAGCGGGGGGCGG
>JBAWVO010000119.1:0-17882 GCA_037147235.1 Planctomycetota bacterium | reverse complement strand
CTTTTGTCGCCGCTACCAGGACTCCATGACGAAACCGAGTTTCGTTGCCAGACGGGGTCTTGTCAAGTACCCTGCCTGTAAAGTACCCTGCCTGTAAAGTGGCAAATAACGGTTCGGCAGAGAGAGCGACCAGTTGATACAACGGGGTGCCGCATTTCGCTTCGACGCGATCATCGTTACAATGTTCAGAAAAGTCCACGAAAAGGAAACCCCATGACTTACTCGGCGCATCGTCCCAGGGAATACCAGGGGCAAGGCGACTCGCATCTTCCCCGGATCGTACGGCAGCTCCAGAAAACGCTCTCAAAGACACAGCGCGGCTTCGCCTACGATATCCGGCAGGATTCGCGGTACAGAGTTGACCAGAAAATGATGCCGGCTACAGCCAAGAGCTGGCCTACCGGAATTGCAGTACCACTGGCTGCCTAAGTGGTCAGGTTGCCTAGCTGCCACGTTTGCGACTGCGGAGGGATCGACGAGCATTAGTGATGCCTGAGCAAAATCGATTCTCGACGAGAAGCCGGCCCCGCCAACTGGAATATCGTAAGCGACTTTGGTAGCATGGATTGACGCTGCTGCTTGGAGCGTTTCCACGCGGAGCTGAAATACTGCTTTAGTAGAGGATCTTCATAAATGTGGCTGTTTTTACCTGCGATGGTATTGCTTCTATCGATGGATTCCCCGTTGGCTTCGGCCGCCACACCAGCGGAGCCTGCCCTTTTAGCGGCTGCGGATGACGAAGGGCAATCACGGTGGCTGGTCGATCTCGGCTTGAGCATCGATCGCTGGGTCGACGCGATTCCACTAGGCAACGGCCTGACCGGGGCCATGCTGTGGGGCAACGGCCGTGAGTTGCGGATCTCGTTGGACCGCGGCGACCTTTGGGATCTGCGCAACCCTAAGGAGATATCCGAGCCTGGGTTCACGTTTGCCAACATGGTCGAACTGGTTAAAGCGGGCAAGCATGGTGAGGTGGCTCGGCTGTTTGACCACATCTACTTCCGTCCGTCGCCAACCAAGCTGCCCGGAGCTCGCGTGGTAATCAAGCTTGCTGACGCCTCGGCCCGGAAGTTCGTGTTGGACATGGCCCGCGGCAGCGGCTTCGTGAAGCTCGACGGCGGTCAACAAATTGAATCGTTCTGGCTTGAATTTCGCCCGGTACTCCTCGTGCGCGTGCCTGCCCAAATTGCATCAGTCCAGATCGCAGCCAACCCGGCCGTCGCAAAACTCGGCTTCCCGGCCGGCAAAATGGGCAAGACGGGTGACTCGACGTGGATCGAACAGGACTGCCTGGGTGGATTCTCGTACGCCGTGGTTGCCAGATGGCGAAGTGACGGCGATGCCGTTCTGCTCGCGTTGTCCATCGATAGGGCTGCGTCTGGGCAATCAGGACTTCAGCAAGCCCGCGCCAACTGTGCTGCTGCTTTGGCCGAAGGAATCGAAAAGGCCCGGGGTGCCCACGAGGCATGGTGGGCCAATTATTGGGCCGTCTCGCGGGTCAAGATCCCCGATGCCCGCATCCAGCGACTCTACGACCTGGCCATGTACTATTACGGAGCCGGATCTCGCAAGGGGAATCCACCGCTGCCTTTGCAGGGAGTTTGGGCCGCAGACAACGGAGATCTTCCGCCATGGAAAGGCGATTACCACCACGACATGAACACGCAGGTGATCTATTGGGCCTACTACAATGCGGGGCATTTTGCCGAAGGCGAATCGCTGCTCGATTTCATGTGGGATTTGGCTCCTTACCACCGGCGTTTCGCCAAGTCGTTCTTCGGAGTCGAAGGCATCATGGTCCCGGGCGTCATGAGCTTCGACGGCAAACCGCTGGGGGGGTGGCCGCAATATACGCTCATGCCCACGCAGTGCCTTTGGCTCTTCCAAAACTTCCACTGGCACTGGAGATTCACGCAGGACGCTAGGTTCCTCGCCGAGCGATGCTACCCGTACGGGACCGAGATGGCCAAAGCCGTCGAGGCCCTGCTCCGCGACGACGGCCACGGCCGGCTGATACTTCCCCTTTCGACATCGCCGGAAATCCACGACAACAGGCCTGCGGCGTGGCTGAAACCCAATAGCAACAACGATCAGGCGACCCTCCTCTGGTTCTTCGCCGCGCTGGCTGAGGAGGCCAACGCCTTGAGTAAGGCCGCTGACATTAGTCATTACCGCGGAGTGCTGGCAAAACTCGATCCACTGGCCACCGATTCCAAGGACGGTGTCCTGTTGCTGACACGCGGCGAGCGTCTTGTCGAGTCGCACCGTCACCCTGCGCACCTGATGGCCATCCACCCTCTTGCCCTGATGACGGTCGAAGGCTCCGACACGGATCGCAAGACGATCCTCAATTCGCTGGACGACCTGAAGCGGCTGGGTGACAGAGCCTGGGTCGGGTTTAGTTTTCCCTGGGCGGCCTGCCTTGAGGCTCGGGCACTGCGGGGCGACAATGCCTTGGCATACCTGCGGATATTTTGCGACGGCTTCGTCGCCCGCAATGGTTTCAACGTCAATGACCGCGGCGGCAACTGTTTTACGCTCGACGCCAACTTCGCCCACGCTCAGGCGGTCCACGAGATGCTCATGCAAAGCTGGGGAGACAAGATCCGTATCTTCCCCGCCATGCCCACGGCATGGAAGGACGCCAGTTTCGACCGGCTTCGGGCAGAGGGCGGCTTCGTCGTCAGCGCATCTCGCGGCAGCGGTCAGACGACCCGCGTCTGGATAAAGAGCCTCGCCGGCCAACCGTGCCGCATTAAGCCCGGCTTTGGCAGACCGCCGAAGTTGACCGTCAACGGCCGCGCTGCCACCATCAAACCGACCGCGGAGGGCGTATATGAACTTCCACTAGTCAAAGGAGACGAAGCCATGCTAATCTCCAGTGAAGACATCCCACTGACATCGAGCGAATAGGAGACGAAGCAATCGATTGACGGATGCTACAGACCCGCCGGTGGAGAGAAATTAAACATCGGCCTGTGAACTGTGAAAAATCGCTCGAATACCCTACATCAGGCTACCACCATTCCGCCGCAATAGTCGAAATCTCGCACATTTCCACCCTTTTCTGGAAACAACGCCAATTTAACTCGCACCCTGCATAGTAAACGCTGTTTTTCCAGATCCAGGCGCACCACCGACAAGCGTAACGAGCTTGGGTCCAATCTCTATTCGTGCGAGTTCACCCGAGCCGATTGGATAACGTCAGGAGATCTGAACATACACCGGCGGCCCCATTCGACGGTGGTAATTACCGTTCCGAAACGCATGGTTCGTACCGGCGAAGTGGTGCGGCTGTGAATAGTGCCGAGTTCAGGACGCTACGGCTCTAGCGAAGCGGGCAAGGGCACGTCTTCCCATCCTTCGCGGCCCGAGCTGATGTCACGTTCCACGAATTCCCAGAGAACAACTTTCTTATCCTCAAGGATCTCGGGATTGGTTGCCAGCTTCTTCCGCACATCGGTAGCTGCGCCGCCGTCGCTGACGATGTAGTCCACTGGCGACTTCAGCTCGCGCATCAGCAGCGAAAGGAAGCCAGCGGAACCGGGCAGCAGGCACTTTGTAGCGGACGGTTCGACGCCAGAAGCCGCGGACCGATGCCGGGAATCGTCGTCGGTGGCCGAGAGTTCGCCCAGAGTGTGTGGCTCTGGAAGCTGATAGATTCGACAGAAGCTGTCGCCCAACACGAGGATGGAAGCCGCCGCGCCGGGTGGCTTGTAGATGCCGGCCTGCTCGGATGAGGAGGGAATGAGGAGCTTTCCCGTCGAGCTGCGCACCTGTTCGCAATCGACTTCCTCAAACCCAAAATGTTGCCGGAGGCCAGAGATCTGGGTCATTTCGATCACATCGCCCCATCGCTTCACACGCACTGTTGAGCGTTGATACCGCCTGCTCTCCGGCGGCGCCCAACCCAGGTCGCGAAGTTTTCGTGCTACCGTGCGAGCGGCCAGGTCGGCACCGCGAGGTGTCCAGTGCGTGTCCTGGGCCAGGTAGAGCGATTCCCCAGCATGCTGCTCCGCCAGGCCAGCGCGGGCAAGCCCAAAGGCGGCGAAAAGGTTCACCGTCTGGATACCCTGTTTGTCCAATTCCGAAAGCAGTTCCAGCGTTGGCGAGCGAAAATCGGTTTGCCGGTCTTCGGCTCGGATGGTTATTTTCTCGGGGTAGACGGCCGGCTTGCCGGGCACGGGCATGACCAGCAGTTCGATGTCGCGGGCCTTGAGCAGGTTGCGGAAGCGGACGATCGCCCCTATCACGCTGTCGCGTCGCGTGATGCCAGACGATGGCATCACCCAGGTTAGCCCGCGAGAATCCTTCTCGGTCAAGCTGGGGTCGAGGCGATTCGGTTCCAACAAGTAACGCACATCGGGGCGGAAGAACAGCCAGCGATCGCGGCCCAGCATCCCCTTCGCGCCGGTATCCTGCAACGTGTCAAACAGAAACCTCTGCATGGCGGGCCGAAGGTTCTGTTGGAACCAGGACTTCTCCTCCAGCGTGCGCTCGAACTGCCGCAGGTTCGTAGAGGTCGGCTTGTAGCGAAACATGTCGGTAAACTGAAATCGTTCGCCGCGCGAACACTCCAGCCAAGTCTGCACCACGGGCACCATGAAAATGATGCCCAGGAAGCAAAGAATCAAGACCAACTCGCTACGGCGCACCGGATGGGTCACGCGACACTCCTGCTAGAACTGAAAGTATAAAAAGGGGTTGAATGCCTGGCTGAACATCACGATCAGCGACAACAGAAATAGCGGAACCAGCAAGGCCACGCGCGGCCATGTCTGGGGCCGCCTTGCCCACTCGTGGGCCTGGACGGGCTGAAACACGAACACCGTACAAAGGCCCATGACCGTCATGCACAACGGCGTGTAGATGTCGGCGGCCAGCAGCAACGATGCCGTGTCGGGGGCCCCCAGGCCGAACAATGCCGCGAAGTAGTGGAGCGTCGCGTCGAGATCTTCCGCCCGGAACAGCACCCACGAAAACAGCATCAGCACGAAGGTGATCCCGATTCGCATGAACCGGGGGAGCCGTCCGTAGACGCTCTCTTTTCCCCGCCAGCGTTCGTAGGCCAGCAGGATTCCGTGGTAGACACCCCAGAGAACAAAAGTCCACTTGGCCCCGTGCCACAGTCCGCCCAGCAGCATGACGATGGCCAGGTTCATATAGGTCCGCCGAGATCCCATGCGGTTGCCGCCCAGCGGATGATACAGGTAGTCGCGCAGCACGGAGGAAAGTGAGATATGCCATCGCCGCCAGAGGTCGGTAATACTCTCGGCCAGGTAGGGCGCGTCGAAGTTTTTGAGGTACTCGAAGCCCAGCATGCGGCCTAGCCCCACGGCCATGTCTGAGTAGCCGCAGAAATCGAAGTAGATCTGAAACGAATAGGCCAGCACGCCGAACCACGCGTCGGCAGTGCAGGGGTTGGCCGTGTTGAAGACAGCGTCGGCCACGTGTCCCGCCGAATTGGCCAAGAGCACTTTCTTCGCGAAGCCGAGGATAAAGATTGCGATACCCGAGGCGAAACGCGGGATCGTGTGCTCGCGGTAGGCCAACTGGTCGGCCAGCGTATGGTAGCGAATGATGGGACCCGCCACGAGGTCGGGAAAGAGGGCCACGAAGGCCGTGAAATCGGTAAAGGATTTCGCCGCCTTCGCTTGCCCGCGGTAGACGTCGATCACGTAAGTGAGCGAATGGAAAGTATAGAAGGAGATACCGATCGGCAGGACGACCTCCAGGACGGGGAACAGATCGGTTCCGGCCAAACCGAGCAGGCGGTTGAGGCTCTCCACCGAGAACATGTAGTACTTGAAGAAGGCCAGGAAGCCCAGGTTAGTGACGACGCAGGCTACCAGCGCGCCTTTGCGTCGAAACGGGGTGGCCCCCGGTGCCGCGATTACGCGCCCCCAGAAGAAATCGAGGACCGTGGTGAACATCATCAAGCAGACGAACCACGGCTCCCACCACCCATAGAACCCGTAGCTGGCCACCGTAATCAACAGGTTCCGCCAGCGATAGGGGAAATTGAAATAGAGCAGCAGAAACAGCGGCAGGAAGTAGAAGATGAAGATGTGCGACGTGAATACCATGGAACAACTCTCCTCGGGCAGGCCGCCTCAATAAGATGTGGGGTTGACCCAGTTCGCAAAGAACCGGTTGCCCTCGGAGGGAAAGCAGTAGTCCAACGCGCCGCTTGGAGCCAGGTTCTGCAACTCGTAGTCGAGCGCCATGCGGTGAACGTCGCCCACCGCAAAGCGGTCCAGTCGGCCGCCGACCACCATGTTCTTGCAGTCGGCGTCGTGCGCCTGGGCCCGCAGCAGCCGCGGGCGATAGTGGCCGACAAAAATCACGTTGCCCGGCTTCAAGGGGTACTTTCCGGCGGGATCTTGCCGATGTACCTTCAAAACCTCGTACTTCACGACGTAGGCATATCGGTACGCGCCCAGGTCGGGAAAGGTTTCCGGGCATTCCACGAGTCGGGCGGTGACTTCGATCCGGCCTGCTTTCGTCACCGTCTCATCCTCGCCGGTATCGATGCGACTTGCCAGCATCCAGCCGGCCAGGGCCAGCCCACCGACAACGCACAGCGCTCGCAGCCTGCCCGGGCCGGGCGGATAGGCTGGCGTCGCGACTTGACCTGGATACTCAACCTCAACACGGTCCAACGCCATTTACTCCTTGCCTATCTCGGAATAGGTCCAATGTGGCTCGAAACCGGTGTGGGGCAACCGCAACACCGGCCCGCTCTTGGCATCAGGATACAATTCCAGCAAGTCTTTGTAGGCGGCCGGTACAACAATCGGCGTGTCGGCCATACGCACGATAGCCATCGGCCCGTCGATGCCACCGTCCCCTTCAGGGCGGGAGAAGATCACGTACTTGTCGTCGGGCGAGGTACACCCATAGTAGATGTGCCTCTGAAGCTCGCCATAAATCAGCGTTCGGCTCTTGCCGTCCGCGGCGGCTTGCATCAACATCGTGTAGCCGTAGCCGATGCCAACGCCGGGCGTGCGGTTCGAGTAAATGACGCGGCTGGGATCGTGCTGAAACCAATCCGGAGTGCAGTTTAAGGCTCGCGTCAGCAGCGTGGCCTTGCCCGTCTCCAGGTCGATGCTGATGATGTTCCATTGCCGGCCGCGCGTGTTGGCCGTGCCGCAGAGGCGTTTGCCGTCGGGAGACCAGATAAGCTGCTGATAGATGCCCGCGCGCGGCAGCTCCTTGAGCACCCTCTTGGACTCGGCTTCCCGGATGCGAATCTGATCCTCAAGACAAGCCAGTCGCTTGGCGTCGGGATCCCACGAGGCCCAGGGCAGTTCGCCGTCTTGGCCCTGGACGACCGGATTGGATCCGTCGGCGCGGGCGATGACAAGCGTTCCCGTCGCGCCCCACTTGTCGTGGTTGATCGCAACGCCTTTCTTCACGCGGCGATACATCATCTGCTTGCCGTCGGCCGAGAACCGGCCACCGAACTCGGAAAACTCGGGCGTGTTGGTAAGGTTGCGCCGCTGGGTGCCGTTGGGGCGGCAGATGAAGAGGTCGTAATCGCCTTGGTTGCCCTTCGCGGAAAATAATATCCAACCCTTGTTGGCAACTTCCATGTCGAGGCTCGCCTCCGCAGAATTGGCTGGCTTTTGGGCCGGTGCTTCTTCAGCCGCGACCGCAAGCGGCACCGCCAAGGCCGCAAACGCGACCAGGAGTATTGTGAAGCGAGTCATCGAGATTTGGACGGGGCGTTGACAAGTATCCATGGAATGCCTCATTGGTAATCGCTCGATCGGACGTTGTTGTCGCGTGAGAATGTCAGGGGTATCTAAAATAGAAGTACAGCACCATCAATGTAACTACTGCCCACCAAAGTCCAGGTCGCCGCAGGCCTCGCATCGCCGCGCGGAGTTGTGGCGGCATCTCCAGGCTTTCCTTGTTCCAGATCAGGCCTTCAAGCTCCGACATGGGTTTCGGTTTGGTCACTAGGCTGACCGCAATGCATGTGGCCATGCAGGTCCAGAAGACGATCCCCGACCGGTTCATGAAGGGCAGATCGGGGAAGCGATACTGCATGGCCGCCGACAGAGGAATCGTCATCAATCCGGCCGTCAACGCGCCGGCATGCGTCGTTCGCTTCCATAATATGCCCAGCAAGAACATCGTGGCAATTCCCGGGCAGAAGTACCCATACGCATCGAACAGATACAAAAACACCGGCCGGTCGCTGTACTGAATGAGCATCTCGGCGCAGGCGATGCTGATCGCCAGCACCGCCACGCCGAACAATCGCCCGAATCGAACCGCCTGGACCTCGGTGGCATTCTTGCGGATGAAGGGCAGGTAGAAGTCCACGGTGGCGATCGTGGTGCAGGAGTTGACCGCGCCGGAAATATGCGACATCACCGCCGCGATCAAGCCGGCCATGACCAAGCCGACTAGGCCCGTGGGCAGTAGATGCTCGACCAGCGTTGGGAACACCAGGTCCGACCGCTCCAGGTCGGGAAAGAGCCGCGGTGCCACCAGGCCGGGAACAATGATCAATAGGGGCATGAGAAACTTCAAGTAGAGCGCGAACACGACGCCGAGGCGGGCATGCCATTCGTTCTTCGCCGCCAATACCCGCTGCACGATGAACTGGTTGGCGGCGCAGTAGAACACGCTGATGCACAAAATCCCTCCCAGGTACATCGTCCAGGGAAAGTCAGGGTCGTCGGAGGGCAGAAGCAGGTGCCAGTCGGGAGAGGTTTCCATAACCGCCGACAGTCCGCCGGCCTGCTGAATAGTCAAGAAAGAGAGCACGGCGCTGCCCAACAAAAGCACGACGAGTTGGAGCATCTCGGTCCAGATGACCGCCCGGAATCCCCCGGCGATCGTGTACGCCCCGGTCGCCACGGCCAGGACGAGGATACTGTACGTCATGGGTATGCTGGTCAACGCGAACAGTGCCAAGGCGCCAAAATAGAGGACCGCTGCG
This sequence comes from Planctomycetota bacterium, assembly GCA_037147235.1. Lineage (GTDB taxonomy): Bacteria > Planctomycetota > Planctomycetia > Pirellulales > Thermoguttaceae > JANXQG01. The sequence goes on along the minus strand of JBAWVO010000119.1, from coordinate 8,926 downwards.
ATTTCCACAAAGATGTAGGTCGCCAGCACCAACGCGGCATAAGTCGTCCTCGCTGCGCCGCCGAACCGCCTCTGTAGGAACTCAGGCATGGTGTAGAAGCCGTTGCGGAGATAAAAGGGCAGGAAGATCCACAACAGCGCGTTGAAGCCGATGAGAATGGCGCCCCATTCGATGGTCACGGCGACAAAACCACGCTTGTAGGCAGTCCCCATTACACCCACTAGGTGATGACTGCTGATGTTGGCCGCCACGATGCTCCCACCGATCATCCACCAGGGGAGCTTGTCGCCGGCCAGGAAATAGTCGCGCTTGGTCCGCTGCCCGTGCCGCGTGGCGTAAACGCCCAAGAACACCACCGCCAGGAGGTAGACGGCGAAGACGGCGAAATCGATTGAGGTAAGCGTTAGTTTCATTAAAGCGGCGGTTTACGGCATGCCGGGACTTTAGGAATCGCGTCGATCAACCGCCGCGCATTGCCGTGGAAGATCGCCTCCACGCCCTGGCGCGCCAGTCTTGCCATTGTGCAGGCTTCCTTGATCGCCCGCAAGCCCTCGTACATGTACAGCGTGTAGCCCGCCTCGATTTCCGGAGGCTCGCGGTCGCGGTTGAAGGCGAAGGGGTGGCTGGTGCGATTCACGTAGGAGGCCCCTTGCCATTGCTGCCGGCCGCGCATGTAGAAGATCGGATTGTCGCTGCCGTACAGAAGCCGGGCGGAACCGAGGGTCGTGATCGCAAAACGCAGTACGTCGGGGTTATGCACCGCGGAAAGATCGAAATACAGCCCCTCGTCGGCGGCCAACTGCGGCAACGATTGCTCGGCATGCGGCAGCGTGTAGCTCCGTCCAAGGTGCGCGATCACCAGCTTCACTCGCGGATATTGCCGACGGATTTTCCGGATCTCCGCGAGGTTGGCCGGGTGTGCTAGCCGATCGGCCTTCGGCACGTGCAGCGTCACCCAGGCGCCGCGCTCGTTAAGCAACTCAAGCTGGTGATGCGGGAGAAACTCGAATATGTTGGCTTCTAGGTACTTGTCGCGAGTCGTCGGGTCGTGGCCGATCAAGGCATAGTACACTTTGACGCCCAAGACGCCGGGCTGGTCGAGTTCCCACGCCACGCGCTGGGCCGTCCACTGCGGCCGAACGACCGCCAGACGATACCACCCTCGCCGCACGCACTCCTCTTGCAGGCTGGCGTTGCTGGCCTCGATATCGTAATCGAGAAAGGGCAGCCCGAACGCCAAGCAGGAAATTTTGCGCCCCGGAAAGACGATCTCGTGGCAGCACCCGGCATCCGCCGCTCCGATTGGTTCACAGACCTCGTTAAACCAGTGTTGTCGGCGTTTTTCCTCGGTCATCGTCTCCAGGCGGAACCGCGGTTCGTTGACGTGCGTGTGGGCGTCGAATATCTCCGGCGGCAGCCACGCCTCCAGATGCTCGCGCCAGAAGACCCGATCCACGTCGGTGTAGATCCAAACATTATGCAGCGGAATTGGCGGCATTGACAACGACTAGTTCCTGCTCGGCGTGAATTGGAAGGTCTTGGGCCCCGCCAAGAAAGAGACTGAGGACTATCTTACTGGGTGGTTCGGATGATCGGAGGAGTTGATGAGGAAGAAGAACGGAAAATGGGGGAAATGAAGATGAATCTATTTTCCTTGTTTATCGCATCAACAGCAATGGGGGCACTGTATTTCAGGGCACTGTATTTCAGGCACTCGCCTCTGCACCAGCGCACGTAGCCAACGCCGTGAAAGGCGGCTCTTAATGCCTGGCGTGCTGGCCATCGCTGCCGCGGGAACTCCGCAGCCGGTTCGTCCGGCCGTGCCAGCCCAGCCGCTGAGCACGTCAGCCACCCCGTCGATTGTAGCGGCTGTGGTCGGGGGGGAGCACGGCAGCGTAATTTAATTGGGTGCCTGGACTGCAACGTCAGGCGGGAGTGTCAAATCGACTGCGGGTCAAGAAAAACTGACGGTTTTCTAGCTTTTTACCGCCGGCCCTGTCGTTTCGCTGCGGCGGTTGAGGTGACCGACGCAGGTTAGTGGGAAAGGACGAGTCGGCTACCGACACGAACAAGACGTCGCTGCAATCCCGTCTCGAACTCTAAAGGCCAAGAAGCCCCATCGGGAACCAGCGAGGCCACGGTAGCTGTCATCATGCTTCCGCCTACCCGTCACCGCGCAGGACTGGCTTCCAGACGCTGGTCAAGCTCTCCAGGGCGGGCTTGCACCCGCAGGGTTCCGATAAAAGGTTTCAACTCACATCATGTGCGTTAGCCTCCTTTTCCAAGCTTCTTGGCACAATCCCCTTTTCTGTCCCGGCTATGCGAGAAAAATGCCCGCAATGATTCCTGCGACGAACATGGCGTAAACGAGAAACCGCCACGCTCCCATGCCGATTCCAATTACTCTTGCAGGAAACCGCCATATTCTTAGTAGAGCGGAGATCGCGAGACAAATGACCATCGCGATCGAATGTTCCAAGAGGGTATCAGCACGGATTGGAGCCTTCGCACGTAGCATTCTAACCGCCACGCCGAAGAGCGACGCCAGCTCCATTCCTGCGGTCGTAGGAATCATCAAAGGCAGGGCGAAAAGCATACGGAAATGGCCGAACATGTGGATTGCAAATTGCCGAGAGAAAGCCCGGGAATCCGACTCAACAGTCCGAATCATGTTATCCACAAAGCGGGAAATCTTCGCAACGTCACAATCCCGCTCGTAATCTCGTCGCACACTATCCAAATTGACTGCGCAGGGTACACCTAAGATTTTGACCTCGTAATTCCGCTCGAGTGTGGTCGTACAGCCGATTCCCCGATTCCTAAGTTCTGCTTGGAAAACTTCATCGGCGGAACTCGGAACACGTTGGTCTCGCGAGTATTCGGCACTTCGTATCGAGTGATCGAGTAAATCAATCTCCTCGCGCGTCCGTGCTTGGTCAGCTTGCGACGCGAGGGTTGTGTAAGAGAAGTTCGCCAGCCGGACGTTATCGGCACTAACGGGAACGGCGACTTCCCAGTAATATGTTTCAATTTGCTCGCCCTTGTCTGCTGAACGTTCCACCCGCGTCCTCATTGCCAAACCCGTCTGAAATGGCTGATAACCATCGTTTGCAATGAGTCGCAACAATACTTCCTGGGAGGATTCTGTGAACTCCGAGGTGCGGCAGAAAACGGTAAGATGGAACGTCCCGGAATCAGTTAAGTCCTCGTAGAACGTCGCACCGCCGTCGGGTTCGTACTGCTCCGTCCAGTTACCTGGAATTGCGAATCGAACGATTCCGCCGCGATAACCAATGGTCTTTATTTCGCGCATGCCCTACACTCGCAAACCGTTGCTCATCGCCGCCCATCAGGCGAGCGCCATCCACACCGTCTTCAACAAGCGACTCCGCGTGCAGGATCGCCTGCGTCCCTTGCGGTCCTTAAATGTGTCAACATCGCGTTCTTCGTTTACCGGAGTCATTAGGCTCGCGGTGTCGAGTCTTCTCGGCCGGCACCCTCGGTGTTTCTTTTCTCGTCCTGCTTCAGAAGTTCCTCAATCAGATCGGCGGGTCCACGAAAGTTCGTTTGCCGCAGCGCCGCTATGACCGCGGGGAAGGAGAGTAAGCTTTTTTCGGCAGCCAAACTGAGAACAGTCAGCGTCCCGGTGACGGCCAAGCCGAGTCGCCGAGCGACCAAGGTTGCCTTGCGTTCGTCGAGGAGAACCTGATCCGCCTTTAATTCTTGCGCAAGTTCGATGGCTTCGGCTTCCCCGGCGCCAAGTCCAAGACCGGTATAGGTGGCCCTGGGCGCGATAATTTCGAGCCAGCTCGGCGGCGACGCGGCCCAGTTGGCAACAACTTCCGGAGCTCCTTGTTGAAGCATCTCCGCCACTACGGCCGGCGGCGCGACCACGCGAGGGAAGAGTACCGGCAGAACGTCGACCTGTCCAATGAGGATCAAGTAATTGAGCGGAGACGTGTCGGACACAACGATCATCGGCCCAGCGCCTTGCGCAAGCCGCTGACCTGGTCGTCGAATTCTTCGCGGGTCAGCAGATCCTCGGTGACATTATGCCGCTTGAGCACGGCATCGGTTTCATAGCGCGATATTCCCAAGCCTTCCGCGAGTTTGCCATGCGAGAGTTGCCCTTGTCGGTAGAGTTCCACAAGGGCCGCTTCCTTCGCGGCAGCGGCTAAATCGCCTAACTCCCTGCGGAGATGCTGTTCGAGATTGTCCGGTAGTTGGAATGAAACGGTCGTCATGTACTTGGCCTCCCAGCTTCCATTCTAGCACAGGTAGGTGGGCGAGCCAAGCTATACTTCTTTGTCGGCGGGATCGTCGCGTTTTTCAACCGGCCTGCGCCACAGTATTCCACCGGTACTTACACCACTTGGGGCACGGTTTGGAGTGCTTGTTGGGCCTTGCGCTGAAAGTGGGCTTGCCAGCGTTCGTCTGGCACACCGCCGCAGGCAAGGAAATGACTCGTAATATCCCAGGATTGGTAATGCCTGACACCTCTGACGTGGTAATTTGGCCGCTCAGTGGCTGAGTTTTTCTTGACATCTGCCGCGTCCTCGGTCCTCCGCCGTTTTCCCAGGCGATCATCGCCCTCATCTGCCAGAACGCTCTACTTTCAAGACTAATCTCCGCCGCCGGGGAACGTCGCCAGGTAATGCTCGCGGACCTTGCAATAGATGTCCGCGTTTTCGCTTGGCAGCACCAGACGCGAGGGCGGCACACTGCGCCGGGCAAGCTCTTCCAACGGCACGGCCGGATCGAGCAACGCTTGGGCAACGACGGCGGCACCCAAGGCGCTGACGTCGAATGCCTCGACGTGCGCCACCGCTTGCTGCGTCACGTCGGCGATGATCTGCGGCGTCAGGCGACTGGCCGCCCCGCCGCCGCACATCGTCAGCCTTGCTACGGCAATTCCCGCCTTGGCCAGCAGCATAAGATGCCGGGCCAGTTCGCAAGCCAGGCCCTCGACCACCGCCCGAAGCAGGTGACTCCCTCGGTGATTGAGAGTGATCCCGGAGATTCGGCCGCTGGTGGGAAATGCCTCTTCAGCGTTGGCAGCCGGGGACAGCAAGGGCCAGAAGCGAAGCCCGTCGCAACCCGGCGGAATCTCGGCCAGCACTTGGTCCACCGCCGCCGGCGAGGCATCGTCGCGGCCGAGCAAGCGCAGAACCCACTCGATCGCCGAGCCACCGTTGCGCATGGAAAGGAGTTGGCCGTAAAGGCCCGGCACGGGGTGTGGGCACACGAAGGCGTCCGCAGTCGCCGGGCGTGCCAACCGCGCGCTGTTGGCCAGCAACACCCAGGCCGTGCCGGCCCCGAAAGTCACGTCGCCATCCTGGACCGATCCTGCGCCGAGTGAAACAGCGTATTGATCATGGATAGCCGGCGAAACGGGAATGCCCGCCGGAAGACCGGTCGCTCGGCACGCCGCCGGTTGGATTTTGCCGGCCGGCGTTGTGGCGGGGAGGAGGTCAGGCAATTGGCTCTCCTCGAGCTTCAAACGGGCGAGGACTTCCTGATCGGGGCGTTGCAGCCTGGGATTGTAGAGCATGGCGATCGCCAGCGAGGTGGCGTCGTGGGCACGCCGGCCACATAGTCGCCCCACGATCGCATCGCCGACAAAGCTGACATGACGAACCGTCTTGAACCGTTCCGGTGACTGTTGCTGGAGCCGCAGGATCTGTCCGAGCGTCATCGTGCTGGCGGCGTGGCCGATATGTTCCGCCAGGAAATCCGCTCCCAACTCTTCGGTGAGATCCAGATCAAACGGCCGGCCGCGGCTATCCAGCCAACTGATGACCCGCCCCACCGGTTGTTCTGCGGCGTCGAGCAGTTGCAGTGCCCCGCCCTGGCTGGAGACGCCCACAGCCCTGATCGCCGCGGGATTCACGCCGCTGAGAGCCTGTCGAATCGCCGCGCATGTGGCGGCCCAGATTTGCTCGATATCCTGCTCGATGCCGCCGTCGGGCGTGAGGAGGAGGTCCACCGGTGCCGATCCCGTAGCAACGGCCCGACCGTCTCCATTGGTCAGTAGTGCCTTGACGTTCGTGGTTCCCAGGTCGCAACCGAGATACATGGGCTAGACCTCGCAGTAGTCTGCATCCAGCAAGGCCGCGGCCAGTTTAAGCCGCGGTCGCGCGTCGCCAAAGCAAATCGCGTGGTGATGGGGTCCGCCTGAGCGGGCGTACGCTGTCAGCCAGTCGCGCACGTCAAGACAACTCACCACCTTGCAGTGCGGCACGGGAAGACTCGCCAGCGGCCCGAAGTCCTCGATCTCCAGTCGGCTGACGATCAATCGCCACTTGCCTTGCGGGCCGAGAGTCAATGCACAGAGCGTGGCAGGGCCGGGCTGGAAACTGGTGACCAGAGCCAACTGCCGTCCGAGCGTGCGCGTGATCGGCTGCGGCCGAGCCACCAAGGGCACGGGGCGGTCCTTGCGCGCCATGGCCACGTTGGCTTCGCCCATGTGGCTCAACAGCATCCCGTTGCCCGCGAAGTCGATCGTGAAAATCTCCGTGAAACTGGCGGGCGGACAGAGACGATTCAGTAGCCACGTGCCCGCCGCCCCGATCAAATCCCCCTCTCCGGCAAAGCCGACGCCGTCGGCCATCATTCGGCTCACGGCCACGAACGGCAGAGTGACTGTCCGCTCATCCTCGCCCAGCGCGAGGAACTGGAAGCTCAGGGCGTCGAGGCATTGGTCGGCAGCGATCGAACGCAGGGACAACTCGGCTCGCGCCGTGGCGTCCAGGTCGGCGTCGCACACGTCTTCAGCGATCGCGTACGAGCGGCGATACTCGTCCTTGAGATCCCCCACGGCATCGGGGGGCGCCGCAGCGGCCAGTTGGTGATAGGTCTCTAGTGCCAGCGACGTCCAGCGGCAACCGAGCGTGGCGGCGAGATGCGTGCTATCGAAAGCGAGATCACCCATTCCCGGAAAGGGATACCCCATCAAGCCCAAGCGGCAAGACCGCAGCCGGGTTACCGCCGCCGCAGCCGCAAAGAAATCGAACAACTCTTGCAGGCCGCCGGCGTCGCCGGGGTGCGAAGTGATAAAGTGAAACGGCACGCCCGTGCGAACCAGCACGTTGGCTAGGTCTTGAGTCCCATGCACGCCGTGATTGTCGATCATCTTGCCCGTGTCGAACCGGCCGTCAATCGCCAGTAACTCTTGTGTGTTCCAGACGACGACAGGCAGCCGCGTGCGTTGCAGGGCCGGTGCCACAATCTGGCTCGGCGCATAGGCGAGGAAGACGACCAGCAGGGCATCGAAGCCCGACGACTCGTACTCGGCAACAGCCGCATCGACGTCCTCGCGGCGGTAGACCGCCTGGCAAAAGCGGACGTCGGCGCCGGCGTCCAAGGCCGGAAGCACCTCGCGACGCAGCCATTGTTCGCGTTGCTGGCGGAGCTCCGGGGCAAGCTGTTCATACAGTTCCAGCGTCAACGCCAGCAAGCCGACGCGAGGCTTTTGGGATTGGGGTTGCGGGTGCATGGAATCGGTCGTTTCCCAGGATCAGGAGAACTGCGGTATCTTCGTGAGCTCGCCGTCCTTCAACGCCGACTGGTGGGCGACGATGCCGGCAACCGTCATGTTCAGAGCCCAGGCGATGTCTACCAGCGGTTTGCGGTCCTCCAGGATCGCGGTCACAAACTCGTTCATCAGGTGACCGTGCGAGCCGCCGTGGCCGCCCGGGGCCACGCTGGGCGGCAAGGGCGGGCACTTGAGGTCGGGCAACTGCTTCAACTCCCCGGTGTAGCCCCCGTTCCACATCGCCCCGCGCTGCCCGCGCACGCGGCCTTGCTCGCCGCCCGGGCCGAGCGTGTCCCAGCTTACCGCCATGCGGGCCATTCCGCCTTCGCTGGTCCGCAACAAGGCGATTTCGGTGCCGAAAGGATTCTTATAGCGGTTGTTCTCCGGCCGCAGGTGAGCGATGGTGCTGGGCATGCCCATGCACGAAACCTCGGTAAAGCTGCCGCCGGTGACGCACACATAGTAGGCGTTGGAGTGGGTAGGATACCATTGCGGCGGAAGCCCGACCCGCCAGTCGCGAAACGAGGCGATCGGTTCCGGCATGTGGTGGAAGTATTCGGCCTCGACGTAGAGCTTTCCGAACCCGCCCGCCTTGGAGATCTGCCGCATGGCGTGACATTCGGCATGGAAGGCGCTGGTCTCGAACATCATGTACTTCCGCCCGCTCGTCTTGACCGCATCGGCCAGCTTGTGGGCGTCCTCGATCGAGCCGTAGACGGCCGGCACGCAGCATCCAACGTGCTTGCCGCGCCGGAGGGCGTCAATGCAATGCTGGGCATGGCTTGGAGCGTCGGTGCCGACAAAAATCGCCTCCAGCGAGTCGTCCTTGATCATCTCTTCGAGCGAAGGATACGTCTTCTCGCAGTGGCAGGCCTTGGCCAGCCCACGGCATCGCTCGGGGATCAGGTCGCTGACCGCCGCCACGGTGACGTTGGGATGAGCCTGGAAGCCGAATGCTGCCCCCATCTTGCAGACGCCGAAACCGGCGATGCCCACCCGGATCTTTCGATCGGAGACGGGCGACCAGACACCCTTGGGGCGGTCGGCCGTCTTGACGCCGGCGGCCCCCAGGATCTTCTCGTCGTGGGGGGGCGCGGCGTTGGCGGCCAATTCGTCGGCCGCCAACACGCCGAGCGAACCAAGACCGACATTTCGTAAGAATAAGCGACGCGAAGTGGATTGTTTCACAATAAATGCTCCTTTTCTTCCTTCTCTTATACCAGTGCGTCAGAGACAAAGCTAGTGTATTGTTGCAATTCGCGATTTCCAGAGCGCAGGCTGAACATCTGCGATTGTGTAAACTATATAAGTTGTCACAATGGTGCTGAAAGTGGCCACAGGCGCAGAACGCGGCCACTTGCCGACCGCACAGGCTCGGATTGCTTTCAGTTT
>JBAWVO010000118.1:0-18018 GCA_037147235.1 Planctomycetota bacterium | reverse complement strand
GCTTGCGCTTCGGGCTGGTATGGATTGGGACAATCTCAACCGCGGACAGTATAGTGCTTGTCGCCTTGTGGAAAGCCTTCGCTTGCGCACTGGATCTGAAAATTGATCCCTGGGAATTTTCCCTGCAACTGTCGCACTTAGTGGATATGGGCTCGGACAAAAGCAATCTGCGGTGGCTGGTCTTGCACAGGTATGTGACATTAGCGATTTGCGACGAGAATCTCAAGACCCGGCCGAAATTTAGCAACCCTCATGCTGTCTGTCGATCAAGTGACGTGATCGGCTTGTCAGCACCCTTATTCAGTCGAGTTCCTGCGGAACGTACGAGAGTTGGACACGCAACAGCGGTCGTTTGTGGAAATCAAGCTCGACCGATATGTCCAGCCACAGTTGCGCCGTCAACCGCATCTCGGAACCAACATCAAAAATCGGCTCTCCGCTGGGTTTGCGGATAATTGTGGTGCGGGCGTCCCGCCTGTCCAAGATGTTGTGGTTGAACCAGGCAGCCGGGACGGCCGCACCCCAGATTCGCTGCCACCCCCGTAATGACTGGCAAATCGCTAACGGTCAGGTTTTGCGCACTTGCCAAGCGGTAACGGACGGCACACGGAGTGTGCCTACTACTTTTCTTGCGATACTTATTGATTCGTCGCCCCTGAATGCCTTGACAATTTCCAGCCAAACAGCCAAAATAGGGGTTTCCGCAAATCCTGGGCCTAGTTCCTTAGTCAGGTATTGCCGATAATCCCTGCGTTTGAAATGCGCAACATTCAGGTAATAGGAGATTTATGAGTACGCCAAAGAAAGGTCTCTTTATAACGGCTGACGGCAAAAATATGTTTTTTGTTTTTGCGCTCGTCAGTTCATTGTTCTTCTTGTGGGCGTTGTGCAACGGCATGATCGACGTCATGGACAAGCACTTCCAGGATTATCTGCATCTTAGCAAGGCAGATTCAGCCTGGATTCAGTTTGCCCATTATGTCGGATATTTTCTCATGGCGATTCCGGCCGGCGTGCTTGCCAAAAAGTTGGGCTATAAGGGTGGAATTATCGCGGGCCTTGTCATGGTGGCAGCGGGCTGTCTGTGGTTTATTCCAGCAACACATATCGCCACGTTCTGGGCGTTTCTGCTGGGCGTATGTTTTATCGCCATGGGATTGACGTTCCTGGAAACGGTCGCCAATCCGTATACCACTGTGCTGGGCTCGCCCGAGTATGCCGCCACGCGAATCAACCTGGCCCAATCGTTCAACGGAGTTGGCTGGGTGCTGGGCCCCATTGTGGGCGGAGTGTTCTTTTATTCCAGTGCGGGCGTGGAGGCAGCACACCAAAGCCTCTGGATTCCCTACGCCTGGATTGCGGGCGGAGTGATCGTGTTGACCATCATTTTCGCATTCATCAAGCTGCCGGATCTCGTCGGTGTGGATGCCTGTCACATCGATGAAGACTCTGCAAATCCCATGCAAGCCTACGATGACGACCGCAAGGTAAATCGTTTGCTCTCCTATATTCTTATGGTTCTCAACGTGGGTGTATTCATCGGCATTTGCGCCGCCCTTCTTGGGTTTCTGATGGCCAACGTATTCGATGTTGGAGAGAGAATGACGGGGCTTGCCTCTCAGATTGCCCCGCTCCTTCGTCTGAGCGTGGAGGACGTCACCAAGGACAATGCTCCCTGGATTCTGACCTGGGCCATTACGTGTGTAGCGGCACTGCTAGCCGCAGTAGTGCTCATTCCCGTGGCGATCCGGATTCACAACCAAAACATCTGGTCGCACCCCCACTTCGCCTCGTTCACGTTGGCACAATTCCTTTATGTGGCGGCCCAGGCTGGAATTTTCTCGTTTTTCATCAACTACATTGTTGCCGAGATTCCTCCCGTCGGCGATGGGTTCAGCAATTCGATGATCCTCGGCGGGGAAGCCGGCGTGGAACTGCGAGACGGCACATATTTTGTAAACGAGCAGGGAGCGACCAAACTGCTGGCCATCGGTTTCACGTTATTCATGCTTGGGCGGTTTTCCGGATCGGTGATCCTTCGCAAGGCATCGGCCCACAAAACGCTGGGAGTCTACGCTCTGATCAACACTTTATTGATGGTGGTGGTGTATCTGAAGATTAGCTGGTTGTCGCTGGCGGCCGTGTTCCTCTCCTTCTTCTTCATGTCGATCATGTTTCCAACGATCTTTGCCCTCGGCATTTACGGACTGGGATCCAAGGCGAAGATGGCTTCATCGTTCATCGTCATGGGCATCACCGGCGGGGCGATGATGCCGAAGGTCATGGGCTGGGTGGGCGATCACTATAACATGTCAAAGGGCTTTATCGTGCCCTTGGTTTGCTTCGGAGTGATTACCATTGTCTCCTTCTGTTGGCCTTTGCTGAGCGGCGCGAGTTCATTGCAGGGCGTGAGCACTTCCAAGGGACATTGAAAATGTCTACAGAATCTTCGCCTTCAGCCCATCCAGGAGCCGCATGCCGGAGCCGATCTCCTGCTTCTGCCGCTCGGGATCTTGCGGAATCTCGCGTTCGATCGTCAAAGGACCGTCGTAGCCGATATCCTTGAGCATCCGGAGGAACCGCTCCATGCCAACGTCGCCTTGGCCCAAGGGCACCTCGGTGCCCCACTCTTCGCCGGGCCGCTCTGCCCACTTGGCGTCTTTGCAGTGTACGCTCCGCACGTAACGGCCGACTTTTTTCAGGGCATCGATCGGATCGCCGGAGCCGTAAAGTATCATGTTCGCCGGATCGAAGTTGACGAACAAATTGTCGCAACCGGTATCGGCCAAAAACTTCAAGAGGGTATCGGCCGACTCCTGACCGGTTTCGAGATGGACGCGCTGGTTCTGCGCCAGGCAGTGGTTGCAAAGATCGCGGGTTACGGCAAGCACCTGCCCATGGATCGGGTCCGATGCGTCGTGCGGCACAAAGCCGAGGTGCAGACCGACGACATCCACACCCAGCAGACGGGTGAAGTCGGCAATCTCTTTCATCTCTTTCACCCGAGCCACGCGGGTTTCGGGCGGAACCAGGCCTACCGTCCGCTTGACCGTGGGAATATCGGCATAGCTCTCGCCTTCAAAACCGCCGAAGACGACGGTAATTTTCATGCCCAGGTCCGTCACGTGGGCAAGGAACTCGCGGGCACGCTGCGGAGTGCGGCTCGTGGTGCGCGGGGCATGAAGCTGGATCGTCGGCACACCCAACTCGTGGGCCACGCTAAGATGAACGCCGAAACCGGCATCGACGCTGGCAAAAACTCCGAGAGGCCAACGGGACATGAAAGGCTCCTTGGGCACTGGAAGAACGAATAGGAAATCCGAAATCCGAATGTCGAAATCCTAAACAAATACGAAATCAAAATGACCTAAACCGTTTTGAGCATTGGAATTTTCTGCATTGAATTTGTTTCGTATTTCGATATTCGTATTTCGGATTTTACAGTTGGTCGGGTGTTTCGTCACTCTTAACGTCAAACCATTCTTTCTTGAAATCAATCCGCGTCTCCAACTTCACCGCCTTGGCGGCGGCGACTGTGAGCACTGTGGTGTAGAGGCCGGCTGCGGCATCGCAAAGAGGCTTTGAGTTCCCCTTGCTGTCCGCCGGCGGCTTGCAGCAGAATGCCCAATGCTCCAACTCAGTGGCGAAGCCCGCATCAGCCCCTTGCAGCACAAGCCGGCCGAGGGCTTCCGACTCTTCATCGGCCTTGCCATCCTTGGGCACCACGATGGTAGGCACGCCCTTGGAATCTTTCTTTTCGACCACGCGCAGGCTCTTATCGACATCCAAGGTATGGAAGAGCATCGCCTTTTGCTCGTTCTCCAAAACGAGCGATCCTTGCTTGCCCAGAACCGTTTCGCCGTAGCCGTCGAATTCGTTGCCGATGATCAGATCGAACTGCACGGCGATCTTTTTACGGGCCTTGAGCGGGATACTCTTGTCTTCAACATAGCCTTGGATGGCATACTCAAAGACACAGTGGACATGATCGTCGATATCGCCCGCGGAATCGCGGAGGATCTGGCTGCCGCTGCCGGCCACACTGAGCGGATAAGGCCGCTCGGAATCGCGGTTGGGTGTGGCAGCGACGAACATTGCGGCCGCCTCGAAAAGCTGGCTGCCAAGTTCCGCCAACAGGCCACCGCTATATTTCTCGTAAAGCTGCCAGCGGACCAGCTCCAACGGGTTACTATAGCCGGCGAACTTCAGATCGGCCTCTTCCTTGGGGACATTCTGCCACCAATCAATCTTGAATTCGTCGGGCCTCTTGGCTTTCTTTTTGTCTTCTTTTTTGGCGGATTCACCTTTCGCGGGCTTATTCTCAGGCTTCAAGACATGCCATTGGGAACGAATGTAATGCACATCGTCCAAAAGGTTAAGGCGGACCATTTCCAGAGCGTGATCGTAGATCCAGTTATAGCACCGCTGCTGGCCCACAGCCAGGATGAGATTCTTCTGGGCCGCCTTGCTTGCGACCTTCTTGGCGTCGGCGACGGTCAAGGCCATCGGTGTTTCGACAAAGACATGCAGGCCGGCCTCCAGTGCCGCCAACGCGGCGGGGGCGTGCAGGTGCGAGGGTAGAGCGATGATCACGGCATTGAGGTTGTCGTGTACGGCACTCTTGAGCAGTTCTTCGTAGGAAGCATGGAAAGCGACTTCTTTCCTCATCTCTTCGGCAGTTGTCCAGCCCTTGCTCTTATAGACCGACATCAGGGCTTCTGCCGCGCGGTCCTGATTTGAAGGACGAAGGTCGGCGACCGACTTCACCACAATATAGTCCGGGTTGATTGCCGACAACAAGCGCAGACCCTGTTGGCCCGTACCGAGGATACCGACAACCAGCGGTCCATCCTTTGGCTTCCCGTACTTGAAGTGCTCCGCTTCCAGGCCATGCCGAGGCGAAAGCCCATCATGCAGGGCCTTAGTAACCAGGTTGCGGCGGATCAGATTGCTACCCACGGCACTGTGAAAATTCTCCACGCCGGACACTTTATCGCTGGCACGCAGATACATGGATGGTTCTCCTAGTAGTAGGTCAGGCTTTCCAGCCTGACAGAACTGACAAGTCAGGCTAGAAAGCCTGACCTACGTAGGCTCGATCTTCAAATCCCGTTCCGGGGTGTCGTCCTTTTCTGACTCAAACCACTCCGGCTTGAAGCGGATGGGCTGGCCTGTCCGCACGGCAAGATTGGTCGTTAAGGCAATGATTGCGTCGGCCATGGCAACCTTCGGAGTGCAGCGGGGTTGGTTTTCTGGTGCGGGATGACGGATGCACCAGGCCCAATGCTCCAACTCTTCCACATAACCGCGGCTGACCGGGCCTCCAGCAGCACCGCCGGCCTTGCGGGCCGGGCCGCTCGACTGAGTATCGAGCGACGGGCCGCCTCCTCCCCCAGAAACCTTGACGGTAGTTTCACCGTCGCCTTCGTCGCCGCTGCCAGTTAATAGCTTGAGATCTTGCTCTTTCTCCAGGGCCAACGTGCCCTTGGTGCCATAGACGAGTTCGCCGTAGCCCAGGTAGCCGTTGCCGTTGATCGAGGCATACTGCACCGAAATCTTCTTGCGATGTGTTTTCTTGTCTTTTTCATCATATTCCGGCATTGGGAATTCAATGATGCAGCAGACGTGGTCTTCGATGTCGCGGTCAGGACCGAAGATCGGGCGGTTTGCCGCAGCCACAACCCGCAAGGGATGCGCATGCGGATGTCCCTCCGGGTAAAGGGCCGAGACGAAGATGCTGGCCGCGTCGAGTTGGTGACTGCCGAGTTCGGCCATCATGCCCGCGCCCGTTTGATCCCAGAGCCGCCAGCGAATCAATTCTTCCAGCGGCGTGCAATCGTAGACGATCTTGCCGTTGGCATCCTTGACCGTCTTGCCCTTGTAGCCCAGGGCCTTGTCCATCTGGATCAATTGCCTATCGGCAACCTGGGCTTCGAGCTGGCCCAGTACCTTGAGCCAACCCTCGGTCTCGCTGCCGTAAGATTGCTGCAAAGCCTTGCGGGCCTTGACGATCTCGGCATCGAGCTTGATGGGCATATTCTCCTGCTTGGCACCGGGGGGGAGCGGCATCTTCCAGCTATCGTTGTACGGCGGCGGCAGATTACTGCGATGCCATTGGGCGCGAATGGAGTGAACGTCGCCCAGCAGGCCGCGCTGGATCCAATCCTTGGCCTGCCAATACTTGACGTTGTAATGCCGCTGGTGGCCGATCGCCAAGTAAAGCCTCCGGGCATCGGCCACTCGGGTCATTTCCTTGCATTGGCCAACCGTTTGGGCCATGAGTTTCTCGGTGATCACATGCAGCCCCTGATTCATGGCCGCGATCGCGATTTCGGCGTGCAAGTGCAGCGGCGTGGCGATAATGATCGCCTCAATGCCATCTTTTTTGGCGTTTTCCAAAAGCTCCTGATATGGCCCGTAAACCTTCACCCGCTTCTTGGCTTCTGTTTCGGTCTTCCAGCCGTAGATCGACATCAGGCCGGGACGAACCGGCAGCAGCGACGGCTTGTTATCTTTGTTCGTCCAGTCGCCGTGAAAGGCGCGGAACTGGTTGAATGGGCGAATGTCGGCAATCGACTTGACCGCAATGAAATTGGGATTCAAGGCCCCGATCAACACGCTGCCTTCGTCGCCGGTGCCAATCACGCCGACACGAACCGGCGAACGGATCGCCTTGTTGTAGCCGAAGTAGAATCCACCCAGCCCGACACCGGCCAGTGTACTGGCAGCCACACCCGCCTTGAGAAAGTCGCGTCGCGATACGTCAGGGGAATTGCTCATGCTTTTCGTCCTTCGGTCGTGCTACAGTTGCAAAACCTGCAACAGAAAGGTTTGATCAAGAAGTTGTGGAGGAAGAAGTCCAATCCGGTCCAGCGACCCAGCACGGTCGAGGCAATCACCAACAGGGCGATCATCTCCACGAAATCTTTGTTCACGAGCAGGGCGTGACCCAACTGGGGCGGATCGAGCGGATAAACGCCAGGAAATGACGGCTGGCTCATCACTACGAAGAGCATGAACCCTGCCCCAGCTAGTGCTGCTGGACGGGTGAATAACCCAAGCATCAGGCACAAACCGATGCCGAACAGCGACCAGGTCAGCAGGAAGGCCAACTGTTCGGTGCGTTTCCAGGATAATGGATTGGCACTCGCGGCAAAGGGACCGGTCGCGGCATGGTTCTCAGCCAAAGAACTGAAATCAACAACGTCCGCTGCGCCAACCGCTGCCTTGGCCTTCTCCGCTGGTTTCTTCGCTTCTGCCACGACCGGTTTTTTTGCATCAGCTTTTGCAGCCGCTTCTTTGTCAGCCAGCTTTACGGCTTCCACCTCGGACTTCCGGTCTTTCCTCAGCAGGTCAAGCAGCTCACCCTTCAATGCGCTTTCCCGCGAGTCCAGATCCGAGATCCAACCCTTGGCCTCTTTGCGAAGATCCTGCATCTCATCCCAACGCCGCTGTTTCTGGAACATCGTTCGGGGATCCGTCTTTCGTCCCTCCTCAAAACGCGTCAGCGACTCAAAATGGGCTTTGATCTTGTCGCCATTCTCTTTGACGAATTCGTTCAACCCATGGAGATGCCGTTCGTAGACTTTCTTGGCCTCGGCATCAAGTCCCTGGTGAAGGCTATCCCCAGATGGTGGGGCCTCTTTGCCAACCGTCGGGCGGTAAAAATCGACAAACCGTTGCCGAACGTCGTCCCACGACTTGGCCAATTTGAGCTGCTTCGTCGGCTTGTCGTCGGCATCTTTGCCGTCAACCTCGGCCAAATTGCCTTCCAGCCGCTCGTGGCCGTTGATATCGGGTAACATGGCGTAGAAGACGCCGGCCATTGGCCCACGAGCACCGGAAAGGAACCCTTCGGTCTCGCCGACAAACTGGTCGGCGTGGCGAATTTTCCAAATTCCTTCATACAGAAAATGGCAGCCTAATGCCAGTCGCAGGACGACCAGCAGGGTGACGGTTAAGACGCTAATGGTGAATTTGTTGGTATTCAGGGGATACCTCCTTCACTCCGGGAATTTTTTCAAAAGGCGGGTGGGAAACGGATGTCGTGTGGTAAAAATCCGAATTCAGGCGGAATTGGGCGGTCGAACCGCGGTAGGCAAATGCCGACAACTCCCAAGCTAACGCTATTATAATCGTTCGGTTGCCAATTTACTAGACACCACCGATCGAAATTAGGAGAACTGCACCAAAAACCGGAAGAGCCAATAAATTCCGTTTTACGAAGGGCTTTGCAGCAAAAAAAGGGCTCTTCCGGTTCTAGGCGTGAAACGCGAATAGTCGTAGGGTGGGGAGAGCGCAGCGAGCCCCACCAATTTCGTTGCTGTCCGCTTTTGGTAGGGCTCGTTTCACTCTCCCCACCCTACTTCTGCACCTAATGGAAGAGCCTAAAAAAGCTGCCGCTCCTCGGTGAGGAGACGGCAGCCCCTATCATGCAATTCTGGCATTTGCCCTAAACAGGCAGCCAGCGGCAATCCACTATGGAATGTAGTATGGATCGCTGTTGTTCTTGGTGATCAAGAAGAAAAAGTTGGCGGCATCGGTCTTCTTGGATAGGGCAAAGCCCGTGCCGTCGCCCATGCCGACAATAACCACCGCCGGGTGCGATGACGAAGGACCGTAGCCCGGAGCCCCTGAACTAGCACCGCATGCCCTGGTCCAAGTCGGTTCACCGCCTAGAGTTGCGTCGCTGTACTTACCATTTTCCAACCCCGACGCTGTGAAGTCATACGCCAAGAAGGTTTTTAGATTGGCAGTACTCGAACTCGATGTTTCACCCCATCCCTTGCTGGGATCGTAACCCGGTGGCGTAAAATAGTTAAACACCGTGCCTGCCGTACTCGTTTGCGTTGACACAGAACCTACCGGCAGACCCGTCAACGTACACTCCTCGCCGACCATCCAGCGACTATACGTGTCATCCATCGTCTCCATGATAATGATGGTGTGAGACAGTCCGTCGGCAATATCGCCGGAGCGCGTGCCGGTACCGGGATAAACCGCACCATCCGGATGGATGGTAAAGGTTCCATACGGCTGCGTTCCAGTTCCGCTGGCTATCGCCAAACTGGTTCGGCAGGAGGCACCCATCGCCTTGTAGTTGGTCAAACCGTAGGCTGCCGTACCTCCTGAAACAGTCATCGTCTGCTGGTTGGCATTACTGGGGCAGCTATACTCTTTCATTACGGTCGTCAAAGCGTTCTCTAGTGCAGGGCTGGTACTCGCCGCGGCGATAACATTACCGGCGGTAAGATTCGGCGGCAAATTCTTGTAGAGGCTGTCATACTCCATGAACGGCAAGAGTTTGACCAGGAAGCTGTAGCCACCGATCGTTGCCGAGGTCCCTGTCCCGATCTTCTGGGCCGACGGCGGGAAAACATTAAAGGTGCTGAGGTAGTTGTGGAAGGCCAAGCCAATCTGGTGCCCCGCCTTGTTCAAGCACGCCGTCCTCCGCCCTGCCTCGCGTGCCGCCTGGACTGCGGGCAGGAGTAAACCAATCAGAATGCCAATAATGGCAATCACCACCAACAACTCGACGAGGGTAAAACCTCGCCTGGAACGTGTTGTGACCATAAGTCACCTCCCTTGAAAAAAGATAGAAAAAAACGTACGGCGACCATCGCCGCAACGAACGAACCCAAAAATGAAAAGATAAGAACCAATTTGCGACCTTATTACGGCCAGTCTCCACACAGTTTCCAAGTATCCTTTCGGCCAAAACGATTGCCTGGGAAGAAAGATCTCGCCAAATTCAGCGAGAAGCCTTTTCCTCCATGCGCTCGTAATTATACACGATTTCCCATATGTTTGTCAAATCGTCTGCAAAATTAATCAGGAGAACAGCCAAAGTAATGATTAGGACAAGCGAATCAAGTGATTGGTGGATCCGATGCTCAGGGGCATTTATGCCCCTTTTCCGCGAAGCGGTATTAGGCCCGTGCTTTAGCACGGGTTACACGACCAAAACATCCCATTCTCCCCGCGTCCCGACCGCCTACGGCGGTCGGGACGCGGGGGCGGTCGATCACGGTCATCCCAAAACCCGTGCTAAAGCACGGGCCTAATACCGGCTGCGCCGGGAATGACCATAAATGGCCATGAAGACGCTTGGCCGGCCGAAAGATGTGGGTAACGACAAGTGCTTTAGCAACGGGTTACACGGCCAAAACCTCCCATTCCCCCCGCGTCCCGACCGCCGTAGGCGGTCGAGACGCGGGGGGGGCGATCACGGTCATCCCAAAACCCGTGCTAAAGCACGGGCCTATTACCGGCTGCGCCGGGAATGACCATGAATGGCCATGAAGACGCTTCATTCCGGGGAATTCCGGGGAATTCTTGGCTGCTGAAGGCGAAAATGGCTCAGGAAACAGCTTCCCAGCCTTTGCGATACTCGGTTTGCAGATAGCGGTTGGCCTCCGGCAGGTTGGTCACTTTGCCGGCGACGCCGTCCCAAAGGAGTTTCACCGGGTGCCCGTTCTCCCCGGCCCGATGCCGCCCGAAGCGGATCGCCACGTTGCCCAACTGCACGATTTCCGTAAGGACGGCCGCATGTTCAAAGTGCGAACCTGGCTTCTGGCCGCCCTTGCATGCGCTAATCCACTCCTGATAATGGCCCGGCGAACGAGCTAGCCGTTGCCGCGGCCGGCCGATCGACTGCATCTTCGACTCGGGGATAATCCGTGGGCTTTGGCCGTAGCAGCAGCAAAGGATCTTACCACGCTCGCCCACGAACAGGGTACCCTCATTATCGCCCATCCGCCGGTAATCCTCCAACTCCGTCGGCCGCGGAGGCATCATGCCACCCTCGTACCAAGTGAGTCGCACCGGGGGCATGTCACCCCGAGCGGGAAACTCGAAGTAAACGATGGCGGCCAGCGGTCCGGTCTCGTCGTTGCATCCCGTGGAGTACGCCTCAATGCTCGTGGGCCGGCCCAGTTGCAGCGGCCGCCAGGCGTTGTTGATTACGTGGCAACCCATGTCACCCAGGGAGCTGGAGCCGAAATCCCACCAAGACCGCCACTTGAACGGCAGGTAGGCGGGGTGGAACGGACGTTGCGGTGCGGGGCCAAGCCAGAGATCCCAGTCAAGCCCCGCGGGCACCGGCGGCGTTTCCTTGGGACGTGCAATGCCCGAGGGACATTCGGGCTTGTTCGTCCAGCAATGGACCTCGCGGACCTTGCCGATGGCACCGTCCTCGATCCACTCCTGGATCAGCCGCACACCCTCGCCCGCGTTCCCCTGGTTACCCATCTGAGTGGCCACTTTCGACTGGCTTGCCGCCTGGGCCAGCGCACGGGCCTCGGCAACGGTGTGCGTGAGCGGTTTCTGGCAATAGACGTGCTTGCCGAGCTTGATGGCCTCCATTGTAATGAGAAAGTGCAGGTGGTCGGGCGTGGCCACCATGACCGCGTCGATCTCCTTCTGCGTTTCCAACATGCGGCGGAAGTCGCGGTGCTGCTTGGCACGCGGCCATTGCCGGTAGGCTCGAGCGGCGTGGCGGTCGTCGACATCACACAAAGCGACGATGTTCTCGGAACTGACGCTCATTAAATCGCTGTGGCCCTGCCCACCAACCCCCACTCCGGCGATGTTCAGCTTTTCGCTGGGCGGAGTTTGACCGCTACGCGCCACCACATGACGGGGTACAATCGAAATTGCCGTTGCTACGGCACCCATGCCGAGAAACCGGCGACGTGTCAGGCTCATGTTTTTCCTCATTCAGCATTCGACGGACGTGAGAGTTTCTAATCGCCGTATTCTACCTATTTCCGCAGGACACAGCAATCGCCCTGCTAGCCGTGACGGCAGTTGGCAAGGTATGATCAGTGCCCAGTTCTCTTGGGCGATTGACCTGGAGCCTGGCATTTATTAAGATGAAGGCGAAATTGACAAGGAAGGAAAAGCTATGCATTTTATTGAAATGTCGGGCAAGACCCTGAAACGTATCGTCAGTGAGGACGAACTCCAGGCATTTGAACTGGGAGAGGTCGGCGTGACGAACGAGAGTATGATCCGTGTCAACCGCCAAGGCGACATCGAGATTCGCCGCCACGGTACGTGGGATGTGATCGGCGGCCTACTGGGGGACTTTGATCACCGAGTTCGCCGGGAAACGGGCCTCGATTGGGCCGATTGTTGCGGCTGTGGGCAAGAAGACGACGCTCCGGCTCGCTGATATCTTTCAAGGTTAATGCGGGGTGGCCGTCAAGGCAAGCCCGCCAATGAACTGGCTGATAAGATCACTATCATGAGTCTCGCGGCACCTCGTTCAACGACATCTTCTTCCCGTTCTTCCGCGGATCCTGCGGCCGAAGTGCTCATTGTCGACAACGACCAGTCCCACGCTGAAACCGTGGCGGAAAGTCTTGGTCGGGCCGGGTTCCACTGCTGCGTGGCCACTTCCGGCAGCGAAGGTGCCCGACTCATCGAAGAGCGGGAATTTGATGCGATTCTCACCGATTTGAAGATGAATGACATTGACGGTTTACAAATCCTCGAACGGGCCAAAAGTGCCCAGCCTGATACCGAGGTCATCCTGCTAACCGGATTCGGTTCGATCCCTTCGGCCGTCGAGGCGATGCAGAAAGGGGCGTTTAACTACCTGACCAAGCCGCTGGACATTAACCAGCTTCGTGCGGCCACACAGCGGGCGGTCGACAGTTCGCGGCTGCGTCGCACCAACCTTGAGCTAAACCGGCGGCTGGACGAAAAATTCGGTTTTGAAGGCGTGATCGGTGACAGTCGCCAGATGCGCGACATTATCGAGCGGCTGAAACGTATTGCCCCCACCAACGCCACGCTGCTCATTCAGGGCGAGACCGGCACCGGCAAGGAACTTGTCGCTCAGGCCGTCCACCAGAACAGCCCACGGAAGAACAAGTCGTTCGTGGCCTTGAACTGCGCCGCCTTGAGCGAGCATATTTTGGAGAGTGAACTGTTCGGCCACATCAAAGGGGCGTTTACAGACGCCTCGGCGGACCGCATGGGCAAGTTCGAGTACGCGCACGGCGGCACCCTCTTCCTCGATGAGGTAGGCGATATGCCGCTGGCCACGCAAATCAAGCTCCTGAGGGTGCTGGAAAACGGCGAGATTACCCGCGTCGGCTCGAACGTCCCGATCAAGGTCAACGTGCGAATACTATCCGCCACGAACCGCAGTCTGGAAGACGTGATCGAGGCGGGCACATTCCGCAGCGACCTGTATCACCGCCTGAAGGTCGTCACGATCCGCCTGCCGAGTCTACGGGAGCGAAGCCAGGACATCCCCATACTTATCGATTACTTCCTCAAACAGTTTGCCGAGCAGCACGGCAAACGAATCCGGGGAATGTCGGCCGCCGCACGGCATCGGCTATTGAGCTTTGAATGGCCGGGCAATGTCCGCCAGCTTCGCAACGTGGTCGAAAGTATGGTCGTGGTCGATTACGACGGATTGCTCGACAGCGACGACCTACCCGAAGAACTGGCCGGGCCGCCTGACCCTTCGGCTGAATTAACCGATGGTTCGCTCGTCAGTCTGGTTGGCAGGACGTTGGAAGAGATCGAGAAGCTGTTCATCACCGAGACGCTCCGGGTTTTTGGCGGCAACCGTGAGTTGGCGGCCAGCAAGCTGGGGATTGGCGAGCGGACGCTGTATCGGAAGATCAAGGAGTATGGGCAGTAGCCCTCCCCATGTCCATCCATCGTCTTTCCCAGTCCCTTATCAACAAGATCGCGGCCGGCGAGGTTATCGAACGGCCGGCGAGTGTGATCAAGGAGTTGATGGAAAACGCCGTCGATGCCGGGGCGACGCGAATTGATGTCACCGCCCAAAGCGGCGGACTGGACCTGATGCGGGTTGTTGACAGTGGCTGTGGCATTGTGGCCGAAGAGTTGTCGCTGGCCATCGCCCCCCACGCCACGAGCAAACTCTCTGAGGCGGATGATCTATTCCGCGTCGGCACGCTTGGCTTCCGCGGCGAAGCCCTGGCCTCCATCGGTGAAGTCAGCCGGCTGGTGATGCGAAGCCGTACGGCGGCCAACCAAGGCGGGGCGGAAATTGAGGTCTCCGGCGGATATGCCGGCGAGGTCGTTCCCTGCGGATGCCCAGTGGGCACGACTGTCGAGGTACACAATCTCTTTTACAACACGCCGGTGCGGCGGAAATTCATGCGCACGCCGCAGACCGAGTTCGGCCACATCAGCGAGGCCTTTACGCGGATTGCCTTGGCACTGCCGCGAGTCCATTTCACCTTGCGGCACAACGAGCGGCAGGTGTACGACCTGCCCGTGAGCGAGAATCCAGTCGAGCGGATTGCGGCCCTTTTTGGCCGTGAGTTGGCCGAGCGGTTGATCTTTGTGCAAAGCAGTGACGGCGACGTGCGGATCAGCGGTAGCGTGGCCCATCCCAGCCAGAGCCGCAGCAACAACCGCATGCAATACCTCTTCCTCAATGGCCGGCACATCCGCGACCACGCCTTGCAACACGCCTTGGGGGAAGCCTATCGCGGGCTACTCATGGTGGGGCGCTATGCGGTCGCTTTTCTCTCGATCGAGATGCCGCCCGACATGGTCGATGTGAATGTCCATCCCACCAAGTTGGAAGTCCGCTTCCGCGACGGCGGCCGGCTCTATAGCCAGTTGCTCTCCACACTCCGCGGCAAGTTCCTCACCACCGACTTGACCACCCAGGCACAGGCCCCGCCGAGCAGCGAAGATCCCAGCGGCGGGCACGATGAGACTCGGACCGCCCAATTGCGGCAAGAGCTTGTCGATTGGGCTAAGGGCAAGGTCGCTACTTGGCAGCAGCCGACCCAAACCACGGAGCCGAACCAGCAGGCCACCACGTCGGCCCAGGCTGCTGAAGAACCCTGGGCTCGCGCTACACCGCTGACGCAATACTCGTTCCCCTCGTCGGACTCCGCCACGGAGCACCGACCGCTGGAATTGACTCGTCTCGGCTTGCTCCGGCCCACTTTCCAGCCGTCGGCACTGGGGCAACAGGGTTCTGCGGGAGAGTTAACGCAGGCGGGCCACCCGCGCTACGACGCGGAAGGTGAAACGCCGCGGCCGATTGTCGAGGAACATGCCTCGGTGCGTCCGCCACTGGCTCTGCAAATTCATAATCGTTACCTCATCACCGAGACGCAAGAGGGAGTGACGTTCATCGATCAGCACGCTTTGCACGAGCGAATCCTCTTCGAGCAGCTTCGCGCGCGGATTGATGCCGGGGCGTTGGAAACACAGAATTTGCTGGTGCCCGAGCCGGTTGACTTGAGCCCGGCCGAGGCGGGGATCGCCTTGGAACATTGCGATGTACTCAACCAGCTTGGGTTGAGGATCGAACCGTTCGGTGGCGATACGGTGTTGATTACCGGCTTTCCGGCAATGCTGGCCAACATGAACCCCGGCGAGATTTTGCACGCATTATTGGAACGGCTCGTGTCCGGCGGCGGGCAGCCCAATCGCCGCGATTTGCTCGATGACATGCTGCATACCGTAGCCTGCAAGGCCGCGATCAAAGCCGGTGATCGGCTCACGGCCTCGGAAATCGCCG
Source organism: Planctomycetota bacterium (assembly GCA_037147235.1). GTDB lineage: Bacteria > Planctomycetota > Planctomycetia > Pirellulales > Thermoguttaceae > JANXQG01. The sequence continues at coordinate 2,483 of JBAWVO010000118.1, read as the reverse complement.
CACTGCTGGAGCAGCGGCACACGGTCGATGATTCGCACCATTGCCCTCATGGCCGGCCGACGGAGCTGGTTTTTACGAGGGAGGAGTTGGATAAACAGTTCAAACGTTTATGATGGATACAAACCACAAACCATTCCCGCAAAGGAAATACCATGTCTAGCCATTCTTGTCAATCCACAGTGAAGTGCGAGGCAGAGGTCCAGCTAGGTGGCCGGGTTGAGATCACGGTACCGTTTGCAACCGGTTCCCGTGTCGTGTTGTTTGTCGTGGGCGAGCAAGATGCTTTGGGACAGGATCTCCTCACGGCTTCGGAGAGTACACTCGGATTTTGGGACAACCCGCTGGACGATGAGGACTGGAACCGTGCTTGAACAGGGTGAGATTGTTCTGATTCCGATTCCCTTTACCGACCTTTCTTCCCAGAAACGGCGACCGGTGATTGTTGTTTCCAATTCGGACTACCATCGTCGGACTTGCGACATGCTCGTCGTCGCGATGACGTCCAATCCTGCCAAGATTGATTACGGATTCAAAATCGATACGATCGATTTAGAACGAGGGCAACTGAATCACCCGGGTACCATACGTGTCGACCGGATTTACACCATGTCCCAGTCCTTGATAGTTACAAAATTTGGCAAGGTGAACGAAGCCACGCTGGAGCGGATTCGTACAGTTCTGGCACACCTAGTTTCCAGGAAAGCCCATATATGATTTGCGTCAGTATCGGCCGCGGCCGCCATCGTCATATCATCGCCGAACACCGGCACCTTGTTGAGCAGGGGGCCAAGCTGGTCGAGCTGCGGCTGGACTACATCAGCGGGGCCGTCAATATCAAGCGGTTGATCACCGATCGGCCCTGCCCCGTGGTCGTTACCTGTCGTCGCCCGGCCGATGGCGGTAAATGGGCCGGCACGGAGGAACATCGCCAGCTCCTCTTGCGGACGGCCATCGCCGAAGGCGTCGAATACATTGACCTGGAAGACGACATTGCCGCCAGCGTTCCTCGTTTCGGCAAGACAAAACGGATCGTTAGCTTCCACGATTTCCGCAAAACGCCCGATAACCTCGACGAGATCCACCGCCGCCTTTCGCAGTGCGATCCCGACATCGTCAAGATCACGACCATGGCCAATCTTCCCAGCGACAACGTGCGAATCCTTGACATGGTCCGCAAGGCCAAGGTTCCCACGATCGGTTTGGGGATGGGCGATATTGGCGTGCCGACCCGCATCCTGGCCGGCAAATTCGGGGCACCGCACACCTACGCCACGTTCCATCACGAACGGGCCATGGCACCGGGCCAACTCAGTTTCGAGCAGATGACCCAAATCTATCGCTACGACCAGATCAACGCCCAAACCGAGGTTTACGGCGTCGTGGCCGATCCGATCGGGCATAGCCTCAGCCCCTTGATCCACAACGCCGCTTTTGCCCACCTCGGCTTGAACAAGGTTTATGTGCCGTTCCGAGTGCCCCGGGAGGATTTGAGCCGGTTCATCGACGAAGCCCAGTCGCTAGGTATTCGCGGCTTGAGCATTACTATTCCCCACAAGGAAGAAGTGCTTAAGAAGCTCACGGAGGTTGACGCAGCGGTTCACGGCATCGGAGCGGCCAACACGCTGCTTTTCAACGGTCCGGTTCGCGCCGGCTATAACACCGACTATCATGCCGCCATGTTGAGCCTGGATGAGGCCATGGAGCTTTCTTCCGCCGGTGAAAAACCGCTCTCCGGCAAGACGGCCCTGGTGATGGGCTGCGGTGGCGCCGGCATGGCCATCACCTACGGTTTGGTTGGCCGCGGAGCCAATGTGCTGGTCAGCGACATCGCTCCCCGCAAGGCCGAAGTCATGGCCGACCGCTTCCATTGTGTAGCCGTCGATTGGGCCGATCGGCACAAGGCGGCTCCCGACATCCTCATCAACAGCACTCCGGTAGGCATGCACCCCAACGTCGACGAAAGCCCCTACGAGAAGCATCATCTGCGGCCTTCGATGGTCGTTTTTGACGTCGTCTACAATCCCGAGAACACGCTTTTGATCAAGGACGCCCGCAACCGCAACTGCACGGTCGTTACCGGAATCGAGATGTTCGTCCGTCAAGCCTGTCTCCAGTTCAAATTGTTCACCGGCCACGAGGGTCCCGCGGATCTGATGCGCGACGTCATCCGGCGGACCATCGGTGCCGCGAAGGCGTGAGAGGAGGGACGGGAAATTAGGAGTTAGAAGTTAGGAGTTAGAAGAATTCCCAACTCCCAACTCCCAACTCCCAACTCCTACCTCCTACCTCCTACCTCCTACCTCCTAACTCCCAACTCCCAACTCCCAACTCCTCCCCCATGCTCGAAAGCCCTTGGCCCATCCTCATCATTGGTCTGTTTTTTGAAACGGTCCTGGCGATTGCCCTCTTCCGCACAGGCCGGGGTGCGGGGGGATGTCCCGTGTATTGTTAAAACTGACTCTGGCCTCCTGATGGTTTAATGA
>JBAWVO010000117.1:0-18074 GCA_037147235.1 Planctomycetota bacterium | reverse complement strand
AAATGGAGATCATTGAGAAACATCCCCGTGGAAGTCGGCCAGCGTCCGGTCATCAAGGACGCCCGGTAGGGCGTACATACCGGGCAAACGGAGACCGCGTTGCGAAACCAGATACCTTCCGCAGCGAACCGGTCCAGTGCCGGCGTCTTGACGCTCGGGTCTCCCGCAAAGCCGGTCGCCGTGGCCCGCCACTGATCGGCCAACAAGATCACGATATTGGGTTTCGTCGCAGGCTCGGCAGCCTGGAGCGTGGACAGCGATACCAGCAACAGGGAGGTCAGGGTACGAATGTGGTAGCTCATGGTTTTGTTGCCTCGGTTGCCTGGATATATGATGTTCCTGACTCACCGATTCTACTCCGTAGCCAATCTGTTCGCAATCAATGAGGAAACCGATTCCCAGGAACTTGCTGATCTGCCTACCACCGCGTCGTTTATGATCGCTGGCACAGGGGGCACATGCCCACCAAGGCCCCTGGCAAGCCCCAGGATCGCTTGTGTGGATTTGCTGGCTCTTTTACGATGCCATCCGCTTTCAGGGGTACTGCCCCTGGGTACTGACGTACGAGAATGATCCAGTCGCCGCCCGTACCCTGGGAATGCGTCCCATTCCCTACCGGCACTGCGTGTATTATTACGCCAAGGAGTGAAGTGAAAATTCCTCTTTGTGCGTCCGCGCTCACTTGCGATAGACCGTCTCCCCATCCACAACCGTCTCCAGCACGATGATGTCCTTGAGTCGCCGCGGTTCGACCGTCAATGGATTCTCATCCAAAACGACAAAATCAGCCAGCTTGCCGGGCTCGATTGAGCCTTTGCGCTCCTCCTCGAAGTTCTGCCAAGCCGCGTCGATGGTCACCGCACGTAAGGCTTCGGCGACGGATATCCGCTGCTGTGGGCCGAGAACCTTTCCGTCGCGAGTCAAGCGATTCACGGCGGCCCAAACCAACAGCAGTGGATCGACCGGCGTGACCGGCGTGTCGTTGTGCAGCGTCAGATGCAGTCCGCACGACAGTGCCGAGCGCAACGGGCTAATCCTTGCAGCACGCTCGGGGCCAAGGAAGATGTTCTGATGGCGGTCACCCCAGTAGAACACATGCCCCACAAAGAACGACGGCGTGACCCCTAGTTCCTTCATCCGTGCCAACTGATCATCGCGGGCCATTTGGCAGTGTTCGATGCGATGGCGGGCATCGGGGCGAGGCAATTCGCGCTGAGCCTCGCCATAGGCAAACAGCACGTCATCGATTGCGGCATCCCCATTGGCATGGATGGCGATCTGATATCCGGCACGATGGTACTTCTTGACAAGGTCCACCAAATGTTGGCGAGAATACCTCGCATAACCGCAGTAACCAGCTTTGCCCGATGGCGGGCGGTAGTACGGCGTCGAAAGATAGCCCGTGTAGCCCTGGATCGAGCCATCGGACATCAACTTCGCTGCGGTGACATGTATCCGTTCAATCGGCAATTTGGTGGCGAGTACGTTCTTCGTTCCGAGTTCGGGGTTTGAGAGCATTGATACCACGCGAAGGTGTAAAAGTCCGCGATCCAAACCTTGCTTCAAGTCCTTGATCGACCGCTCGCTGCCGTGGGCGATCACGGTCGTGGTGACTCCATGGGACAGATAGTGCTGATCGCACCACCGGATCGCCTCCAGCCTTTGTTCCAGGCTGTGGTCGGGCGTGTGTCGTGCGACCAGTCCACAGCACTCCTCAAACACGCCATTCGGCTCGCCCGTCGCCAGTTCCTTGCGAATCACGCCCAATGTGACCACCGTGTCCTTCGTCACGCCCGCGATCTCCAGCGCACGGCTGTTAGCCGCCCCCAGGTGGCCCGAGCTATGAGTGATCCAGATCGGATGATCGGTCGATGCCTTATCGAGGTCGTAGCGCGTCGGGTGGCGTCCTTCGCGGAGGAGTGTATCGTCGTAGCCGTGGCCGATAATCCAACCGCCTTTCGGTGTCCGTGCGGCTCTTTCTCGTAGCGTCTTGAGTAGGTCGTCGAGGGTTTGTATCGTGCCGATGGGCGGGCTGTTAAGGTCTACTTCATACAATGCCTCGATTCCTGCCGAGGGAAAGTGGTCGTGGGCGGCGTAGAAGCCGGGCAGCATCGCTTTGCCTTGAAGGTCGACGACGGTTGTCTTCGGGCCGGCCTGTTCGGAGACCTCAACGTCTGATCCCACCCGCACAATCCGGTTGCCGCGGATCGCAACAGCTTGCACCGTTCGATTCTGCGAGTCCATGGTCAGGATGACACCCTGGCGGAAGATCTTGTCGGCTGGCTGTTCTGCGCCGGCTGCGGAGCCGGCGGCACACAGTGCAGCCAAGTTAACACAATATCGAGCAAACTCCAACATGATTGATGCCCGTGCTTGGGAATGGAAACGGCAGACCTTGGCCGTGTCAGGGATTTTCTTACCGCAATTCCAGCAATGCATGCTCGTATTCCTCCACGATGTCCAATGACCTTGATGATACCCGATTTATTCCAGGCTTCCAGTTGTGCGGTCGGGAAAGGGCGGTTCCGCTACGACCTGAAACACCTGAGCGATCTCTATGGGCACTCGCTGGGGCTGTCCCGTGGCGAAATTGATAAACGCCCAATGGGTCTCAGCAGTAGCCAGCAGGGCGGCGGCGGCCGGCCGAACAATGCGGTAGCGGCGAAGCGATGTGACTCGCTTGAACGTGGCCACCCACGTTTCGACTACGATTTGATCCTCGGCCTGGGCTGGTTGAAGATACTCGATGGTATGGGACCGCACCACCCATCCCGAGCCCAGCCGCTGGTACGCCTCGGCAGGCCAGCCCTGGGCGGCGGAATGAGCCACCGCCGCATCCTGCATCCAGCGGACGTAACACACGTTGTTGGCGTGGCCCAAGGCGTCGATTTCGTCGACGCAGACGGTGTGGTGGTACTCGAAGATGGCGGGCATGTTGCGTGCAATCGTAATGAGGGAGATTTGATCGTGCATTTCTGGCATGGCTAGTGCCTTCAGTCAGCACGAGTCATCATCCTATCCACCGCACGGATCGCCTGCAACGCGCCCACTGGCAAAACGATGCTGCCCGGCGGTGTCGCAGTGTCCCGTGGGTTTACGCGGATGAATTATTCGGCTTGACACACTTGCGTTAGACATAACCAGCATGCACAATAGGGTTTTACCTCTACGAGAAAGGAATGACATCCATGAAGAACTGGAACACCCGTGTCGCCGCCGTGGCTGCCTTTGTAGTCGCCGCTGGACTCTGCCAAGCCGCTGAAGTATCCGCCCCCGCTGAACCGATGAGCGTGTGGTTCGACAAGCCTGCCGCGTCTTTCCATGAATCATCCGTACTCGGCAACGGACGCCTTGGTGCCATGGACTTCGGTGGAGTAGACAAGGAGCGGATTGCACTGAACGAGTCGTCCCTCTGGTCGGGCGGTCCTTACGACGGCAACAAGTACGGTGCTTACCAATGCCTGTCGGAAGTCCGCAAAAAACTCTTTGCGGGTGATATTTCCGGTGCCGGCGGCGTCCTTGGAAATAGCTTCCGCTACGCTGACGGCGTCAGCGGATGGCGAAATGTCAACCAGTTCGGCTGCTACCAGACTCTGGGTGATTTGGTCATTGATTTCGGTACTCAACCTGCGGCCGCCGTGCCCTGCGATGGTTACCGCCGCGACCTCAATCTCATGCAAGGCGTGGCGCACACCCAGTATCAGCGAAAGAATGTGGCCTTCACTCGCGACTTAGTGGTTTCCAAGCCGGATGAGGTAATCGTATTGAACCTGAAGGCCGATAAACCGGGTGAACTCTCGTTTGTCGCCGCGCTGGCGCGTAAACAGAATGCGGCCACTCGCGTCGACGGCGACGTGTATGTCCTCGAAGGCCAACTGCCTTTCAACAAGCCCGGCGGTGGCGGCAAAGGCATGCGTTACATGGCCCTGTTGGGTGCAGTCACCAAGGGAGGCAAGGTTTCCGCCACAGCCCAGGGTCTGGTCGTCGCCGGTGCTGACGAAGTGACGCTTATTATCTCCACCGGTACGGACTGGAAGGACAAGGAGTTTGCGAAACTCGCACGCGGACGGCTCGACGCGGCCCTGGCTAAACCTTTCGACGCCCTCCGGGAAAGTGCGGTTGCCGACCACCGCCGCTACATGGAACGCTGCCAGTTAACCCTGCCGGAGGGACCAAACTCCAAGCGTCCCACACCCGAGCGTGTGAGATTGCAGGAGAAGACTCCCGATCCCTCGCTGGCCACCCTCTATTTCCAGTTTGGACGTCATCTTGTCGTCTCCGGCTCGCGGCCCGATTCGCAGTTGCCGACCAATTTGCAGGGCATCTGGGCCGAGGAATACTCTACGCCTTGGCGGGGTGATTTCCACAGCAACATCAACCTGCAAATGAATTACTGGCCGGTGGAAGCGGCCAATCTGTCCGACTGCCATCTGCCGCTATTGCAGTTCATTCAGAACGTGGCCAAGGAAGGGCAGAAGACGGCCAAGGCTTACTTCAACGCCCCGGGTTGGATGGCCAACCACACGCAGAACCCCTGGTATGACACCGCACCGAGCTTTTTGCCCGCTTGCATTGGGCCGACCTGCGGCGCGTGGCTCGCCCAGCATATCTGGCTGCACTATGCCTTCACGCAGGACAAGGCGTTCCTACGCGAATACTACCCCGTCCTCCATGGTGCTGCGGAGTTCATGCAGGCCGTGCTGGTCGAGAATCCGAAAACCCATGAGCTGGCGGTAGTGCCTTCCAACTCGCCGGAGAACAGTTACGCCTACACCGATAAGAGCGGCAAGCGGCAGACGACCGCGCTTTGCGTGGGCTCCACCTTCGACCAGCAGATCACCCGCGATCTGCTGAAAAACACAGCCGCCGCCGCGCGGATTCTGGGTGTAGATGAAGAGTTTGCCAAAGGCCTTGACGCCACCCGTGCCAAGCTCGCACCAACCCGCGTAAACGCTGCCGGCCGGATCATGGAATGGAATGAAGATTTTGAGGAAACGGAAGTCAATCACCGCCACTGCTCGCATCTATGGGGTCTGAGTCCCGGCAGCGAAATAAACCCCGGCACGCCCGAGCTTTACCGCGGCGCCCGTCTTTCGCTGGAAAGGCGCGGTGATGCCTCCACCGGCTGGAGCATGGCCTGGAAGGCAAACTTCTGGGCACGCCTGCACGACGGCGACCGCGCCAGTCGGCTCCTCTCCATGCTCATTGGCCGGGGTGCGCCAAACCTATTTTGTCTCCATGCGCCGTTCCAGATCGACGGCAATTTCGGTGGCTGCGCGGCCGTGGCCGAAATGTTGCTTCAGAGCCAGGAGACGAAGGCCGATGGCCAGCCCGTGCTTGAACTTCTTCCCGCCCTGCCGGCCACATGGGCTACCGGCAAGGTGAGTGGACTCCGTGCCCGCGGCGGATTCACGGTCGACATCCAATGGAAGGACGGCAAGATCGCAACCTACCGCATTGCCTCCCCCGAGCGGCGAGAAGTTACGGTCCGCATCCATGGCAAAACCAAGGTCATTAAATCGGAGCAGTTGTAAACAGAGGTCTACGGATTCTCTGGAAATACCCCAGGTGCCCAATCCGTCGTCGTGCGAGTGTTCTACGACAGCCAAACGACACCGGCTGTCGAAATGCCGTTGATGGACTTTCTAGGTGACATCCAATGCCAGAGCGCGCTCTTCAACACTGTCTACTTCACCAAAGTCAAGCACTCGCACAATTTCCGTTTGCCCATGCCGTTCCGCAAGCACATTACGATCGAACTGGAGAACCCGTCTGCCGAGAACTTGGCCGCCTACACCGACGTGCAGTGGGAGAAGGTTGAGCAGATTCCCGACGACTGCGGCTACCTGCGGACCGACTACCACAGTGGTACGTTCCAGGCCAGCAAGCCGTTGGTACTCTGCCAGATCAACCGGCCGGCCACGATCATGGCGCACTGGCTTCAGTACGAGTCGGTAAAAAGCGTCCGCGGAGAGCAGTTGTGCGAGGGTGACCACCAGTTCTTCCTTGACGGCGACGATAAGCCGACTCTGAACTATCTGGGGTCGGAGGACGCCTACGGCTTCTCCTGGGGCTTTCAGCACGGCGTGCAGTCGGACGGCCGCTGTGCGATCATCAAGCTGGAGAACCTGAAGCCGGCCGGATCGCGTGTGGCCGCCATCCGCTGCCGGGTGGATGACGCCATCCGCTTTCAGAAGTCCTGCCGTTTGGTCCTGACCTACGAGAACGATCCAGGTGCTGCTGCCGCCCTGGGAACCACTCCCATTCCGTATCGGCATTGCGTGTATTACTACGCCAAGGATTGAGCACCAAGGGACGGAGGCATTTTGCCGGCCGGCAAAATAACGTCGCCAGACGATGGAACGGGAAAGTGATCCCCCGAGGCATGGCCACTGAGCAGTCAGGCAACGGCCCATCACGGCCAGTGCCAGCCCATATTGCCTACGGTCAGCGGAAGCACCAGGAAATGATGCAAGAGATCGCTGAGGATCAGTCCGCAGGCGATCCCCGGCAGTGCGCCGCTCAGCTTGGGCTTCCGCCAAACCAGCGGTACGACCAAAAACAGCAGGATGCTCCAGAACATGTGGTGGATCAGCAAGAGAAGCGGAGCAGTCTCCGTGCCACGAGCCAGCAGAGAGTGGCCCAAACCAGGCCGGCAGTCCATCCCGCGAGGACATCGGTAGGGTAATGGACGCCCATGTAGACACGACTACAACCGACCAGTCCTGTCAGAATAAAGGCCACCGCGAGGCAGTAGACCTTGAGCGGACGCCGGACGACCATCCGTGCCAGCAGGGCTCCGAGGGTCAGATAGACGATGGCCGACATCATCGAGTGTCCGCTGGGGAAGCTGCTGGTATAGACCTGGGAAAGGTGTGGCACGACATCTGGCCGTGGACGTGCGAAGCAGGCTTTCAAGATCGAACTGAGTATCAGCCCGCTGGCCACGGCGGCCAGTACGAACCCCATGACGGCGTACTTGCGGTCCAAGAGGAGAAATCCGGCCACCGCCAAGGTCGCCAAGATCAAAACGGCGACACCACCCAGTGCGGTCAAATCTCGCCCCACCTCGGCCATCCAGTCGGGACCGATCGGTATCGCAGGGTTATCGGGCCGCCGCAAGGCACGGAGAATCGACTCATCGAAAGACTGCGTTCTACCTTCCAGTATGACGTCGGCCAGAGCGATGAACCCCCATGTGCCCGCGACGACGATCAGCACCGCCAGCAACACAATGAACTCATGCCGCCCCAGCCACTCGAACATGTCAAATAGACTACGTTTCATCATGGTAAGCAAAAGTCCCCTGGGCTTGTCGGCTACAACTCAATCTTCGTTCCCATCCTATCCGCCCCATGGATCGCCTGCAACGCGCCCATCGGCAAGATGATGCTGCCAACCACGATCCCTGCCTACCCAACGATCAACCGTATTGCGGCCATGGCGGCCAAGGCTGATCACATGCCCCCATCGGTTTCCAGAATCAGTATGGAGTGGCCGGGAAGGAAAACGGTCGACGCTCCATGGACAATGGGTTGAGATCCAACAGCGGCCATATCCTCGGTATTTGAAGTGCGGAACAGGGACATCTGGGTTCCAGCAAGGCCCCTGATGTCGAGGTATCTCGCCACGGTGGTGGCGTTGGTCAGGAGGACGACCGACTTTTTGTCACTTATGAACGCAAGCATGTCCATCGGATCGGGGCCGAAGTTGGACATGTCTGGATCATCATTGAGGGAAAACGTCTTGACGACAAAGCTGCCAGGAATGACGCTGTTCCAGAGTTTCTGGAACACATAGTAGAGCTTGGTCTTCGTGCCTTGAAAAATGAGTTCCTCACCCGAAAATTGTTTCCTGTCGCTTGCACCCAGCCAGTAGATATAGCAGTTCACTTCCAGGTATCCCATGTCCCGCATCATGGATCGCACGTGGCGGATGGCCGAAACCGTGAGATCTTCTCGTTTGACCGAACAGTTCTCCGTCTGCCAGATCGCATCCCCCTTCTTCAGTTCGCGTTTGAACTTCAAGATGAGATTTCTCGCTTCCACGGCCGCCGGACCACCGGATTCCTTTCCCTCGCTATACGAATGGAAGGCAATTCCGTCAAGTGCCTTCAGCAACTCCGGATCAGACTTTACTGCCGAGAGTTCATCCCCAAAAAATTTGCCTAGAGTGCAATGGTTATGGTCGGGGCCGTGAATTTTGACGGTAGTGAGGTTTTCATTATCGAGTGTCTTGCGGAGCTTCTTCGTGACCCGTCGCCATTGATCCGGTTCGTAGGGGCACCCATCCCAATTGGCGGCGAAATCAGGTTCGTTCTGGATCGTTACGTACACCGGTGTACCAAGTTTCTTGACATCGCGGAGGTAAACGAGCACCTGGGCATAGTACTTGGCAAAAGCGTCCTCGAATTCAGGCCTGAGGCGGTTGGGTTGACCATCCACCTTGCCTTTTTCGCTGTCGAATGTCTTCATAAATCCTGGCGGCGACCACGTGGTTGCGATCCATGTTGTTATCCCGTAGTCGCGCATCGTTTCTATCTGCCTCGCGAGGTGACTGTCGATGGCCAAGGTGTTGAGCGAGCCATCCCAATTGCCATAGTTCGGCATGATCTTGACCCTGCCGACCGTCATTCCCAGATCGCGGTATATCGCCTTCTGTAAGTCCTTGTCGGTGCCGATTTTGTCCCCCGAGTCGACCCAGCCTGGGAAACAACCCCACCCGGTGATCGGCTGGTTCACATCGCTTGAAAGTGTAGCCCTGTAGGTCGGTACGCTTGCGACGGGTTCCGATCGATCCGGCACCGCGTCGGAAAATGCCTTCACCACAACGACATTTTCTGCCGGAGCACTGAGCGCGGCATGTTCCGCTTTTTCACCGACCCTGGTTGGTTGCAGCGAGAGAATGACCGCGGAATCCTTGGGCATGTCGTACAGGAACTCCTCGCCATAACGGTATCGCCCCCAATCTGCCCTTTCACGAGGATAGACCTCGGTGATCTGATAGACCGTATCCGGCTTCTCGCTAAAACCCAGCCAGCGGCTGATCGGGATCGATGCACGCAACGTCTTCGAGTGTTTGGTCCTCGTATCGAAGCCGCCGGGGAATAGGAACAAGAATCCACGATCACCAAGGATGTGCGAGCTGCCATCGACGGGTGAATAGCCGGGGCACTCGAACAGATCCCGCTTAACCTTCAGATAGGCGTGGTTCGCGCTGGCCCAGCTCCGCCATTTCTTCAGAAACTCCTGGTTTTCCTTGAGGGACAGTGCCTTGAATCCCGGGCCAATTTGGCAATACGACGTGGTGCTGAGAGTGGAGATGACGTTGAACTGGAAATCCTTTGAACCTTCGCCAAAGATAGCGGCGTAGTTCTTATAGACAGGGCGAAAGCGGTCGTTCTGGTTATGCCAGGTTTGAAGGCGATTCATGTCCGCTCCGTTGGTCTCGAAGTAGTTGTCATCAGCGTTCAGATACCGCAGTGCCCACGGGCCACCGCGTTTCAGGCCCAAATACTGCTCCAGGCACATCCGTGGATGATGGCGGCGAATCTCCATGAGAAAGTTCTGGATGTTCTTCCATTCCTTGTAGAAGTTGTCGCCCGGCAGGTGCCCGTGATTCTTCGCGTAACAGGGATCGGGCCCCAATCCCTTTGGCCCAGGGCGGTATGCAGGCACTTCCCAGTAGCTCATCCAGCGGCCGTCCCAGCCCCACCAACGCGGCTGATACTTCGTGAAGACGGCCTCATGCACCGCCATTAAGTGCTTCATATACTCGTCGCTGGCGGAACAAGAAACCTTGCGGCCAAAGAGGTATTCGCTCGGTTTACCAGCCTCGTCCAGCGAGCCCCACTCCGGCTTCTGGTTGAACCAGATGCCGGGAAGCGAGAAACTACTCACGTGGACGCCGATCCTACGACCATAGTCGATAAACTGCTCCATGATCGGCGGCGCGCGAAAGTCGGGCGTGAATTGGTCTAGCTCGAACGGACTGTGTTCTCCCCCGTGGAGCGAGTGCAAGCCGCCAGCCGGCCCAGCATCGCTAGGCAGTCCCGCATTGCCCTTATCGACCGGGAAGCCGAGCGGCTCGATCCGTGTCTGCGAGAGATACGACTCGGGCATCGGGTGATTGCCGCGGCCATACCACGTGTGCGCCGTCATGATGTCGTGGACACCAGACGCCTTGAGGCGATCGAGGATCTCGGTCTTAGGATCGAACAGGCCGGCCCACCAGCCGTTCTGCCAAATCCAATACCCGTCTTCGGGAAGCGGTAGGTCGGGCAGAACTTGCCGCATGAAGTCCTGCATGGCCCAGACCTCGCCCCAGTCGAGCACCTCCTGCGGAACGGCCTCGGGCGGAATCTTTTTGTTCTTGAAGTGTTGGAAGAGTCCGGTATTCTCCTCGAATCGCACCAGCGACGTCGAATGCCGGCCAGGATACGGACCGTGCGAGTAGCGCGCGATGCCTTCCTTGCGATAAACCCCCAAAAAATACTTCTCGCTCGTGTTGACCTCGCCGGCTTTTACCTGATAGTTCGGTTTGTAGCCGATGCGAAAGCCATTCTTGCCTCGCGGTTTCCACTCCCACCACGGGTACTCCAGGCCGGCAAAACAGCCACCTTTCTCACTGCGGAGAAAGATATTGATCGGGCAATGCCAGATCGTCTGATCGTCGTGGAAATGTATTTTGGACACCGGTGTTGCCGCCGTTACGTCCTCCAAGACCACCTCCTTGAGAAAAAACGGTGTGCCGTCGTCGGACTTGATCACCAGCCACTTCTCGATGAACCGGTCGTCGGGGCCCAGGTGATAGTGTAGCGACACGCCCAAGCCGCTGCCCGCGAAGCGAAGCACCAGTTCTCCCCCGCTGGGGTTGACGGCAAGTGGTTTCTCGGCGAGGACCGTACCGACTTCGGTCGTGACCATAAAACCGATCCCCGGCACTTGATATGTGATGCTCTGTTCCTTGTCGCGGATCGAGCGAATCCCACCGCTGTAGCGATCAATCTCGACCGCCACGTGCGGGTTTTCCAGGCAAAGTCGCTCGGCGGCATAGTTTGCCGTCAGCGGAACCAGCAACAGGGTGGCGGTGACGGCCATGCAGATAAGTTGAATTGTTCTGTTCATTGGTGGCGACTCTCCTTTGGACGAGGATCGGCAACCGTAGCCGCCACAACCATAGAGAAGCGGGGCAAGAGTCGCTCGTATTCGGTGGCCCGTCAACGGTTTACCGTGCTCATATCGGGGTATCGCTGTCCGGCAGTTGCACCTCGGGGTATCGCCTCGCCGAGCCACCGCAAGTCCTCTGCGTCCAGCTCGATCTCGACGGCCGCCACGTTCTCCTCCAGATAGTGCCGCCGCTTGGTACCAGGGATCGGTACGATGTCGTCGCCCTGGGCCAAGAGCCACGCCAGGGCAATCTGGCTCGGCGCGGCCTTCCGCCGGGCGGCGATTTCCTTAACCTGCGCCACGAGCTGGAGATTCGCCTGGAAGTTCTCGCCTTGGAACCGCGGCATCCTCCTCCGCCAGTCACCTTCGGGAACGTCCTCTGGTCGCTGGAACCGGCCCGTCAGGAAGCCTCGCCCCAGAGGGCTGTAGGCCACGAAGCCGATGCCCAGCTCCCGCACCGTGGAGAGGATCTCCTCCTCGGGCTCACGGCTCCATAGTGAGTATTCGGTCTGAAGGGCTGCGATGGGGTGGATGGCATGGGCACGGCGAATCGTGGCCGGGGCGGCCTCTGACAGGCCCAGGTAGCGGACCTTTCCCTCCTGGACCAATTCAGCCATCGCTCCCACCGTATCCTCAATGGCCACTTTTGGATCGACACGGTGCTGGTAATAGAGGTCGATTTGATCGACGCCGAGACGCTGAAGGGAGCCCTCGCAGCACTGTCGCACGTACTCCGGCCGCCCGTTGACCCCCGCCCAGCCGCCGTCCGGTGTCCGCACGTTGCCGAACTTCGTAGCCAGCACGACCTGGCTGCGGCGGTCCCGGATGGCCTTGCCCACGAGGATCTCGTTCTTGCCTATACCGTACATGTCGGCCGTGTCCAGGAAATTGATCCCCAGTTCCAATGCGCGGTGGATCATGACGATCGACTCGGCCTCGTCGCCGGGGCCGTAAAACTCGCTCATGCCCATGCAGCCCAGGCCGATGGTCGATACCATCGGGCCTTGCTTGCCCAGTTGACGTTTATTCATGGTTGATTGGCTCACTCTTGGCTCATCTTATCCGCCACCTCGATCGCCGGCACCGCGCCGACCGGCAGCGACAATCTGCGGGCAGTCGCCTACCGCAGAAGTTGGTCGATCGGTTCCTTGCCAGTGTACTTCGGCTTGCGGTCGGTGAGCGGCTTCAGCCGGATGTTCTTGAACCAGACGGGTGTGGCGTTGTAGTTTTGGAGGCAGATGAAGCCTTCCCGCGGCAGCGAGCCAATCGCGTAGGGGAACTTATTATGCGCGCCGTCTGGATTCTGGCCGGCCTTGGACCAGCAGTTCAGGTCAGCCTTGACGACCTCCTTGCCGTTCAGCTCTATGGTGATCAGGTTATCGTTGGCGGTGATGCGGCAGTCGTTCCACTCGCCGATGGCCTTGTTGGCATCCACCGCCGGGCGCACCAGGTCGTAGAGCGCTCCGTTTGCGTTGCCAGCATTGCAGGGGACGTCGTAGTCGCCATTGTCGAGGATCTGGACTTCCATGCCGGTGTTCACATCATTGCGGCGGTCGTGAACGCGGATGAACACGCCGCTGTTGGCTTTGGCCTTGGGCCCCAACTTGAAATCGGCTTCGATGACGAAGTCGCAATACCGCTGCCGCGTGGCGAGATCCGGTCCGGGCTTAGCAGGGTAGAGTTCGCCATCGGCGTTTATGCCCCAGGTGCCCTCCTTTCCGCCATCCTCCCATGCGGCGAAGTCTTTGCCGTCGAACAGGATCTCCCAGCCGTCCTTGTCCAGTCGCGGCTGATAACCGCCAAGGGCTTCCTTGTCCTCTGCCCAGGCGGTTGTCGCAAAGACAACTAACAACAATGCAACTGTAATCGTCATCTTCATCTTGGGATTCCTTAAAATATTGACTGGCGGTTGATTATGTGATGGCAACGCATAAAGCCATTATGCGCGGATATGCACGGCAATGCAACCGGCTGTTGCTCGCTACGATTGGGTGAGATCGAGAAAGACGATGCTTGGAGGATTGCTGGCAGGGACGTACTGTCCAGTGAAGGTGAGGCTGCCGTTTCTTCCTAGCCTTGGGCCGACTCCTTTCTGCGCTTGCGCGCAGTGTATGAGCGATATAGATGGCACAGTCAGCCAGCACGACTGATTATCGTATCCATCGCCTGGATCGCCTGCAACGCGCCCATCGGTAAGAAGATGCTGCCCGGCGGTGCCGCAGTGTCCCGTGGGTTTACGCGGATATGCTGCCCGGTTTGCTCCAAATCCATCATCGGCCTCCCCAGTTTGCGCCTTCCCCTGCAATCATCGACAGAGGGTGAATCGGGCGGCCGCCACTGAAAAAGTGGATTGAAACCTGCTCGGTCACTATCCCTAAGCATCGTGGCCCTTTTCCTCCACCGGTCCGAAGTGTGGCCCCCACTTCTTCGCCAACTCGCGTCCCACTCTCTCCAGTAGCGATCGCTCCTCGGTAGATAACGGCCGGAAGTTTTTGACGATCTGCACATTCTTGCGAACCTGTTCGGCGTCATGCACGCCGATATTCACCGCAGCAACGCCAGGCAAACCCAGCGAATAGCGAACGGCAAGTTCCAAATACTGGGCGTCGATTTGCGGCGGGGTTTTGCGACCGCCATAGCTGGCAAAGCCACCCCGCACCCCGCCAAATACCTTCATCGCCACGATACCCAGGTCGTGCTTGCGGGCCAAAGGCAGCACTTTCGCCTCAAAGTCGTAGGTATAGCGATCGACAAAATTCAGAACCATCATGATCACGTCCACGTCACCCGACTCGATAAAGGTGGGAAACCTTTCACAGGCATTGTGGCCTGAGATACCCAGGAACCGCGTCTTTCCCAACTGCTTCTGTTTCAGCAGCCAGTTGAATACGCCATCAGCCTGCCGCGCCCGGCCAACGTCGCGGTTGCCAAGGCTGTGGAAGTACACCAGATCGACCTGTTCCGTCTTGAGCAGTTTCAGTGACTGGTCAAACCGCTCCTCCGCTTCCTGGATCGTGTCGGCCCAGACCTTAGTGGCCAGAAAGACCTCCTTGCGACGGCGTCCCAGGGCAAGGCCGATCCCTTCCTCTGCGCAGCCGTAGATGTGTGCGGTGTCGATGAAGTTGATCCCTTCATCCACCGCCGCGTTGACGATCTCGGCCACCTGGCGGCTGGTGCCAAAATTTGACTGCCCGCACGGCGCGGTTCCCAGGGTCAGAATGGAGACAGGAATCTTGGTCTTGCCCAGAACCCGCCGAGGAAGTCCTTCGGCGGCCGTTGACGCACTGGCTGAAGACGCCACTCCCAATATCACCGAACCGACAGCCGCGCCCGTTTGGTGCAGAAACTTCCTGCGCGAGACCCTAGAATAGTTAACACTGCCCATGTTCGATCACACCATGTTAAACGGTTGCATCACGCAGTCATTATATTGTTGCCGATCGCACTGGGGTAGGGCCTGAAGTTTGCACCTGAGATTTGAAGCAAGAGCGTGGCATCGAACTCCGACCCAGAGTGCGGACATGTGATGGCCATTGCGCTAGTCCCCCATGACCGTGACCACGACTGTGCGACTTCGCGGTCGAACGTCGCACTCCAAGTGGATAATCTGTTGCCATGTCCCCAGCACCGGCTTGCCATCGGCCACAGGCACTGAAAGCGACGGCCCCAAGAGAGTCGCTTGCAAGTGCGAGTGGCCGTTGCCGTCGTGCCATGCCTGTTCGTGGCCGTAGTTGCGGCTGGGCGGGATCAGGTGATCCAGCATTTCCGGCAAGTCGCGTTCAAGGCCAGGCTCAAACTCGATCGCGCCAATCGCCGCCGTACTTCCTACGCAGAACACATGGACAATGCCCGTCGTGACGCCGGATCGCTCCACAATGGCTGCAACCTGATCGGTAACCTCGGCCATGTGCCGGTGGCCGGTCGTATCGAAGGAGAATTGTTCCTGATGAACCATGGCGATTACCTTTCAATCGATTATTGCGGCTTGATCACGTTCCCTGGGCTGGTGGTATCCAGTCGTAGTGCCATCTCCGCCACGCGACGGCCAAGGTTTTTGACGCTGGCGATGCCTTCCAAGTCGCGGGCGATGTCGGGCGTCGAACCCGTGCTGACTGCGGGGTTGCCGCCCCAGACCGTCCCGCCCCAATGACCGGTCGGCGGGGCATCGCCCACCACGATCATCTGCTGCGACATCAACGCCACTTGCACCGAACGGATCGTCAGCTCTACCCCGCCGTTCCGCGCACCGCCCACTGCCAAGACACCGCCCACCTTGTTGGCCAGCAGCTTGTCCTTGTGAAACACGATCCAACGATCCAGAAACGCCTTGCAGAGTGACGACATATTGCCAAAGTAGACGGGGGTGCCGAGGATAATCCCCGCCACCATGGGTGAGGAGAGCTTCGGCACCAGTGCGGGGAAATCATCCCGTTCGCCCGGCTCCAACGCAATCCCTGCTGCCACTTCGCCGGGTATCTTTCGCCCTGCCAGTTCGATGAGTTCGACCTCGATTCTCCCGTCAAATGCCTTGATGGCGTCGAGGCAGATGCTCAATGCGGCAGCGGTACTCTTGCCCTTGCGCGGGCTGCAACAGATGCCGAGGATCTTGATGGGGCGTGGTTGTGCAACGTGCCCGGCCTCGCTGGAGGCAGCCGCGAGGGTTGCGTCGCTGCCGAGTATAGCCGCAGTCGCGGCACTTCCGAGAAATCCACGGCGGGTTAGGTCCGATGGCATGGTAAGTTCCTTCCAAGTGAGTGGGGCAAGATTACGTCACGACTGCGTTGATTGTATCACTGATGGGATCGGCGGGAATCATAATGTTTGGCGAGTTTCATGCCTTTCACTGCCCACTTGGCCCCAGCACTTTGAACTCTCGCAGGTTCATGGCATAGCGACTGCCGGGCGGATTGCCCGATTGGTGCTGCCAACCATGGGAGTAACACAACCACGCCGTTCGCCCGTCAGAGTTGATGAACTTGCTGGGAACATTGACAAAGTATGCCTGTTCGCCAAATCTTTCAAGGTAGGTCACCAGTCGCCATGGCCCGGTAATCTGCTGCGACTCGACAATCCAGGTATTGTACGGGCCATTGCCCGTTCGACCACCGTCAGTGACGCACATCAGGTAGCGTTTCAAAGCGGCGAAGTAGGTCATCGTCACGCAACCCGACCGGTCTTTCCACTCTGCCAGCGGCTTGATCTTCGTAAAGTCTTTGATCCACACAGGCTGCCCTTGGGCATCGTGCCCGGCAAAAAACTCGTACTTTGTCACATCGTTGACGTTTTCTGGGCTGGGCGTTACACGGGCGAGATAGACCTGGTCACCGGAGATCCAACTACAGGTAGCCTCCGACTGCGTCGTTCCATGTCCTGTGAGGTAGGCTTTTCCGTCGTGTGAATGCTCCATGTTCTTGCCGAAGTCAACGAAGTGGGGCGATCCCATTTTCACCTTGGGCATGTTGCGAAACTGGTCGGCGGAAACATTCGGGCCGGGCTTCTGCGGCACGACTGCGTGCGGATCGAGACGCTTGATCGCCTCCCCGAACAGAGGCTTCTCCGGCGTGCAGAACTTGTCTTCCCAGGTTCGCCCTTCGTCGCGCGAGATGCGAAACCCGACGAATGGACCCATGACGTCCCATGGGTACTTGTACCAATCCAGGCAGTAAGTCCCGTAATACCAGATACCGTTGTGGACCAAGCTGCCGCATGGATAACGCCCGCCGTAGGGGGCGGCAGGTGCTTTGTGTACGCCGAGCGGGACAATTTTCAGGTTGAGCGGATCATCGCCCTCAATCCTCGCGTTTCCGGTCACCCAGTCCCTTGGTCCGGAATGACACCGGACTTCGTTCACCGCACCGTCGGTAAACGGCGAATACAAGTTGCCGTCAGACGCCCAGGATGGATACCAAGTGTCCGCGGTGGTGTATTCCTTGTGCCGACCGGTGAAGGCGATGCTGTTGAGGTCCGTGGATTTTTCAAACGGACAATCGGCCGGAGGTTTTGAGGACCAAGCCGTGGCCGCCTCATTGGGCGGATATCGCATGGATTGCGTTGTATCTCTTGCCCCTACTTGTGGCTTTCCTTCGCCGTTGGTGGCGTTTTGGGCCTGGCTCCGGGCGAGGGCCTGCTTGAACAATTCGATCTCGCGGGGATCGTAGGGTGTGCGGTCCTTGCGAAACAGGTCGTGCTGCCAGACCTTGGGCTCTGGGGCACCCGCCTTGGAACCCCAGGGATACTGCGTCTGGGTCTTGCCGTTCACCAGTCCCCAGTGTAGGCAACCCACGCGATGACGTGCGAACACAGGCAACTGATCGCCGACCAAGCCCCAGTCGCGTTTGAGCCATTCCGTGCAAATCAACGGTCGGCCATGCTTTTCCAGCGTATGGATGATCTCCTCAAGCTGCGAAGCGTTCGAGTACCGATGGAAAGTAATGACATCGGATCGACTGATCGCAAGGTCGTTGATCTGCCGGTTCTCGCTCCACACTCCCACGGTCAACGGCTGCGATGGATTGACCAGCCGCGCCCAATCAACAACTTTCATCAGCAATGGCAAAGTCGCATCCCCGATCCCGCTGGTCGGCTCGTTGTAGAGATCCCATATCAGCACCCGTGGATCGTCCTTGAACCGCGAGAGAACGTCCCGGACGTAATCCTGGAGTTTGGGCCAGGTCTTG
The DNA here is from genome assembly GCA_037147235.1 of Planctomycetota bacterium. GTDB lineage: Bacteria > Planctomycetota > Planctomycetia > Pirellulales > Thermoguttaceae > JANXQG01. The sequence goes on along the minus strand of JBAWVO010000117.1, from coordinate 229 downwards.
GTGTCCTTGACCCGCGACCAACCGGGGCTTGGAGACCAGTCATGGGCATACCAACCGGGAACCATGTCGGCCTGCTTTCCCAGGTAAGGATCGTGCTTCGGTCCGAAGACGCAATCATCGAAGAGGCAAAATACCACGCGGATGCCGTGTTTGTGGCAAATGGTCAGGAATTGATCCATCCGCTGTTTGAAACCGTCCGGGTCGTGCTCCCACACCAAGTACTGGAGGA
>JBAWVO010000116.1:0-18120 GCA_037147235.1 Planctomycetota bacterium | reverse complement strand
CTTCTACTACCCTATCGCCGATAGCTACTGGCTTGTGGTCGGGGTGGCGGCTGCGCTGCTGGCACTGGTCGTCTTGGTGGGGCCTGGAAGAAATAGCGTGTCGCTGCGCCGCCGCCTGACGCTGGCGTTGATTCGCTGCGGCATTATTCTATTGCTGGTACTGGGAATGTTGCGGCCAACCTTGGTCTATACGGAAACGCACAAGGAAAAGGCCACCTTGGTGCTGCTGATCGATCAGTCGCGGAGCATGTTGGTCCGCGACAGCCTCAACAACAAGACCCGTTGGGAATCGCTCCTGGCAACACTGGAAGATTCCGTCCCCGCGCTGCGCAGCCTGGGCCGCGACTTCGAGATCAAGGCATACACGTTCGATGCCGAGATCCATCCCCTGGAAGTCAAAGACGGTAAGCTCGTCCTGCCGGATAGCCCATCGGGCAACCAGACGGCCATCGGCGCGAACCTCGACGATGTACTCAATCAGGAGAACGGCAAGCGGCTCTTGGGGATCGTTATTCTCACCGACGGCCGACAGCAAGCCCTCGCCCCGCGCGACGCATCGGTGCAGGACATTGCCGCCAAGTTGCGGCACCAGAGTTATCCGGTATTCCCTGTGGTGTTTGGGCAGTCGCGCGGGCTGGGCGGCGTCCAGGACGTGGCCGTCGTCGATTTCCCACCGCCGGCCTCCGTCTTCGTTAAAACGGAAATGGCGATCCATGGCGAGATCAAAGTCAGCGGCTACGTCAACCACCCGATCCCGCTGCGGGTGTTCATGGAAACGCCCGAGGGCAAGATGGAGCAAATTGCCCAAAAGGAAATCACGGCCACGGCCGACGGCCAATTATTGCCGGTCGACTTCACCTATACTCCGGAAACGCCGGGCGAGTTCAAACTGACCCTGGAAGCCGTTGCTCAGCCCGGCGAGTTGGTGACCACGAACAACCAGCAAAGCTCGTTCGTGCAGGTGCTCAAAGGTGGATTGCACGTGCTGTATATCGAGGGTGATCTCCGCGTGGAACAGAAGTTCTTGCGACGGTCGCTCGATGCCTCGCGCGACATCAAGGTCGATTCCATCCGCCTCGATCCACGTCACAAAGAGACAAAGCCGAGCAACCTCATGGAACTGCTCAAGCCGGGCAAGTATGACGTCTTCATTCTGGGCGACGTCGATTCCACGGCCTTCGAGCCAGCGGAACTGGAGCAGCTCAAGGAGACGGTCAGCCGCGGCAAAGGTCTGATCATGTTGGGCGGCTTCCACACCTACGGCCCAGGCGGATATTTCAACACCGCGCTGGCCGAGGTTCTGCCGGTGGATATGGATCGCCTGGAACGACAATTGCTCGACACACCCGTTCGGGACGACGTGCAGCTTCCCGGTCCTCTGCGGATGCAACCCACGCCGAGAAGCCTGCGGCATTTTGCCCTCGCCTTGGCCGCCGGGGCGCAAGAGAATGCGGCGGCCTGGGCCAAGCTTCCGCCTTTGGAAGGCGCAAACCGTTTCATGGGGGTCAAGCCCAGCGCCACGATCTTGGCCGAGGCGGATGGCAAAGAAGGCCGGCCGCTACTGGTCAGCCACGAATTCGGCAGCGGTCGCGTGATCGCCTTTGCCGGCGATTCGACCTGGCGGTGGACCATGCGAGGCTTCGATTCGGCCCACAAGCGATTCTGGCGGCAGATCGTGCTCTGGCTTGCACGTAAGGATCAGATGGCTCAAGGCAATGTCTGGGTGCGGCTGGACAACACGCGATTCTTTCCCGGCAATCGCGTTGAGTTCACCGCCGGTGCCCAGTCGCCGAACAACGAGCCGATCACCGACGCCGAATTCAAGGCCGATGTACTCAAGCCCGACAACAAGCGATCGCCCGCAGTGCTGATTCGCAAGGACGAGCAACTGGCCGCTTCGTTTCGTGAGACGCAACTGCCCGGCGACTACACGATCGAGGTCACGGCAACGCGGAAGGGGGAGCTGCTTGGCACCGCGCGTGCCCGATTCATCGTCTCGCAGCAGGATCTCGAACTGGACAACGCCTCCTCCGATCTCGACGGCATGAAGGGCGTTGCCAAGTCCTCCGGTGGAGAAATCATCGAGCCGGAGCGGCTCCCCAAGTGGCTTGCCGAGCTGATGAACAAGACCGACTACCTCGACGTGAAGCAGGAAACCAAGAAGACCTTATGGGACCGGTGGTCACTCTTCCTCTCCCTCGTGCTTCTCTTGACCGCCGAGTGGTTTTTGCGAAAGCGCTGGGGGCTGGTGTAACTCCTGCGGAAACTACTCAGGCGATCACAACTTCCATCTTCTGGCCTGCCTGGAGAACCATTTCCGCAGCCAGTTCGATCACCACCTTGCCGTTCTCAATACGATGCCGGCAGGCGGCCTCCGTCCCGTTGACGGTAACGCGGACACCCTTGGGGTTGGCCTTGTCGGCCAAGGCGAAGGTCAAGGTACGTAACCGAAGCTTGCCCGACTTTAACTCGATCGTGTCGCCCTGCCCTGCGGCGTCGCGCAATTGGCTGAAGGCACCCCAGCCTTCGGCCGTGGTAAAGGCGGCGCGGAAGTTCTCGGGCGTCAGTCGAGGTGCGAAAGCGAGATGGCCCTTGGGACCATGATACTCATAGCCGCAGGCCGCCAGGAAGACGCCGTAACTGGCCATCGACCGGGCATAGTGGTCGCCGCACTCGACTTCGTTCCAGGGATTGCGCCGCAAGGCGTGGTAGCGGTCGTGAACGGCCCGCGTGATCGCCAGCCCCTCTTGGACCATCCCTTCCCAAATCATGTGGCCGGCCACTTGGTACTCAAAACCGTTCATGCACTCATTGAAGTAGAAGTCGAATCCGGTTTGGACACGGGCGGTATCCCCCTTGGGCCATGTACACATAATCAGTCCGGCCTCGCCCGCCATGGCGTACCAACGGCCGGGCTTGTTCTTGGCGCGGAAGGGGCCAACGTCCGGCGTAAAATTGTAACTCCAGAGCGACGCCAATGCCTTCTTCACGTTCCTCTCGTCCAGAATCCGACCCAATCCCACCTGATACGCCCAGCTTTGCCCGAAGACCTGATCGACCTCGCAACCATTGTAAGAGCCGACCGTCTTGATGTGATTCTTGTCGGGACTCTGGATGTAGTACTCCCCATTGAACAGATCGCGGTCGAGGCTTTTTCGGCCGAGTTCAACGATCTCGTGCATCTGCTTCGCGTAGGCGTCGTCTCCAACTTCGTTGGCCATCGCTTCGCACGCTCGGGCGGCGGCAAGGTAAAGCGAGCTGAGCCAGGCCACTTTACCAAACCAGGCTTGATCGAGGGTGTTGTGCTGCGCCCCTTCGAGGATTCCCTCGTGGTTGTCCATTCGCACCAGGCATTGCATGGCCAGCTTCACCTTCGGCCAGAGCTTCTGCAAGAACGCGGCATCCTTCGACATCTGGTGTTCGCGATAGGCCCGCAGGATGCAGCCGGCTTGGCCATCGACTGCCAGCCCAGCCTCTTCGCCACGGTGGTTGATAACGCCGGTCCTCAGATCCATCGCCGTGCCGAAGTCGGTCCGTTGCCGCAGGTCGCGTTCCAATTCGGGGAACAACCGGCCGACGGCGTGGGCGTAATGCCAAACGTGCGTGCAGGTGCCGGCGCAGCAACAAACGCCCTCCCAACCGTAGAACCGGCCGTTCTTGAGCCAATGACAGGTTGAGCTGGCCAGGATCGACGTATTGGCGAACGTCCGATCGAGGAACCAGTAGGGCAGAGTGGAGTCGTACCATGTGTCGTGCCAGAGCCGCGTCTGGCGATAGAGCGCGTCGAAGTTCTTGGCTACGTGTTCGGCAACCGCAGCCGCCGTGGAATAAAGGGTCGCGTAAAATCGCCCGTTATCCTTGAGTCGCAGATTTGGAAAATTCCAGGTGATCACAAACGTGACGGTGGCCGACTGGCCGGGCTGAAGCGATAGCTTTCGAGCCAAGGCTCCAACAAGCTTCTTTTCGATGGGGACCGAGGCCGAGGGTATGTCGGCAAGCTTGGCTTCGGCCAACGTGCCTGCCGGCAGCGATGCCACGCCGATGTCGGTCGCCTCCGGAGCAAGCAAGCCCAGGCTCATGGTGCCAAAATCGTGCTGTTTGCCAAAATTGGCGGCCGCTGCCGCGTTCGGGGCCTTTACGCTACCGTCGAGCAAGAGGATATCCGCTTGGCGGATGACGCGATTCTCGCGATGGCCTTCGCCGGCCTTCCCCGTGAAGAGGCGGACGGCATTTTGCAGCCAGCCGATCACCTCGACGCCGACATTCTCTTGGCTGGTGTTCTTCACCGTATAGCGCAGGATGGTTGCCGGGAGAGCCGACTCCTTGGCATCCAGGGGAATGAACGGCGAGAATGCTTCGAGCGAGACTTGGACCGGAGTTTTCGAGTCGGCATATTCAACCAAGCCGATCGGATATTCGCCGCGGAACGAGATGTCCGAGAAGCCCGAGCGGTCCAATGCCCGGTACTCGGTCTTTCCTCCCGACGACACCCGGAGACCGAAGCCCTGATCCAGGGGCGAGGCCGTCTTGGGCGGGTTGGCGTAGTGGCGATCGGCTGTCTTAAGACGCTGATTGAAAATATCCCAGTGCCAGAGCTTTCCGTCGCCGCCGAGATAAAGTTGCCCGGCGCAAATGCCACCGATCGGCATCCCGATCTTCTCCAGTTCCGGCCCGCGATAGACGGTCGGCGCGCCATGTGCAAAGAGCGACTTCACCCAGGCCGCGTCGAGTTTCTTATCGGCGGGAATCATCTTCTCGAAGTCGGATGCCTGGAATGGGCCAGCCATCACCGTCAGTTGTGGGGCCAAACCGGCCGCCGTGCCCAACGCAACCAATTTCAGAAAATCGCGCCGTTCGATTCCGCTGTCACAGCCCGACGGGCAGGAACACTCCTGGATATTGGGCTTGCTCTCGGCTTTGTTCTTCATCAGATCGCTCTCCTTGGGACTGAATTTGTGGATGAAATGATAATTCCGCTTCACGGACTCTTCAATTCGGTCTGGGGTTATCGCTGGGCAGGCTGCGGAGAGCCGAAACATTGGGCACACCACCGATGGCGATGCCGAAAAGCACTCCACGTCGATCGTCGAGCAATAACATGCACACCATTGTGCGGTAAGCCTCGACTCCGTGCAAGGATGGGCGAATGGGTCAGCCAACTTTTTATCCGGTTGGAATAATGTTCTCATCTGGTGGAACTGGAAGTCCATGGCAAGAACGATTAGAATGGTGTCAAATGACTTTCCCAAAATACCTTCATTCCATTCCATCAAGGAACTCACCATGTTGTGCCGTCCCCTCCTTACCCCCCTCCTTCTGGTAGCTCTTGCCCCCACATGCATGGCGGCTGGCTTCACCCGTGTCGCGGACTGTGTCGCACCCAGCGGCCGGTTACGGGCCGAGGTCGGAACCGACGCGACGGGCCATCTCGCCTGGCGTCTTGCTATCGCGGGCCGTTCGATCATTGATGTATCGCGGGCCGGCGTGATCGTGGCGGGGGTCGATAGCGGCGCGGCGGCCACGGTTGGCAAGCCGGTATTGCGAACCATCGATCAGGCATTCCCCTGGCGTGGTCCCGAGACTCAGCGCCGCGAGCAATGCCAGGTGGCGGAATACCCGGTGCAATCCGGGGGCCAAGCATGGACCTTCGAGGTCCGCGTCTTCGACGACGGCGCTGCCTACCGCTGCCGCATCCCAGGCACGGGAAAACGCCATATCACCGGTGAGTCTGCAACATTTGTCCTGCCTGAGGGTGAACCTTGTTACGTCAATCCGAACACTGCAACCTATGAGGGCATTCACATCCGCACCGCAGTGCAGGCGATCAAGGCCCGGGATGGTATCGGCATGCCCATGACGTTCCAGTTGTCGGCCGGCGGTTATGCGGCGATCACCGAGGCCCAGAGCATGGGCTGGAGCGGCATGACCCTGGAAGCCACCGGCACCTCGATGTTGCGGTGTTCCTTCCGCGATGACCCCAAGGGCTGGGACATCGACGGCGACATCGTCACGCCCTGGCGCGTGGTCATGGAGACCGAAGATCTCAATGGCTTGGTCCATGTCCCGATTGTCGATGCCCTCTGTCCGCCTCCCGACCCAACACTCTTCCCCCAGGGCATCCATACTCCGTGGCTCAAGCCTGGCCGTTGCCTGTGGCAGTGGTGGGCCTTTGACGATCCGGGCACGCACTGGTCGAAGCAAAAGGCGTTTGTGGACAAGGCCGCTGCGCTGGCCTGCGAGTATTACCTAGTGGACGAGGGATGGGAACATACTCGCCAAGAGTGGTTCAAGCCGGGTGAACCGGATCGTGCTTGGCCTCGCATGAAAGAACTCTGCTCCTATGCCAAGACCAAGGGAGTGGGGATCTGGGTTTGGCGCGGCTGGACTTTGGATAAGGGGCGGCAGTGGCCGGGCCTGGAGACCCACGCCAAGCGGGTCGATTTCTTCCGCCGCTGTCGCGAAGCCGGCGTTGCCGGCGCGAAGATCGATTTCATGGACAGCGAGAGCCACAACCGTTTGGAGTTTTATCAGGACTGCCTGAAGGTGGCGGCCGAAAACCAGATCATGCTCAATTTTCACGGGGCCAACAAGCCGACGGGCGAGGCCCGCACTTGGCCCAACGAGATGACCCGCGAGGGGATCCGCGGCCTGGAGTACAACAAGTGGGATACCAGCCCGCCATCCCACTACGCGACGCTGCCCTTTACCCGTCTGTTGGCCGGCCATGCCGACTTCACCCCTACCACTTTTAATCCGAAGTTCCTGAAGGGGACCACGGTGGCGCAGCAACTCGCCTGTGCGGTCGTTTTATCGACGCCGATGCTTTGCTGGGCCGAAAATCCCGACCTCTATCTGGCCAGTCCCGCGCTGGACGCAATCCGCGCCATGCCGGTGGTCTGGGATGAGACCCGCGTTCTGCCGCAAAGCCGCATCGGCGAATTGGCTGTGTTCGCCCGCCGCAGTGGCGACGAGTGGTGGGTGGGGGTGATCAACGGTGGTGGCTCGCGCACGGTCGAACTGCCCATGGATTTCCTAGGGGCCGGCGACTGGACCGCCGATCGTTACGCGGATGGTGCCAAACCCACGGACTTTGCCGTCACCCGCGCGGTGGTCTTATCGGCTGCGGATAAGCACAAGGTAGATCTGGCCGCCGGCGGTGGATTGACGTTGCGCATCCGCAAGAAGTGAGGACCGGCTGTAACGCTGGTTGGTTGCCGTAACTGTAGGGTGGGCCGAGTGAAACGAGTCCCACCATCTCTCCGCGTTTCTTCACACCAAAACACAAAGGTTGTTTCTATGTTTGTACAAACGATGATCGTCGCGGTTACCGCCTTCGCGTATGGCGGATGGGCGGTGGGCGCATGGGCGGAAGACGCAGCGAAACAGCCGGTCACCAAGGACACGGTTTTCTCGTTGAAGAAAACGCCGGTCTCACCCCAGGCCATTGTGTCGCAACGGCAGGTGGAGGATGCCGCCAGGTTGCTCAAGGGCGAACCCGTCAAGTTGCAGCCCGGGCAGAATTCCGCGGAACTGATTTTGGATTTCGGTCGGGAAATCGTCGGCACGATTCAGTTCACCGTGAAAGCAGATGCGCCCTCCCGACTTGAGGTCTACTACGGCGAGGCGTTGCAGGAAGCCCGCAAGGAGAATGAATACACAACCCGCTGGTACAAGCGGCCCAAAGATTTTCTGTCGGTCAAAGCAGGATCGCAAACACTCTCCAACCGCGGGCGGCGGGCGTTTCGCTATATGCGGCTTGTCGTGCCCAAGGGTGCTGCTGCAATCACGCTGGATCGCGTACAGGCGACGTTGCAGCACTATCCCGTCAACGAAACAGGCTTATTTTCCTGTTCTGACCCGCAACTCAATAAGATATGGGAGATCTCGGCCTATAGCACCAAGCTTTGCATGCAGCAGTGGTATGAGGACGGCATCAAACGCGACGGACTGCTCTGGGTCTCTGACTACCGCGTCGAGTATCTCTGCAATGCCCTGCTGTACGGCGACGGTGCCCTGGCCCGCAAGTGCCTCTTGCTGATGGCTGCCAGCCAATTTCCAGACGGTTCCATTCCAGCGCAGGCGAGCCGCGCCGGGGTCAGCCAGCACCCGTCGAATATCGAGTACATGCCGGGCATTCCCCGCGGGGTGAATGGCTGGATACTGGTCAACTACGACCTCGATTTCATCGGCTGCCTCCGAGACTATTACCGCTACACAGGCGACCGTGAAGGTCTGGCGCGGCTGTGGCCTGCCGTACAGAAACTGGTGCCTTACCTCATGAAGCAAAACCCCGGCAAGCTGAAGCCGCTCGGCAACTTCATCACCGACGCCCACTACAAGGAGACCTGGTGGGGATCGCATGGCGTGTTGGAAATGCAATACGTGATCGCCATGCAGGACGCTTTGTACCTGGCTCAGGTGATGGGTGACGAAGCACTCCGCAGCCAATGTGAAGCGTACCTTCCGCCCCAGCGGCAGCGCATTCAAGACGCCTACCTTTCCAAAGACCTCGGCTTCTTTCTTGACGAAACCGGCAACAAGACTTCGACCAGTTGGCACGTCAATGCGTTCAGCTTGCTGGCCGGCATCGGGGACTATAAGACGGTGGCTGAAAAGCTCGAAAAGAGTACGATCAAGGTGCGGCCAGCGACGGCCGGGTTCATGTTGTACTGGACGCTGGAAGCCAAATTCAAGGCCGGGCTAGCCACGGCAGCCTTGAACGATATCCGCAAGATCTATGGGCACATGCTGCGTTTCGGGGCGACGACGACCTGGGAGAAGTGCGACCTCACCGTGGAAGATCACCCCGACGAAAACGACGTTGCCGAGAGCCGCTGCCATGGCTGGTCGGCCGGCCCGGCCAATTTATTCCCAGCTCACATTCTGGGTGTGCAGCCGAAGGAACCCGGCTTCGCTTCCGTGCAAATTGAACCTCAGCTTGGCGATCTGCAATGGGCCGAGGGCACCATCCCCACGCCCAAAGGGCTGATTAAGGTTCGCTGGGAAGCCGGAACCGCGTTGACCGGAACCGTTACCCTGCCCGACAACATGACCGGCGAAGTGAAGGTGGGCGATCGAATTATTTCATTGAAACCCGGGTTGAATGTAATCAAGGCCGGTTTGTAGAGAATAGACAACCCTTTGAATGTTTACAGCAGTAGTCTCCTGACCCCGCCGAAACGCCTGACCGCAGGTCTCCCGGTGAAGGGGAGACCTACGGTCGGTCGTGTGGCTCGGTCGGAGACCGGCCACAACCGGGGGCGGTTCCTTGTTTTCTTTCCTGTTTTTCTGCTCCTCATATTTGTGTCGAAAGTTTTTATTTTGGCTTTGCCACGGTCGAATCATTGCCCGCAGGCTCGGCCTTGAATAACGGCATCCAATGGTAATACAACATCAGGGGCAACACCGAAAGACTAGTTTTCATCACGCGACCGCCAGATCTGCCCCATACGTCCTTCTCCGGGTCCCAGCTACCGTTGGCACAGCTATCAACATTGCGGACCTGCGTCCGCACCAGAATATCGCGCATCTTTCGATTCCAGGTGTCCCACTCGTATCCGTTCATGTTGCGCATGACCTGGGTCGCGTAATACCAGTAGTAGACATTGGGAAGACTCTCGTCCGGCAAGTGATTCATCAAATACTTCATACCGCCGGCAAGCATGGGGTTGTCGCGTTTGGTGCCGAGATATTGACGGCCCAGCAGCCCAACGGCGGTCATCGTGGGCGACGAACCAATGCCAGGCGTATAGCCATATTCCGTACCGTCGTGGATGGCCACGGAATCGAGGAACTTGCCGGCATTGACGAAGGCGTTTCCCCCGACGTTCAATCCGGCCATTTTTGCGCTCTTCAATGCCGTCAACTGCCAACCCAAAACCGAAGTGTCGCCCGGATCTTTGGGATTGTAACGCCAACCGCCGTCGGTCGCGTTCTGAGCCGCAAGGATGAAGTTCACCGCTTTCTGTGCGGCCTCACCGATGTGCTTGTCGCCGCTCAATCCAAAAGCTTCCGAGAGCGCAATCGTGGCCAGACCGTGCGAATACATCATCTGCGGTACGCCTTTGGCCAGGTTCCCATCGGGCTGTTGGTGAGCGATGAGCCATTGGACCCCTTGGAGGATATGTTCCCTGTAAGGGCCTTTGGACTTGTGCGATTGCCCGGCAGCAAGGAATGGCAACAGGCCCAGGGCCGTTGCCCCGGCATCGGCTGAAACTAGGCCCTTGCCGGTACAACTCTTATCCTTGCAGCGTTGCGTGTAGTTTTGCAGGCTCCAACTGCCGTCCGACATCTGGTGATTGGCCAACCAGATCAGTGCGGCAGTCACCGTTCGTTCGGTGCGTTTCGTACCGCCGCCGCTGGCCACCATGGCTTTACGGCTGCCGCTGCCGCGCCCGCCAAAACCTTCATTGTCTTTACTCTTTGGCCGCGGGCCAATGGCCGGTTCATCACCTTGATGTTCAAGGACTTTGCTATCGTCGTGATACACTGGAGTTGGAGCCGCTTTGGCTGGACTTTCCAATGTTGGGTCAACCATCAATTCGGCCGGCGGGGTTTCTTCGATCCCACCAATGTCGAATTTATCAAATTGATCCGGGGCCAACTGCTCCGACTCCTTGTTTGGCCCCGCCTTGACGTCGTCCAAGGCATTGCAGACGGAAGGACAGTAATGGACACCGGCGATCAGCACGATCGCCCCGAGGATCAGAGATGCCTGACGGAACATGACTCGCCTCCTGGGTTTGGGAACCGGAAATTCGTCGACACGACAAGCGGACGATAATCATCATACCGCGCGGACAGGCAATGGGGAACACTCCAAATTCCTGTTGCACTCTACAGCGAGTTGCTCAAGCCGTTCTGCGCGGGTAGAATGGTAGTTGTTTAACAACAGATGGCAATAAACGAGATGTTTTTCATGAGCACGGTTACGACAACTCATATTCATCTTGACCCAAGGGGGGGGGCTTGGATCGACGACACAAATGTTAAGGTTATCGAGGTTGTGCTTGACAAGATTGCTCACGAATCGAGTGCCGAAGAGATGCACTTCCAGTATCCGCATCTTTCGCTAGCTCAAATCTACGCGGCACTCTCCTATTATCATGACCATCAGGATGCCCTCGACGCAGAAATCCAAAGTCAGCTTGATTTCAGCGAAGCCTTGGCAAAAGTAGCCACCGATAGCCCAGCGCGACAGCGGTTGCGTGCCGCGGGAATTTGCCATTGAGGTGAGCATGCAATGAACGACAGCGAAACAACCCTGCAAGACGTGAAGAACACAATTGCCCAGTTCACCGCCGAGCGCGACTGGCAGCAGTTTCACAGCGCCAAGAATGTGGCCATGGCCCTGGTTTCCGAAGCGGCCGAACTGATGGCCCATTTCCGCTGGAGCGAGCAGGACCACGATGCGGACGTCCTGAGCGACGCACAATCGCTGCGGGAAATCCGATTCGAGGTGGCCGATGTACTGCTCTTGCTGGCCGAGTTCGCCAATGTCGCCGGAATCGATATAGCCCAGGCCGTGCAGGAGAAGATGGCGATCAACGCGGAGCGGTACTCGGTGGAAAAATCGCGAGGAACCGCGCGGAAGTATGACCGGCTGTAATGGCAGATGAACACAAAGGATAGCCACCAAACAGACAAAACAGACGAAAAAATCCTGCCAGTCATTAGCCGCTGCGGTTCGGCGCGAGCATCGCCGGGCCAGTAAAACTTATTAAAGGCTAAGCACCGAATAGATCACGTCTTTGACGATGCCGGCGGCCTCCAGGCTTTCCAGCACGGGGTCGAGGTCACTGGGCGAGCCGGCCAGAAGGTACGTCCATCCGTGGGCGTCGCTCTTCACCAGTTCACTGGTTAGGAACGCCGTTTCGCCCACCACGTCGCGTGGTTTAAGTTGCCGATTGCAGCGGATGAGGGCCGATTTTCGCAGGCTCTGCGACTCATAGGGATGCTCCTCCAGTCGAATTACCTTGCTGAGGCGTTTGACCTTACGGACCATCTTGTCCTTATTGGCCTCACTGCAATAGAAGGTGAGTACCACACTCCCGTCCACTCCCGCGCGTTGCTCAATCCCGTGGCCGACAATCGTGTCGATGCTGACGCCTTCGTTGCTGAAGGCGGAAGCGATGCTGGTCAGTGCCCCAGCTCGGTCGAGCACATGGGCACGGAAAACCCATCGACACATCTCTCGATTACTCATCTGCATGTTCTCCTGGCTTCAAAAAGTCCTGAGGTCTTCGTCGGGCATAGATGGCGCACAGCGCGATCGACGCCAATCGAGTTTCCAGCGTGTCCGATCGCGATAAGATGACGTACGGCACGGGAAACCCGACGGTGATGCTCGCCAGCGATGCCTCGCCGTACTTGTCCAAGGCAGCAATCATTTTGTAGAGGACATTGGCCGTGTCAATTCCGGGGCAGACCAGCACGTCCGCCCTGCCAGCCACCTCCAGGGCACCGGGCAGGTCGGGCATCCCCTTGATTGCCACGGAAGCGGGATCGGTGGCCAGATCGAACGACAGCGGGCCGCACACCACGGCGTTTTGCCAATCGCGGCTTGCCAGTTCCAGCCCCATGCGCGTGGAGGGCAAGGACGCGATCTGCTTCTCGTTGGCCGAAAGGATGGCCACGCGAGGCCGTTCAATCCCCATCACCGCCTGGGCAACGTCAACGGCATTGCTGACTAGGTCAATCATGCGTTTCAAATCACACACCGTGGTCACGCCTGCGTCGGTCAGCAACATCGGGCGCCCACCGGCAATCGGGGCCGCATCAAATATGGTCGCCAAGCTCACGGTTGGCCGGACGGCCAGCGGCAGGATATGGCGATTTATCACTGGGGTGGAAATGTCGCCCTTGAGCACGATATCCACGCCCCCGGCCTTCAACACCTTGATCGTGGCCGCAGCGATCTGCTCTTCGCCATCGGCCGCGATCATGTCGTCCGCGGCCACATCGATTCCCGCCTCTTTCACTGCGTCGGCCATGCGGTCCTTCTGGCCCACCAGAATAATGCGGTCCACGAACCCATGGTCCCGAGCAGACTCGACCAGGCGCAGGTCCTCGACGCGATGGCCGCCCGGCAGGACCGCCGTGGAGGGGCTCAATCGCCCCGCGATTTCAAGCAGATCGGTGACCCGTGTCAGCCGTTCCCAAGGAAGCTGGCCGTGGCTCATTGGCTCCTCTCCTCTTTCTCCAAAAGCTCGGTCCATGCTTTGTCCACTTGTTCCTGGTGCCAGGCAAGGATTCCATCCCGGTCGCCGGCAACCATGTTCTTGAATCGGGTTTGGATCTTGAACCAATCGATCACGGGTACAACGGTCTTGGGCTTATTATTGACTTTCCACCGACCGTGGTCAACCTCGTAGAGCGGCCACCACCGGGTCGCGACGGCAAGGCGTGCCAACTCGATGGAATCTTCCGGCTTGCAGCCCCATCCCCGATGGCAGGGCTGCAGGATGTTGATGAACGACGGACCATCAATCTCCAGCGCGCGTGCCACCTTTCGCATGAAGTCGATGGGGTTGGAGACCGAAGCCTGGGCCACGTAAGGGATGTTGTGCGCCAGCACGCAAGCCGTGAGGTCTTTGCGCGTCTGCTGCTTGCCGGAAATGACGCTGCCGTTGGGACTGGTGTTGGTCATGGCCCCACGGGGCGTTGCGCTGGATCGCTGGGTGCCGGTGTTCATGTAGGCGTTGTTGTCGTAGCACACATACAGCATCCGATGCCCGCGTTCCATCGCGCCGGAGAGCGACTGAAAACCGATGTCATAGGAGGCGCCGTCCCCACCAAAGGCGATGAAATTGATCTTCTTGTCCGCGGGAATCCGGCCCTTGCGCTGCAGCACGCGGTATGCGGCCTCCACGCCGCTGACGGTCGCGGCGCAGTTCTCAAACGCGCAGTGGATGTACGGCACGCGCCACGCGGTGTAGGGATAGATCGTCGTCGAGACCTCCATGCATCCGGTGGCGAAGCCCACGATGGTGTCCGGCCCGGCCACGTGCAGGGCCTGACGCAAGATGGCTGGCGCGGCGCACCCGGCACAGGACCGGTGTCCACCGACCAGCAGCTCGGGTTGGGCCGACATTTCTTTCAGGTTGATCGCCATGGATTTCCCTACGACTCCCTTAAACCAATATACCGAAAAACTCCGTCCGACTCACCGGACTGCCGTTTTGCAGCCAGTTCGGCAAACACGCCTTGCAGGTCGCTGGGGGTGATGTCCCGGCCGCCAAGGCCGTACACGTAGCTGACCAGCACCGCGCCTCCATTGGCAAACGATCGGACTTCGTGAAACAGCGGCCCGCCCGGCAGCCCATAGGAGATCGATCGATCCAACACGGCGACCGCGCCGACGTGCCGGAGGGCTTCGGCGATTTCTTCGCCTGGGAAGGGCCGAAAAGACCGCAGTTTCAGGACGCCGGCCCGGATGCCTTTTTCCCGAGCCCGATCCGCCGCCACCTTGGCCGTGCCGCAGGTCGAGCCTAGGGCGACGATCGCCACCTCGGCATCGTCGAGGCGATACGGCTCGAAAATGGCGTACTCCCGGCCGGTCAAGCGGCCGTACTCCTTGCCCACTTCGACGATGACCCTCCGTGCGGTCGCCATGGCCTCAACCACCTGACGCTTGCACTCGAAGTAGTAGTCGGTCAGGTGGAGCGGACCGACGGTAATCGGCTTGGCCGTGTCGAGCAAACGGAAGGCTGCGTCGTACTCGCCCACGAACTGCCGCGCAGCCTCCGGCCCGATCAGTTCCACGCCCTCCATGGTATGGCTGATGATGAAGCCGTCGAGGCACACCATGACCGGTAGGAGTACGTCTTTGTGCTCGCCGATCCGAAACGCCTGAACCACCGTGTCGTAGACTTCCTGGCTGTTTTCGCAGTACAACTGGATCCAGCCGGCGTCGCGAAGGAACATCGAGTCGCTATGGTCGCAGCCGATATTGACCGGCGCACTGATTGCCCGGTTGACGACCGGCATGACCACCGGCAGCCGCGTAGCGGCGGTAATGGCGCAGATCTCGGCCATCAGCAACAAGCCCTGCGACGAAGTGGCCGTGACGGTGCGCGCTCCGGCGGACGCTGCGCCAAAACACGCGCTCTGGGCGCTGTGCTCCGATTCGACCAGGATCAATTCCGTGTCCACCACGCCGTCGTGGACGTAGGACGCGAACTGGTGCATCAACTCGGTCTGCGGTGTGATGGGGAATACCGCGGCCACATCGGGATTCACGTCCTTCAGGGCCTCGGCACCCGCGTCGTTCCCGGTTAGGGGCACTCGTTTGTTCATGCGGCTACCTGTCAAGTTCCATCTCGATTGCGTGACACTTGGCCGGACATTCCCGGGCACAGATCCCGCACCCCTTGCAGTGATCGTAGTCGAACCCGACCACACGGCCGTTCTCGACTAGCACCGCGGAGTCCGGGCACAGGATCCAGCAGCGAAGGCAGTGAACGCAACGATCCTGGGCGTGGATCGGTTTGTACGTTCGCCAGCCGCCCGTCACGTAGCGTTGGCTGCTGCCCGACTCGAAGATGATCCCGCCGATGGGCATGTCTTTCCAACTCAGCAATTCGCTCACGATGACTGCACCTCCTCATAAGCACGCTCGATGGCGCGGATGTTGCCTCGCACCACGCGCTCGCCGAACTTGGCGAGAAACTTCTTTTGGATGTCCTTCTTCAGCGCGCTGATGGAGATACAGGCGGTGGCTTTGACCAGGGCACCGATCATGGGCGTGTTCGGCATGGGACGCCCGAGTTCGTCGATCGAAATTTTGGTGGCATCGACGCAGTACAACGAGCCCACTAGGTTGCCCACCGCGCCTCTGAGCTTGTCGCCGATCTCGCTGGCCGCCAGCATGGTGTTGATCACGAAGATGGTCTTGTGATCGGCACCCTCGGTGATAACCGGCATGCCGATCAGTGTGTCGTCCAGCACGACGACCACGTCGGGCCGTTCGATGGCGCAGTGGAGGCGGATCGGCGCGTCGCTCACGCGGGTGAATCCCCGAATCGGGGCACCCATGCGTTCCGGGCCGTACTCGGGGAAGCCTTGACTGAATCGCCCCTCTTCCAGGGCTACCTGTGCCACCAGTTGAGCGGCAGTCTTCGCGCCTTGGCCCCCGCGTCCGTGCCACCGGATTTCGATCATTTCACTTGCCATGCCGACACCTTTCCCACAATGCTCAGATCATTCAGTATAACCGAAACGTGCGCGATTACAAGACTTTCAGCATTACAGCGGGTTGTAGGGTGCGTGAAGCGAACTGCCCGGCAAATGGTGGGTTGCGCACGAAGTCGAGACGCTGAAAGCACTTACCGCTGTACTAGATCAGTTCGCGTAACGCACCGTTCGATGACAGCAGTTGGCAAGGTTATGACCAGGGCCTGTATTCGCCGACTACTGGTTCGCGGATACGCCGCCGCGGCAAGTAAGCTGACGGATCAGATCGATCTCCGTCTGGTTGAACGGCTTGCCGTCGGGTCGGAGGATATCGTGGAACCAGGTGGCCGGCTCGGCGTTGAAGCTCCTATTCCAACTCGACCAGGGGTATTGGGTCTGGATTTTACCCGTCACGAGGCCCCAATTGATCGCACCGATCCGCTTTTCCTTCATATACGGCAGCACCGACTGAAATGTGCAACCGGTGTTCCGGTTGAGGTACTCGGTACAGATCGCGGGGCGATCGCGCCGCAGCACAATTTCTGCGCGGGCCTTGAAGACATCCCCGCCGTTGTAGCAGTGGAAAGTCATAATGTCCGACCGCTCGACGCACAGCTTGTTGATCGGCGACATTTTGTTTGGATCAGCCCAGTCGCCTTCCCACAGCCCGGCCGTCAGCGGTTGGGTCGGGTTGACCTGGCGAGCCCAGTCGAATGCCTTTTCCAGTAGCCGTGCCGAGAGCTTGCCCTTTGAAGACGGATCCTGGCCGGGGTATTTTGAATTCTGGTCGTTACCCGGTTCGTTGTAGAGATCCCAGCAAAGCACGCGCTTGTCGTCTTTGAATCGGCGGATCACTCCCTGGACGTAGGGTTTCAGTTCGTCATGCCGCTCAGGTTTGGAGAGGATCGCCGTTCCAGGACACTGCAACCAGCCGGAATTGTGGACATGGGGCCTGGGCTCGCGTTGCTTGCCGGGCTTGGGGTTGGGATCCCAGCAGTCATCCAGCAGCACAAACATCACGCGAATGCCATGCTTCTCACAGATCGACAGGAACTCGTCCATGCGTTTGAAGAAGCCGTCGGCGTCCTGTTGATAGAGGATATCGTGCAGGTAGACCCGTAGCACGTTGAAGCCGACGCCC
This sequence comes from Planctomycetota bacterium, assembly GCA_037147235.1. GTDB lineage: Bacteria > Planctomycetota > Planctomycetia > Pirellulales > Thermoguttaceae > JANXQG01. Next base: position 806 of record JBAWVO010000116.1, on the reverse strand, counting down.
TGTGCCCAGGTGAGTTCCTGATCGATCGTCTTGGGATCGAATGTATCGGCCTGCCAAAACTCGAGTTGGTTAATCGCGGTCCGCGGCGTGTAGTTGCACCCGACCATCCATGGCTGGGCGGAGTACCATTCGGCTGCCTGCTTTTCGGGCCATCGCTCGCCTGCAAAGGCTGCAATGCCCAGGAGGAATACCAGGTGGACGGCGATCAATGTGCGATGAAGACTTTGAAACATTTACCAGACTCTCCTTGCTGTCACGATCATCACGCAATAGAATTGGACATGTTGCGTACCTCCATATCAGGCGCGCGGCTAGACCCTTCGGTGTCGTGAGCATCGAAGGGCCGTTTTCACCTTTCGTCCACCCCTCTGTCATAGGAAGGCATGTGTCAGGAGGGTGTCAAAGCGTACCTGAGTCCATAGTATCATTCGGCTAAAAGACTGTCAATACATCGAATTTTACGTCGAATTTTACGTGTTACAAGACTTCCGGCAAGCTACTTCTGTCCGCGGTTGAGATTGTCCCAATCCATACCAACCCGAAGCGCAAGCGAGGCAACGACTTAGCAACCTCGCTCGCGCTTCGGGTTAGTGTCAGTCTCAACCGCGAGCAGTACACTTCTGTGCGGAGTCACGCAAGGGGGGGCGAAACTCGTTGCCAATGACCACGGCTTTGGAAAAGTCGGCTCTCTACCGGGTTTGCGGATAATTGTGGTGCGGGTGTCCCGCCTGCCCAAGGTGTTGTGGTTGAGCCAGGCAGGCGAGACGCCCGCACCACAAACTTGGCGGAGAGCCGAAAAGTCAACA
>JBAWVO010000115.1:0-18316 GCA_037147235.1 Planctomycetota bacterium | reverse complement strand
AAGGCTGGCTCGGAGAGAAACTACTGTCGTAAATCTGATTCTTGCCGCCAGTCTGTATGACTTGACCAATGCTACCCGTTGTTCCGATTTGCACTGACGGTGTTGACACTGTGCCGCTGCTAATAGTCAAGCTGTGATTGACCACTAATTCCGCATTATTAGCCGTCGTGAGCGTTCCCTGAACCTCCATGTTGTCCATAAATTCTTGGGGAAGCGAGATGTTGTAGCCGAGGGGTATTGTCAGGGTTGTCCCAGCCTGGTGGACTAGCCCTCCGGTGGTGAAACCGCCAAATGCCGTGTTCGGAGTGAATCCCGCCGGGACCACCAGCACCGAGTTGCTGCCCAAGTTCATTGTGCCACGGGAAGCATTCAGGATACTGGTCTGGGAGAGATCAATCCATGATCCGGCTGCTCCACTGATCTTACCGGTCCCACTACCAAAATCGAGCGTGCCATAGTCGGTAAAACCATTGGTGATCTGAAGAAGCCCGCCTGTAAGGTTGTATTTGCTGGTCGAACCAACCGTCAGGTAGTTCACCGTATGCGTTCCGCCAGATTGGTTGAAAATGCCGGTACAGGTTTGGCTTGAATAGTAGCCCACGTTGGTCTGGTAGGTCGTCAATTGCCCATTGCTCAATGAGTAGGTGCCGCTCGATCCTGAGTAGTAGCCAAGGTTGAGAACACCGGAATAAGTAGAAGAGTATGGTATCACCGAATTGACGCCGCCGCTTTGGGTGAAGCTTCCTGTGCCGTACCTACCAACGTATTGATAACCTGAACTCAATGTTCCCCCACTCAACTGGTAGCTTCCGGTTGAACCGGAGGTGTATCCCAAATAAAGCGGTGCCCCGTAAGGCTGGCTCGGAGAGAAACTACTGTCGTAAATCTGATTCTTGCCGCCAGTCTGCGACAGTGTCATCGTTCCTCCCCCGCTAGCACTAATGCTCAAGCTCGAAATGTTCGTGGTATCACCAGTCTGCAACGTGACAATACGATTCACCACACCCGTGGAATTCAAGTATACGGCATCTCCCGCCGCAGGCACGCCATACGGATTCCAGTTTGCCGGGTTGTTCCAGTTGCCGCTTCCATCAGCCCAGTAAACGGTAGCTGCCCCGGCGTTCTGCACAGGCAACGAAAGCATCAGAATGGCGAACCCCAGCAAACTTGCAGTTAGGCGTCTCATTGCGTTTTTCCTTCGGTGTTGTGGGTCTTTGTTCGCACGAAGCATTTTTGCGTCCCCGCCCCATCAAGCCTCCCGCTGCTCTGGAGAGCGTCCTCAAAAACGCATCTTCCCGATCAACGAATCCTTCAAGGGCGGAATAATTATTTTTTACGAATCCGACCCGACGGCTTCCATAGCGGGACGAATCCAGGTTTAGGCAGCCAGTCGAACCCTTAGTGTGGCAGGCATTTCTATTGAATACTACGGACGGCTGCCATAATTCCCTCAAAATTCCCCCATTTTCCTTGCCTTGCCTCAATTTTTCTCCGAATCCAGCCATTTCCTCTCGAATATCGCCGCAAAACCGCAAAGAAGCCCCTCCTTCAGCGTAATTTCTGGATATTTATTTTATTGCATCACGTGCGATGCCGCAATCACGCCACCCCCTTCCCCGATCTCCTATAATAAATAAATGACTTTTTCCAGGAGGCACAAATCATGGCCGTCGCATTCCCCGAAGTCCGAGTTGGTGAGCCAGTTCGCTACGAAGCCCTGTCCGTTTTCCCCCTTTTCTCGGGTGTGGAAAGCCCCGTGGAATACCTTTTGTCCGATGAGGGCATTGGCAGCGGTTGCGTGACCGTTGAAGAAGTTTCTGAAGGTGGTTCTGTCCCGAATCTCTTGGTCGAGAACAAGGGCGACATTCGCATTCTTTTCATCGAAGGCGAGGAATTGGTCGGTGCCAAACAGAATCGGGTTTTGAACACTTCGGTACTGATCGCTGCCAAGAGCAGGGTCAAAATCCCCGTAAGCTGCGTCGAGGCAGGTCGGTGGGGCTACCGATCCAAGCACTTTGGCTCCAGCGGCAGCCACTCGCCGTCAAAGCTGCGTTCGGTTCTCAAAATGTCCGTATCGGATTCCTTGCGGCTAAGCGGTAGCCATCAGTCAGATCAGAGCAAAGTTTGGGCTGAAGTAGCACGCCAGCAGGAATCGCTGGGAACATCGTCTGGCACCAGGGCAATGTCCGATACTTTTGAGAATTACAAGGATCGTGTTGCCGAGTTTCAAGGCAAGCTCAAATATGTCGAGGGAGCCAGTGGGGTTGCCGTTGCCATCGGTAAAAAGATTGTTGCCGTGGATATGTTCGATAAATCTTCCACGTGCCAGAAGGTTTGGAATCGGCTGCTCTCAGGTTTCGTGCTGGATGCTTTGGAAGCAAAGTCAGACGAAACCCAGGTCAGTGCTGCCGACGTGCAGGCAATGATTGGAACTGCCAGCAGCATGTCTTGGGTGAAGGCTGAGCCTGTTGGAGAAGGCGAAGAATACCGTGGCCAATCAGGTGCCGACGTTCATGCTTCCGCCTTGACCTTTCACGAATCGCCAGTGCATTTGAGCGTGGTGACGGCAGGGTAAGCTCGGCTATTTGAATCTCTCGTCCAAGGGAACCTGGAATCCGAGGACCAAGCGATTGGTCATATTGGCGACACCGACGATGCTCATCAGTTCGCCGAACATCGTGTCGGTCATGCCTTTGGCGGTCGCTGCGGCCTTGTGCAGTAATCGCAACCGTTGGTCACGCTGACGGCGATGTAGATCAGTTCACGGACAAGCGGGTCCACCTCTCCCGGTCCAGCCATGATTTCCTTGAGCATGGCCCATGTTCTTTGCAGGGTTGGCGGATGGTTGGCGATGGCTTTCCAGAAGTTGTTGATGTCGTTCGTCTTGCGAGTGGTTCGGATGTCGTCATAGACCTCTCGAACCAGTCCGCTACTCTGTTCGTATTCGATCAGCGGTTGCATGATGGGCGTGTTTCCGTGAGTTTTGAATATGTGAATGGAATTCCTATCAGCTTCAGTTTAGCCGCCAGATCGTGAAATTCAACACGCTGGCGAAGCTGACCCAAGCCAAGTAGGGTAGAAACAGAATGCCTGCTACCGAAGACCGCAACCAGAATAGGATCATCGTTGCCGCAATGGTCGTCCAGAGTAGAACCACTTCCACGAACGCGAGGCCGGGGTTCTCAAGACCGAAGAAGATGCATGACCACAGCACGTTCAGGACGAGTTGAGTGCCGAATAAAATCCATGGAAACTTTGCACCCGTGAAACCTGCTTGCCGCCAGACGAGCCAAGCGGCAACGGCCATACCGAAGTAGAGGGCCGACCAGACGGGACCAAAAATCCAGTTTGGAGGATTCCAGGTTGGTTTCGCAAGGGTCGCATACCAAGTGGCAATCTTCGGTGTCGTGACCGCACCGCCGATCCCCGCTGCGGCGAAGCAGATGGCGAGGAAGAGGACGAGGCCGAGATAGGGATGTTTTGGCGTCATTGGTTCTCATTCAACCGACAACCATCATAAAGACCACCACGGTTGCCAGCACTGCGAAGCACTGAAAGAGCCGCAGCAACCATTTCGGCTGCGGAACATGCCGCAGCCGAAAGATAACGGCGACTGCCGCAAAAAGGACCGACAATGCCAACCAGATTCCCATTTCCAGCCGCATCCAAGCCTGCCCGCCCGGAGCGACGGTGATTGCCGACGAGACCACCAGGGCAACGGCGAAAAGAACGCAGAGATACCAGGAAAGATTGATTACGGTCATGGCGTTTGCGGCTGGCGATTCATTTCTGGGCCATCGCCTTCCTCTTTTCCTCGATGAACTGAACATGATGGGGAATGTGGCCGGTCATTCTCTGAATCAGCGTCTCCAGCGTTAGCGGCCCGGCCTCGGAATGGATGCCCCGGCGTTGGAAGTCTTCGGCCTTGAGTGTGCGAAGAATTCGAGCGACTTGCTTGCGGATCAATTCGATGAGCAGGAGTTCCTCTTCGGCATTCCGCTGATCGTAGGCCAACCGAGCGGCAAACAGGTCAGGATCGCCGCTGGAAAAAGTCGGCTCGTTCTCGGCAATCACCCGCTTGATCCGGTCGCCACAGACGATCTCAAAATCGGCCAGATGGCAGATTACTTCCAGCGTGGACCACTTGCCGGGGATGGGGCGGGCCATAAGTTGCTCATGGGACATCCCGGCCACGGCCTTTCGCAATAATTGCGGGCCGTCGAGGTAGCCGTCGATCAGCGTCGTTGGTTCCATTGGTTTATTGTTCCTTCATTCCAAGTTCATCGAATGTAATGCCCCTCAGTTTACACCCCCCATCGTGACGAAAACAAGAACCCTGGCGGCGATTCACGCTGAAGTGCATCAACCCGTATAATACCAAGTTTCGCATCAATAGCCGAAAAGGACATTCATGCTTGCCCCTGCCATCCAAAGAACTCTCGATGATCCAATTACCCGCCACATGCGGACGGAATTCGCCCGGCTGCATATCGACCAGACCATTGGTGAGGCACTGTCCTCTATCCGAACAAATCCTCCTTCAAGCCGGGTAAGTTACTTTTACGTCGTTGACGATGAAGGGCGAGTTCAAGGGGTGGTGCCCGTCCGTCGCTTGCTGCTCGCTCCTCTCGACAAGCGGGTTGAAGACATCATGGTCAGAGAAGTCATTACCATCCCAAAAACAGCAACCGTTCTTGACGCCTGCGATTTTTTCATCTTGCACCGATTGTTGGCATTCCCTGTCGTCGAGAAGGATCGTCGCATCCTTGGTATCGTGGATGTTGAACTCTACACAGACGAATTGACCGACCTCGACCGTACGGAACGCCAAAACGATCTGTTTCAGTTGATCGGCGTACACCTTACTGAAGCTCGACGGTCATCCTCCGTCGATGCCTTTCGCAGTCGCTTTCCTTGGCTTCTGGCGAATGTCGCTGGCGGCATCCTGGCGGCGTTCTTATCGGGCATCTTTCAGGCGGAACTGGAAAAGACGGTTGCCTTGGCTATATTTATTCCGGTTGTCCTGGCGTTGTCCGAAAGCGTAAGCATTCAGTCGGTGAGTTTGGCAATCCAACTGCTGCATGGACAGCGTCCGACGATGCAATCCATTCTGCGAAAACTGCGATCTGAGGCAATGACCGGCCTTTTCTTGGGAATCGCAAGTGCTGCTACGGTTGGCTTCGTGGCAATCCTGTGGCTTGGCAGGGTCCGGGTGGTCGTGGCATTGCTGGGAGGCATTCTTGCTGGCGTGACCTGTGCGGCGGTGATCGGCATGTCGATACCCAACCTTCTGCGGTTCTTTCAGCGTGAGCCCCGTGTCGCCGCTGGCCCCATCGCCCTGGCAGCCACTGACATCGTGACGCTCCTGGTCTACTTCAGTCTGGCACGTTGGCTATTGAACGGCTAATTGGTTAGCAACCCGCTACTTGCATTCACATCCGGCCCGAAGGATAATTCTGGTTCGTATCTGGTGTTCAAGAGCAAAGCGGCTCACGACGAGTATTCAAAGGCCGAGCGGCACATGAAGTTCATCGAGGAGAATAAGGACAACTGGAAGAAAGTCCGGGTGTTCGACTCGTACTTGGAACCGTGAACCGAGGTATGCGATGCCACACGTATGCCCCTGGTGGGGTGGCTATTTTATCGACAATCCGATTCGCCGTCTGTTTCACAACCCGGTGAAGATCGTCGGCCCCTACGTCAAGCCGGGGGCGACCGTCATGGATGTGGGCTGTGGGATGGGCTTCTGCTCGATTGCGATGGCGAAGCTGGTTGGTGACAGCGGCCTCGTCATCGCAGTTGATCTTCAACAAGAGATGCTGGATGTGCTGCGGCAGCGAGCAACGGCGGCCGGTGTCGCAAATCGAATACGACTTCATAAATGCGAACCGGATCACCTTGGCGTCGATGCCCAGGCCGACTTCGCCCTGGCATTCATGATGGTCCATGAGGTGCCGGATCAACGGCGACTACTGGGTGAAATCCACGCTTGCCTCAAGCCGGGCGGGAAGTTGCTGGCGGCCGAACCTAAGATTCACGTTCCCGGCAAGGTTTTCGCCCAGGAGGTAGCAACCGCCGAAGAAGTCGGACTTCGACCGGTCGAGACGCCTTGGGTTCGTGGATGCCGGGCGGTGGTGCTGGAGAAGGTGTGACAATATGCCAGCCTGGAAACAACTACGAGCAATTCTTTTGCTGCCCGGCATGGTGACGGTCGTCATTCCGGCGACGATCCTCTACCAGCCGTTGCGGACTTCTCTTGCGTAGGCGACAAGGCCATGCTCCTGGTCGAATCGTCATCCTTGGAGCAAGCGTGGTAACTAAGTACCGTTTCCACTGCTCGGGCAGCCAGCGGAGTCGGCTGCCTATTGAATCTCTCGGATGTAGTCTTCCAAACCGGGCTGGATGTAGAATCGGGGCGTGAGCAGATCGTCCTCATTGGAAAGCACCCCCTCCTCGACGGCCTGCCGGGCCAGGGGCGTGTGCGGGTAGAGGCGGATGCCTGTGGAGACCTTGAGCATCTCCAAGCCGAGCGACCGGGCGAAGGCGAAGCTCTCGGCCACCGACTCCTTCGTCTCGCCGGGGCCACCCAAGAGCAGAAACCCCAACCGCCGGATGCCGAGGGCCGCCAGCCGCTCGGAAATCTCCCGCACCTCCTGGGGCTGAAACCGCTTATTCATGGCCCGCAGCACCTGCGGGCAGCCGCTCTCGAAGCCCAGGCTCACTTCAACGCAGCCCGCCTTGGCCATCGCCATCACCAGCTCCTCGTTGACTTGGTGCGGATACAAGATGCACCGCCAAGCCAGGTCCAGCCGCAGCTCAGCCAGTCGGTGGCACAATTCCAAAGCGTAGGAGGCTGGGAAGTTAAATGTGTTGTCCACGAAGTAGAACTTACGGAAACCGGCCTCAGCCACGCGAGCGATATGCTCGACGACCGTAGCTGGCGACCGCGTCCGCAACTCCGTGCCCTCCAACTCAGGTGTCGAGCAGTAGCTGCACGCCAGCGGGCAGCCGCGGCGAGTCTGTACCGGAACCCATACCTCGGGGTCCATGGGATCGGCCGACGACCAAAGATCGGCCTCGGGCATCGGCAAGCGGTCCAATTCCTCGGCGAAGATCCTGGTCGTCGGTGGCTGGCCGCCGCGAACATAAACTGCGGGCAGCCCCGCCACGTCCTGGCCCTGTTGGAGCCGCTCCAGGAGCACGGGGAAGACCAGCTCACCCTCGCCGCAGATGCCATAGTCGGCGTTCAGGTACGCCAAGGCGGCCTCCGGGAAGATGCTGTAACCGGCACCGCCCACGACGATCTTGGCTTGGCTGGTCGCCCGGCAGGCGGCCACCACGTCCTGCACCGGCTCCAGCAGGAACTTCGTGTCCTGCATCGACTGGTCATCGACGTTGCGGATCGAGAGGGCAATGACCGCGGGCTGGAACTCGCCGATGGCCCAGCGAACTGCCGCCAGCGGGTCCTGTGAGCCCAGCAGATCAAGAAAGCGGGGCTCATGGCCAGCCCGCCGTGTTGCAGCCGCTACCATGGCCAGCCCCAACGGCAATACCGGCATGTTGATCCGCTCGGCGTTCGGAGAAATGAACAATACCTTCATGCCATCATCGTACCCGAGCAACAAGAGGATGTCAGCAAGGTGATGTCAGCCCCAGCATACGGCCAGGGAAATCAGCACTTTCGCCCGGCTTCAACGCCATCTCCACAGCGGCTCAAAAAACGCCGGGCATCGTACTGCTCTGATCTTGCGGGCTTGGTTGCCAGCCGGAAACTATAGGGCGAGGAAACGGGGGGTGGAAAGCGGTGTTTCTGGGCAGTGAGGCACTGATGCGGTACCGCGAGGAATCATCGCGAAACACATCAAACCCTTTCGGCATAACGGTTTATCTGCAAGAGCAGGCTGATCTCGGACAAACGGCTCAACAGCACTTTCGGCCCGCACCTTTTTTCCAGAACCTCCCAGCACCCAGGTAATCCGCCCACCGGCCCTACAAAGTTTGTATGCTTTTCGTCAGCACCTGGCCCGTGATAAAGGCGTTGCTCCAGTGATCGCCCCCGATCCATGGCGGTCCGCAGGATGCTGCTGTGATGGCGTGTGGAAGTCATCCGGCACATTAGACAGGTCGATCACAACGCAAGTCTGTTAAACATGCCACGCATTACGGCGAACACAACGCGAACCGGTTTTGCAAGGCTTGATTTGGCCGCAAACGCCGCCATTCCGGCCGCATCCGCATTTGTTCGTCCCACACATCTCGCGGAAAGATCCAGGTGGGGTTCCTGGTCTCGTTGGTGTCGGACGTATGGCCAAGCAGCATACCGGCGTCCTGGAATGAGCGTTCCACAAGGTACACGCTGGGGAGAGGGATGTTTCTGCTCAACAGGTTGTTGACCGCGAACTTGGGCAGCCGCACCGACGCTGGAAGCGGGCCTGACGCCTTACAGTACACGATGGCGGTTTGCTCGGCTTCGTCTGGGCTGTCGCCCTGGTCGATGATCACCAGCTCGCCGTCGCTAATCAGCCGGGCGACCATATCCAAAAAGTATCGCCACGGGGCGTAACGGCGGTCGCCGGTCAAAACCCTGGTAGCGGCACGCACGGCACGGCCATCGCCGCCGCACCGCTCGAACCACTCGGCCATGTCCTTGAGCAGACCCTTGATCCAGCATCGCTGTGTGATGGGGTAAATGAAGCGACGCTGGGCCAGGTCCTGGAAATACGCTGGAATGAGCTTCGCTGCGGCGGCACTCAGTGCTTCCAGGGACTGTGGTGTGCCCTCGTGGCGAATGATGTGCCATCCGCCAATGGCTGCCGTGCAGGCCGTGTGCCAGTCCAACGGCACGATGCAGTTCTTCGGATCGGACTCCAGCAGCCATTTCTTCAGCCCGGGCGTCACGCGGCCAGTGACGACGGGCGGCCAGCAGTGCTGCCCGAAGGCCGATTGAAGCTGCTCCACGACCTTTTGGGTCTTTTGGCTGGGCGGTATCCGACATTCGATACAGCCGAGGAGCTTGGCGGCCTCACGCCCCATGACTTCGGCACCCGCTCCGACCAGGGCAATCCCCGAGGGGCTGCGGCTGCTGGTTCCGATCACGAGCCGGTCCATGAGGGTGGCGACCATCGCCCAAAGCATCGTCGTGTCGGCCGACACGACCGAGAGGGCAGCGATCTCCTCGCCGGTCAACGGCTGGGGCCGCTCCAAGTGGGCGGCCGGAACGTCTCCAGACGCGATGAGCGGCAACGGATCGGAGACCTCTCCGTTGAGCGTCATCGTGAACTTGGGGAAGCAGAAGCGAAGCGAGCCGGGACGAAAGCCCACGGTGTCAGCTTGGTGAAAGAACTCGGGCTTCTGGAAGGTCGCTGCCACCGACAGGACGTAGTGCGACCATGATTGCCTATAGATGAGCGGGCCTTTCCCAGCTTTCCGCAGGTGCTTGCTCACCCAAGCTAGCCCGCCTCGCTCGATGACGCCGTGGCTTTCCGTGAAGGGGATCTGTTCGCCCTGGAACGAAATATGACCGCGATAGAAGATCCTTTTATGCTTGGCGGTGAGGAGAATCTTTTCGATCCTGACCACGCCGTTCGCAAGGAACTCCTGGCTCGGCTCAAAATACCAAGCATCGTCCCGTTCGGTTACTTTATGTCCGAAGATACTGGTCCGCCGCGGTCCATCCAGCAACCGCTCCAAGCGTTCTTTCAAGCCAAGGGGACAGCTTTGGATGAAATCTCGCAGTTGCGGCCAGTCGAAACCGATTTGCAGCAGGAGGGCTTCTGCCTTGTTCTGGGGCAACTTGGCGAGCCTGTCTTGCAAAACGGTCTGCCACGGACGTGCGTAGCGTTTGGCCGCCGCCAGCCAAGCGAGGATGTCACCGTGGGCCAAAGCATGGCGGAACTCGTCCTTGGGCAGGTAGTTGATGGCAATATGGCCACCAGCGTTTTTTGCCTGGAGCAATAAGGGAAGACTGAACTCGCTGGTGAGAAAGACCAGCTCCGGCCGGGGTTGCCACATCCAAACAGACTTGGTTGTAACGGCGTCGTTCTCGAACGTGCCGATGATCGGCGGCGTGGTGAGGCTGGCCTTCTGCCATGCGATCTGGGCCGCAACGGCGGTCAGCACGTCGGGGATGACGAACACGGTGTAGCCGAGCTGCTGATGTAGGCCGCTGTACAGGGCGTCAAGGTTCTGAAGTCCCGCCTCGCGGCTGCCACGATACGGCGGCTGGAGCGACTTGAAGACGAAATCACCCTGGGCAGGATCACCCTGGCGACCGAAAAACAGAAGCCCGCTGAGCAAGCCGGGCAGGCTCCAGAAGGGCACGACGAGCATGTCCCTCCAGCCGCCGCCGCGAAAGATGCCTCGGCCACCGGCACCATGGCCGCGGTGGTGCATCCATTTGCGGTAGGCCGTGCTGCCGGGAAACAAACATTGCTCGGCGTCGAGCCGGACACATCCGCCGATGACGCCCCGGTCCTGCGAGTCTGGGCAGCCGAAGTCCCAAAAGGTCGTGAGGGACCGTGCCAGTTCCCGCATCTCCGGGGTCGAGTAGTGGGCCAGTCTTTTGCGACAGTTTTGCCAGAAAGTCAGGAGCCGTTTACGCCGTTCGACGTGATTCCGGATGTAATCGTCGATCTGCCAGTCCGCCGTCGCCTCCAGTTGTGGGACACCGATGTAAGCGAGTTTCTTCACCGTCGTGGAGATGCTGAGGCCCCACGCCAGCGCCGCCATTTCGATCGAATCGCCTTGGAAATGGCAGGCATCGCAAGAGAACCACTCGCCCAGGAAAGGCTCGGGGAAGACTGACAGTTTCTTTGCCTGGCAGATCGGACACTGGACGAAGCTGGCGGGCAAGATGCGGTCCTTCAGTGGCGTATCGAACAGTGACAGGGCGAGCCCCCAACAAAGATGGCGGCTGAGGGGAATGGTGGCATTCATCGTAAAACAAATCCTTGCTTGGTGTCCGTGGTACTTAGTTACCGTTTTGCAATGCTTGATTAGAAACGACTTCGTAATTCCATTGAAGATCAGTTTACTGGCGGTCGAGGTACGGCATCTGGATTAGGACCAAAGTGTCTATGTGATGTGTTACTCGGATCAGCAGCACGGCATACGGCGTCCGTAACCGGCTGGAGGTACGGTAGGGGTGTGGAGCAGATGCTGCTGTATACAGGTAAGAAAAGAACGCTCCCGAGCATGGCTTCTTATTGAGGGTTTGTGGCGTCGGCGTTCCCAACGCCGCCCGCCCACCACAAACCCTAGTGGGTTTTGTGGGCTTTTGTGGGGGGCAAAAACATGCGTTTTTCCCGAGAAATACGCTATGTGGTAATTCCGACGGGAGCAGTTTTGTGTCCATTTTTTTGCTACAAGCGCAATTTTGTGTCCATTTTTTGGTGTACGAAAGCATTTTTGTGTCCATTTTTTCTCAGAATTGCCCCGGCTCTCGCGGCTGGGAGAAGGCTGACGCGATGGTCTTGCGGGCACATTCGGCCTCACTGAGGTCCCACGGCTGGGCCCCAGTCAGGAGGAGCGGCTCTGCTTCGTCCATGGCCACTCCGCGGCCGTGGAGGTCGCAAGCAGCCTGGTACAGCCGATCGTTCCAACCAGAGCTATTGGCGTATCGGCCGGTGAGGAAGTCCCGTGTGGCGGGGCTGGCGGCCACATTGGACGCCAGGCCGGGAACCGGCTCGGGCCGTGGGCAAGATGCCCGTGGAACCGGCTGCAACGCGGCGATGATCTCGGCGGGCAGCTCGGGCATGGGCAGGTCGTCCAGAGACTGCCCCGGTGCCCAGACGTACCGATTGCCGGATTTGTGCAACGATGGCGGCAAGACCGCCAAGGACCGATTGCCACGGAACTCCAAATTCGGGTGCCAGGGAGTGGCCTTCGCCTTGGTTGTGACGCCGGTGGGACACAGGAAGAAAAGATGGTAGCGGTTTGGTTGACGGCTGCCCGAAAGTACCTTGGGGGCCAACGGTTCAGTGCCCAAGTGCTGGAGCAAAGCATTGTGGGCCTCGGTGCCGTCCACATCGACGACGAACACGCCGCTGAGCGTCCCGGCGATCAACGCGACCCCGGCGTTTGGCCAGCGGTTCCACCACGACTGCAATTCCGTGTCGGTGGGCCGCTGCGTCTGATAGAGCTTCCACTTGATCGGTGGACGTTTCTCGCCGCTGACCTGCGGGATTACCACCCAGCCGCGTTGTTGATAGTACGCGGCCATCGCCAGTCCTGACGCATTCTCATCTCCGGTCGGGATAATTTGCGGGACAGGCGATTCGACCGACGGCATCCGCGAATCGAGCGACGCGATCCAGGCTTCGGCCTGGGCAATGAAAGCGTCGCTGCAACGACGCTTTCCGGTGAGGATCTTGCTGACCAGCGATGCGTCCTTACCAATGCCGGTTGCCAAGGCTAGTTTCGTAACGCCGTGGCGTTGCAGGGCTGCAAGCAGGCCGAACGCCCGATTGCCTTGCTGGACCGGCTCGATCATTGGCCCAGGCCACTGGAAGAACGAATTCCACTGCGGGATATAGTCCGCCGAGGTGAATGCCCGCAAATGCAACCGGCTAAGCGTGCGACGACCGGACGCTGAAGCCGACATTGCCTGCAACTGGCTCAACGCGTACCAACTGCCCGAGCCGGGTTCCAGGCCCGCGATGATCAAGCCGATTTGAGCGGGCATGTTGGCTATCGTGTCGAACATGGCCCCTGCGTCTCGGGCAAATCCTGCCCTAGCGGCCCATGTACCGGTAAGATAGCCTTGGCCCCAGCGTTTCTTATTGCCATTGAAACCGATGTAGTTTCCTGTCTGAGGAAGTAACGGGCACTCGATCTCCGTGTCGCTACGGAGGCCAGGGACGCGATTCCCCACGAAGACGTGAGGCCCGGACAAACTCTGGCGGCCCCTGCGTTTTTTGCGAGTCGTTTCGCCCACCAACATTTGCAGCACGCGGTGTTGGTCCACATCGAGGCTGCCGCAGGACTGCGGGTCCCCGAGTTTCGCGGGCAGGTACAACGAGGTCAGGCGGCCGATCTTACCGACCCGCCGCAGCGTGGTCCCGCTGCTCCTCGCCGTGCCAATCGGGAAATCGTACAGCCGCTCTCCGGCTTCGTCATCGCCTTGAGCAAACCGTTCCAGAATGCCAAGGAAACCACGACCGATGTTCACCAGATAATGATGATGTCGAGCCCCGTCGAGCCCCGGACAATAATCCGGGCAGCGTTCCGGGCTGGTATGCCGCATGTCGGCGATGTTTGTAAGCAAGGCGGACTGGGTTCCAAGCAGCAGTGATCCATCCGCGGCGTACTCCGCCACATGCAACCAGATCAAGCCTTGAAGGATTTCGATGGTGTTCTGCCGCCAATGATTCGGCCAAGCGTTGCGGTCGCGGCCCCACAGTCCGTTACCGATTTCAAAGTCGGCGAGGACGATGACCGAGCGTTTTTGCTCTAGGACCTTGCGGTGAATAACCCACAGCAGTCGCTCCGCAAGCCGTCCAAGGTGCATCCGTCCAATAACTCCGGCAAGCTCCTCGGCGTGTCGGGCAGCATCTGCGGAGGCCATGGCCAAGCGACGCTCCTCGAACACTCCCGCTCGGCGAGACCGGCCGTAATCGTCGAAAACCCAGCCAGGCCCAAGCCAAGTTGCCGCGAGACAGTACGGCCCGAATCGTTTCTCGGCCCAGGTAATGCCCTGCGAATCAACGAATGACGTGTAGCCGTTGAACAGCCCACGTTGACTGCTGATTCGTCCAAACTGCTCGATCCGACCCCTGTCGGCAAGCACAAACGGAGAATGTGGCATCTTTTTGTCTCCACTTATGTTCCAGCCATCGAATCGAACGAGTTCGCATCCGAAGTTGCACGAGTTGCCCTGGCCTTCTTGGACGAGGGCTCGATCTCCGTAAACTTGTAAACCGTGTGGTGGAACATCAAGCTGATGTCGGTGCGAGTCGCCCCGTCGCGGGCCTTGGCGATCCGCAGATTCACTGGCACGGTGACCGATCCGCCTGAATTCTTAGGCGTCATCATGAGCAGCACGGTATCGGCGTCGAAACCAATGCGGCCATTGCCCTTGATGTCCTCCAGGGTTAGGTCTTGCTTGGAATCGTCACCTTTGCGAATCTCGCTGATAACAACGATGGGGGCCCCGGCAGGCATGGACTCGTTACGGGACCAGTCGCGGAATTGCTTGATGGCATCCAATCGGAAGTCATCTTTTTGCATGTCGGTCAGCAACTTGCCATGCGACTTCTGCTCCGACTCGTCGGGCAAGATGGTCGAGACGTCCATCCGTTGAAACAGGTCGATGACGACGAGGATCTTGTCTTTGCCTGTGGCCCGCACGAGTTTGTTGAAGGAAGCCCGAAGTTCATGGAACCAGTCTTTGTCCTGCGGCTGTTCGATAATCTTCATCCGCGGCAGGATTTCCTGTCGCAGATACTTTTCCGCTTCGCTGAGGCGAAGGAGGGTCTCGTCGCTTTTCTGCTGGTGGTGCAGCGTCTGATAATCGACTCCCGCCCGTTGGCAAAGGAGCCGCTCAAACCACAGGTGTTTACTGATGTCGAGAGAGTAGATCAGGGCCGTCAAGTCGGGGTCGCCCTGGAGTGCGGCAACGACAATAGATTGAGCAAAGGTGGTCTTGCCAGCCCCTGGCTCGCCGCCCACAAGAACGAGACCGCTCAGTCCATTCAAGGCAGCATCCAGCTTTGGTAGCCCGGTGGGCAATCCCAAACCGACAAGACCATGGTGAAGCTGGCTGTCCAGCATGCCCTTGAATACGTCCCAATCGTCGGCAGCCGTCGCGTTAGTTCCCTTCCGGTAGGCTTCCGCCGCAAGTTGCTCGGCTGCCCAGCTCAGAAAGTCCTGCGGAATTATTTCCGCGAGTACCTTCCGGTATGCCGTTGGTTGCTTACGGTACTCGTCCCAAGCCTTCCGATACAGGGAATCGGCGAAGATCCCAAGCCCAGCGTGCGAAGCGAGGCTATACCCGAACAACAGGTCGATCAACGAGCCATTCCCAAGAGCAGACTTCAAAGCAGTGACATAACTTGGTGTGGCTACTACGGGGGGAACACCACAAGAAAATTTCATTTCGGGATGGCTATATGCCCGGCGGACCGATTCCAAGTCATTGACAATTCGTCGGTAAAGGTCGGATTCATCGTTTGTGCAAAGCGTTGATCGGCTCCGCTGAAGAATCTGATCGACCTGTCCACCTTGCTGGAGCATGGCGGCCAGTTGAGTTTCCATCGCATTTTGCGACGGCTGTGCGACGCTCGGGTTGACCGAGCCATTTCCGTTCGACATAATTGAGGTCCTTTCAAGGATTTAGAAGATAGTTACACGAGGAAGCGGATCAACCATGATCCGCCATTTTTTCGGTTAGTGGTGAACGAAGTTTTTTGCTCCAGTTTGTTGACCGAGGGCCTCGACATCGTGCTGGCTGCGGCCAACGTGCAGATCAAGGTCGGCACCATCTGTATCCGCACCCTCGACAACGACTTGACCGACCACCCGGCCTGCTCGACGCCTTCGACGGCCAGCGTCGCCGCGGGAATCGGCCGGATCATGGGCGATTCCGTGCAGGCGTTCAGCGTGAGCGATATTCCACGTGCTGTGAGCGAGGGCAGCATCGACGCCAGCGTACCGGGTGAGTTGGTGCCGGTCGCCATCGGCATTGTGGTCGGCGGCAAGCCCTTGATCCAACTTGCTGGCGGGTTCCGCACGGAAAGATCGAGTGGACCGCAGCCCAGCGAAGTGAGTGGCGTGTGTAGATCGCCCCTTGAGCTCCAGGAGAAGTGCGTTATAATCTGAGGTATAGGCATGGACGCCTTTCGTATTGCAGCCGCTTGAGAGGCGGCGTGCGGATGGTTGACAACTTTGAAAAACCGGCGGCGGGGACCGGGTTCCAACCCGGCCCCCGCACGTCGGAACCGTCTACTCCTCGTCCTCGACCTCCTTTCCTGCGTCCTCGTCGCCCGGCTACTCCACCGCCATCTGCTTCACCGTCTCCACTTCCTTCTTCTCCACCTTCTCTTCCCGCGGCTTGGGGGGCTTGGGGAACAGATTGCTGTCGAGCTGGTGCAACGCCATCTGAACAGCACGTCTGATGTCAGGTTTGCTGCTGTGTGCCTTCTTGGCTGCGAGGAGGGCGACTATCGCGTCCCCGCTGTTCCGCCGGAGAGACGACAAAGCATTGGCCGCGGCACAAATCGCTTCCGGCTGGTGCGACTTCAGCATCTTGCACAGTTCGCCGCAGAGGTTGTCCGACACGCCGGTGAGGTAGTACAGGACGTTGATCAACGCGATCTGCATTTGCGGCTCGGCAGCGGCGATGAGTTCCTGAAAGCTCTTCGCCACCGCACTCCCGGACCCACTCAGCAGACTGATCGCAATCAGCTTGGCCATGCAAATTCCCGTGTCGTTCTCCGGCCAGCCAGACACGTTCTTCGTGACTTCGGCCCCCTTACCATCCAGAGAACCTATTTGAATCCACAAACTCCAATACACTTGTCGGCCGTCCCAAAAGCCTGGAATTTGCCGTCGCAAATTCATTTTCAATTCCGCGTCCACGATTTCGTTCATGTTCGCGTCTTCGTCGTCGAACTTTCCGAATCCGCCGATGCAGGCCAGCACGAGGCCGACAGTAGGCGAGAGGCTGGGGTGGTTCTTGCACAGCTTCTGGAGAGCGGCGAGCACCTGGCTCGGGCACTGCTTCCCCAACAGAACAAGGAAGGGCAAAGCCCACGGACGCTGTTCGATGAGTCCGTTGATGAGCAGAGGAACGGCCGTGACCGCGTCGTCGCCCAACGTCTTCAGCAGGTGTGACAGGGCATAATGGGAGTCAAAATCATCGTCCAGCAACGGAGCAAAATCCATCAACATCGAGGGATCGTTGCGTACGAACGCAGCAGTATGCTGGCACCACAACTCCTTCTGGTTTTTTTCCTCCTCGTCCGCCTCGGTGAGGTAGAAGTTGGCCACGTCACGCCAGGCTTGGAGCATGGCTTTCAAGAGGTAACCGTACGACGCCTTCTTGGGGTCGATCTGCGGCCCCTTGTCCTTGGGGCAACTGGCCCCGTCGGTTTCGCCACGGACGAGCTTGACGGGGCCGGGGCGAGCCTTCGTGTTGTGGTCGGGCTTCCGCGGGGAAGCATCGGCCAATCCTTCGTAACTCATAGAAAAAAAATCCTTTTTCGGGGCTAGGTCTTGCCCACCGTGACCACCGCCCCGTGGTGGTCATAGTGGGATAAAATTTTGGTTTACCACCCCTCAGCGTCGAGTTCGTGGCGGATCAAATTCTGCTGCTTTGGAGCGTCAGACGCCGTATGGTTTGTGGCTTGCGATCCACGAGCGACCGTGAGGTCCTCGCAGAATTTCTGGAATTTTTCCCAGGAAGTATGCCAGGCCCCCCCGATGCGAATCGCCTCCAAGCGAACTCCATGGACGCCCGGATGCCGCCAGCGATGGATCGTGGAAACATGGACGGGACGGTCCCGGCGTCTTCGAGGAAGGGCACGGGCCAGTTGGGGGAAACTCAGGATTTTTTCTCGGTCGAGCAGAATTGGCATAATTAAACCTCGCATTCCTTCGCTCACTTTTGTGAACGTCTACGAAGCCAAAATAGCATATCCAGTCCGAGTCTCCTAGAAAATTAGTTTCCGATCTTGAAGGTCAGTCGGAAACTAGTTTCCGATGAGTAAGAAACGGGCTAGCCACCGTGTTAGCGGCCCAAGAAGTTCCCGGAACTGCCGCAAGAGAGCTATCGGTGTCAGCGGGACCGAGCCTGAGCCCAAGCCTGGTTCTGAGCCTGATCCCGAGCCTGAGCCCGAGCCTGATCCTGATGAGAATAGTTCACGAGTTGCCAGCCGCAATTTGGCTTGTTTTTAAGATTGAGATTAACCACATTCAGGAATGACTTCAACTCATCGATCGCCGAATATACAGTTCCACGTTTCGGGCTTTCGTTCGCAGAAAATTTCTCCCAGTCCCTTTGCAAACGCTGTAGGTCTCCAGTTTGGCCCCCGCGAGTCAGCAAATCGAGAAACAGTTTCCAGAGGAGTGGCCGTTCGATGGTCGTGTGGCGGGAATACCCTCTCCGGTGAACGGTTTTATTTTGATGATTTACCGTTAGACCAAATTCTTGGACAACACGATCGAAATATGACAAATCTTCAGTCCCTTGTAATCTTCCCGGGCCGGAATCCTCGTGCGGCCGAGACCTGATTATAATGGCCAGAATGTTCTGAGCACTTTGATCTATACTGCCCGTGCTTGGGTTTGTCCTTTTGGATTGAACGAAGTTACCGCCGGT
>JBAWVO010000114.1:0-18330 GCA_037147235.1 Planctomycetota bacterium | reverse complement strand
GGGCAATCTGCCCGTTCTCGGCCAACGTCACCTCGGCACCGGCCTTCCTCAGCACAAAGGCTATCAGCCGTTGGTTGTCCGGCCCGTCTTCGGCCAAGAGAATCCGACCGGAGAGTTTGATCTTGTCGGGGGGCGCTGCGGTTGGTGTCGGCAGGTGTTCAAGCAGGGCTTCTTGCGTGTTCCGGATCATGCGAATACCATCCAGCGGCCCTGGATCGATGGTCACACTGAAAGTGCTTCCCTTGCCTGGGGTGGAATGGACCTCGATCTTGCCGCCCATGGCCGCCATCAGCCGCTTACTGATGCAAAGCCCCAACCCCGTGCCGCCGAACTTTCGCGCGGATGAGTTGTCCACCTGACTGAAGGCTTGAAAGAGCTTTCCGATTTGCTCTTCGTTCATGCCAATGCCCGTATCGGTCACATCGAAGCGAAGAGCAAATTGTGGTGCAGGCGTCTCGCCTGCCCTTGCAGAATCGTAGGGTGGGGAGAGTGAAACGAGCCCCACCAACTCGGTTTCGGCCTGCTTTTGGTGGGGCTCGCTGCGCTCTCCCCACCCTACAGATGCAGCCGAGACGGCCGCACCACAAATCAGCCGGACAGCGATGCGGACCTCGCCTTGGTCAGTAAACTTGATGGCGTTGCCCACCAGGTTAACCAGCACTTGGCGAAGTCGCAACGGGTCGGTGAGTATGGTCTCGGGCAGGGGGCCGACCTGTTCCACATCCAGCCTTAAGTGTTTGGCGGTTGCGCGGACTCGCATCAGCGAGGCAACCTCAGCCAGCAGATCGAAGGGGGAACAACTAATTAGCTCAATCTGCATCTTCCCTGCTTCTACCTTCGATAGATCGAGGATGTCGTTGATTAGACCCAAAAGGTGCTCGCCGTTGCGCTTGATAACCTTAACGTGTTCACAGCTAGCTCGCCCAACGCTCTCCTCCAACAGGATATCCGCGTAGCCCAGGATTGCGGTCATCGGCGTGCGGATTTCGTGGCTCATGTTGGCCAGAAACTCGCTCTTGGCGCGGGTGGCAGCAATCGCCTCGGTAGTAGCCTGATGAAGCTCCACAGCCTGTTGTTTCAATCTCTCTTCCACACTTTGGCGACAGGAAACCTCGTCCTGTAGTTCGTGGATGGCTGCGACCAGGTTTTGCGTAGCCATGGCCACCAGGTACTCCATTCTTGCCCTTTGCGAAAGGAGAGAGTAGACGTAAAGGCTCAAGAGCACGGTAAGTGACAAGCCAGCTAGGAGGACGACCCAATGCCGAAAGGGATACTCTCGATTAAGGTAGGCATTGTTGGCCGTCATTCGCACGCCCCATGTCCGGTCGCAACACTTGAAGTCTACGACATATTGCGGGGGATTAAGAATCAAGCGAGTTCGCCACGTTTCTTGTCCAGGATTCCGCGAGAGCCAATGATGAATCAAGTGACGACCTTCCGGTGCGGAAAGGTCCAGTAGATCACCTGTAACTCCGATCGGTGGTGTGGTGTTCATGGCGACCCGCAGAAGTTTCTCCGCCAGAACTCCTCCGATAACGAATCCTTGCAGGGCTACTCGACGTTGCCCGACGGTAACAGTAGGTTTCTCCTTTTGATACACTGGTACTACCACGAGGAAGTCGAATTGGCCATCGTTCATCTGTAGCTTCGGAAAGCGTTCCGTAATCGTAGCTTCTCCCGTATCGCATGCTCGCTTCATGGCAGCATGACGATAGGGATCTACCCCGATGTCCAATCCGGCTACCTGATCGCATTGCTTTGCAGATTCGACAAACGTGATCGGGTAGTGATATTCTCGGTCGCCAGCCGGAACTAGTTCTCCACATCGAGACTTATCGCTGATCTGAATTTTCCCCGTCCCAGTCCTTCGTTGCTTTTCATCCCATGTCGCTCGTTGGTTACGAGCAATACGCGGTACCCATTCGACGAAGAGTAGTTCGGGCCGATCAGCTAAGATCGGTGACGTAAATACCTGGAACTCCCCACGTTCTAGTTCCCCCGAAGCATCAATAAAATTACGGATGCTGCGAACGTCACCGATATTCTCGGTAACCCGCTGAATGATGAGTTGGCTCCGCACAATAGCATCCTGGTCGAACTGCATCTTGAACGTGTTCAATTCGACATTACGCGCGACCATGAAGACGATAATCGTTGACAGTGTGCCTGTCAGCACGGCAAACATAAACCCCCAAGTCCGCCACATGCACAGGCCCTGACGTTGCGGATGTTTGTTCATATCTGTTATCGCTGTACAAGTCATTGGTCTTGGTCTAGAGAGCGGCAGATTTTGCTAGTATTGCCCAGAGGCAACACACCCTTCCAAGTATCATATAGCTTGCGTTAACCGAGGAAGTTGGCTTTTCCATCCAATTTTCTCTTGGACACGCATCGTTTGTACTAAATCTGACGGTTGTATCTTCAGAAGCCGGTCAATTTACGTGCCGACCGTTAGCTACAACACTTTCTTTGAATCGTCCGATGTGCGAACGCAACTATTCAGCTTTCGCAGCGGCTAGACGGGCCGGGATCACCCCTAACCTAGCCGGTTCACACCGTTCTTGCCAATCAAGACCGCAGATCCGGTAAGTTCGGCCATGTTGTGCGTAAAGTTGTCCGTCCGACTCATCGGGCGGTGGTCGGCCAGGCCGCTGACGTCGAGGATTGGGAACGCGACCTGCGGCGGTCACACCCTCCTCCGCAGCGAAGCGGCTCGGCCGCCGTTAAAAAGTCAGAAAACCAGCGGTTTTTCTTGACTGGCAAACAATTTGAATCGCAGGATTTTGCCAGCCCTTTTGTGGCGATTGCAAGCGCGGAGTGTAGAATGGCATTCGTTCCGGTTGTCGAAAAGAGAGGTTTCTGATCGGTAACGCCGCCAACCCGCTTCTACCCGCCCACGGAGAATCCAAATGATAAGCCACGTTACCCGCCGCTTTACGGCCTTCCTGGTCGCCGCCATGGCGATGCCGTCTTTCGTCCCGACCGTTTCCGCGGGGGAACTGAACAAGCTGCGCTGCGAATACCGCGCGGACGCCGTGAATGCGCGGGTGTTCAATGTTCTTAAATACGGAGCGGTGGGCGACGACAAGACGGACAACTCCGAAGCGTTTTCGTCATGCCTGACGGCGGTAATCGAGGCCGGAGGCGGACGCATGTACCTACCGGCCGGCGTATATCGCGGGCGGATATTGATCCCCGCAGTCTCGAAACCTATACCGAGTTGGATTACCGTGGAAATCGTGGGTGAAGGAGAACCAACACCAATTTTTGGGACGATTGGGGCATTTCCGTTGCAGAATAACGGCACGATCGTTAAGAGCCTGTCCAAATCAGGCCCCGCGGTCATCTCGGCCAGTAGTTCGCCCAAGTCCCTTTACGGAGGATTCTCGGCGGTCAATGTGGTCATCAAGAATTTGGATGTCCGGACCGATGACGATCCGGGCATTGGAGGCATCGACCTGCACTACGCCCTGCAATGCAAGATCGAAAACGTGTTCGTCAACACCGGCGTGTACAACGTGCAGGCCTCCAAACCGACCCACGGCACCAGCGGCCTGATCACTCCGGCGTGTAATAACGCCGCATTAACCATCCTGCGGAACGTGGTCGTGACCGGATATCATACCGGCATCCTTGTCAACGAGCACACTGACGGGGACAACATCAATTTGGCCTCCAACATCAACGGCTTGGAATTTGTGTCCGCATACCATGCCTCCCGCTTTGGCCGGGTGGGTGCGCAACGTTGCACCCACGCCATCTCGGTGACGGGCAAGCACGGCTTTTCGATCGAACAACTGGATATGGAGATTGCCGGGAAGGGGCAGACAGATATCCGCAACGAATGGCAGGCCACGGCATTTAATATCTATGACCCCGACAATCTCGGTCTGGCCGACGTCAACTACTGGGTCGTCGAAGGGAATGTGGGGGCGGTCGAGAAGTTTACCCGCAAGGGCGGCTCCTCGATCCGGGCCCGGAGGATTGGTTCGGTATCATCTGGAAAAGAGAGAGCGGGAGAATAGCGAAATGACCAACGGCAGCTTGGCTAACCTGCGTTAGTCACCCCATCTCCATCTCCGCAGCGAAGCGGCACGGCCGGCGGTAAAAGTCAGGAAATCAGACGAAAGAGTATCAGTTCCAATCCATACTACCGGAAACCATCAAAGGAGAAGCCCGATGAAAGACCACGCCACACGCCGCCATGCGGCCTGCCTCATTGTTGCCGTTACGATGCTGTCCTCCATCCCGGCCACTTTCGCGGCCAAGACGCCGCAGGTGTCGGGCGTGCTGGGAAGGGGAGATTACGGCGTGGTGGATGACACCCCATATTATGGCGGATTCGGAGCCGGCTTTCTCCACATCAACGCCGACGACACCTACGGCGGCGGCGAGATCCGCCACCAGTACAATGGCAAGACCTTCCTGGTCGCGCCGGGCTTGGTATAGCATGAGTAAAAAGCGCAACTCGATCCTCGCCTGTCATGTCCCCTGGGAAAAACGGATGGGGAACAGTTTCCGTTTTGGCGTGTCGCGTATCCCCGGCTTCACCGAAGTCGCTCCCGTGATCGAATACGCGCTGGGGAAGAAATGCGGACTCAGGGCCGAAATCACAGGAAGGGGCGAGCAGGCGTGGGCGTATCTGTTTTTGTCACCTTCCACCCGTCCGCTCTACCGCGGAGGCTTTGCTGTGGAGGTCTCGCCGCTGGGCTCCCGCCTGGTTTGGTATCCGTTGGAAGGCATGGCAATCGGTCTCACTCCCTACGGCGATCCGAAGTGGACGGCTGGGACAACTTACAAACTGGCCCTGCAGCGCGACAACGACACGATTTCCGGGACGGTGGACGGCTTCCGTCTTGGCCCTGTCACCATCACCGATCCTGCACAAAAAAAACTTCTCGACGAACCGCAACGTTTCAAATTCTACGGCTGGCAGGGCGGGCTTTACACCATCCAAAACGCCATTCTCCAGGACGGCCCGCCGTGAGTCTGAATGGCATTGCCGATATTAAGTACTGGGTCGTCATCGCGAATACGGTCAGTTCTGTGAACTGATTTCGATCGCGTCGAGCATAGGGGATCGAAAGCTTTGAAATCTTGCCATGCTCCCAAGACAGCAGATATGTGTCCCCGAAATTGCTGAATTGCTGGCTGCGGCTCGCGAGCGATCACCTTGTGGAGGGAGCCACTTTTAGGTTGCGTATATGCCACTATAGTAATGGGACGTTTCTATTGGCGCGAAACAGGAGACATTTCTATTGGTTGACAACAGGGCTCGCTTCCGGCCGGCATCCGGTTCCGGGCCTCGTACAGCCATGCGAATTACGATATACTCAATTTACCTGTTGTCAGACTTGCAGCCGCAGGGCCCCGAAAAAAAAGTTTTCAACGCGTTTCATGTCCGCTGGCCTCGTAGTCGCCCCTTTCCGAACCTCTTGGCACAACCTCCCATTTTCGCGCACTAGAGTGATTTTTTGACAATGCAAACGCCACTCGGCAAATTCCAGTCGCTCCTCCGCGAACTGTTCCAATTCGAGCACGCCGACCTCGATTTCGGCGTATACCGCATCATGAACCTGCGCCGCGAGCGCATGGAGAAATGGCTGAATGACGAATTGCCAAAACGTGCCCGGCAAATCCTGGAAATTGCCGAGAAGACGGCCGACGATGGCCTGCTCGACCGCCTCGCCATTCTCAAATCCCAACTGGTGGACATGGACCCCGGCGGCATTGATGAAGACGGCGCCATCGTCAACGAGGCGCTCAAGGGGATTGCCAAGGGAAGGGAATATTCAAAGCTGAAAGCCATCGCCGACAAGTGCGCCCCGCGCGGCGGCGAGGAGATGGAGGCCCAAACCTACAACCACCTCTACGACTTTTTTTCCCGCTACTACGACAGCGGCGATTTCATCCCCAAGCGTCGTCGCTCCTTTGCGGCGGATGGGCGAGATACCTACGCGATTCCCTGGGACGGCGAGGAAGTCGTTCTGCACTGGGCCAACAAGGACCAGTATTACATCAAGACCGGCGAGCGTTTCACGCACTACCGCTGGCAGGCGAATGCCGGCGGACGCAGCTTCACCATCGAGTTCCGCCTCACGGACGCCGACCTCCCGGCGAACAACAACAAGGACACCAAGAAGAAGTTCAATCTGCTGGTGGCGGACAAGGTGCAATGGTCGGAGGTCACGGCCACGCTCATGCTGCCTTTTCACTACCGGGGATTGACGCCGGAGGAGGAATCGCAGCTTACCGGCAAGCTGGAGGCGAAGCTGCGGGAAAGTGTCATTGCCCGCACCATCAAAACGCTCAACGAACACCCGACGGTTGCATGCGTACAAGAACTTGCCTTGGCAATGATGGCCCCCACGAGGGATGCCGCGAGACGAGAGGTGCGCGACAAGGATGGGAATGTGGTGCCACTTCTCCGGCATCACCTGAACCGTTGGGCGGTGAAGAACGAGTCGGACTTCTTCATCCATAAAGACTTGCGCCGCTTCCTCTCGGGCGAGCTCGATTACTTCCTCAAGAGCGTCGTGCTCAATCTGGACAACCTGCTCGCCGCCGGGGAGCAGCGAGCGGAGCCGACCTTCCGCCTGCTGGACGCGGTGAAGCGACTCGGCGCCGAGATCATCGATTTCGTCAGCCAGCTCGAGGACTTCCAGAAGTCGCTCTTCGAGAAGAAGAAATTCGTCCTGGAAACGTCGTGGTGTCTCACGCTCGATCGTATTCCGGCCAACATTAAGGAGGAAGTCTATGCCGCCATCCTCGCCAACGACCGCCAATGGGAGGAATGGGAGGATCTTTATAAGATTTCAAAATGGCCCGTGGACCTCGTCACTCCCAAGCCATACACGCGCCAAATGCTTGAAACTTATCCCAGCCTCATGCTCGACACCGGACTGAAGAACGCCGATAAGTGCTCGGCCTATGATCCCTTTTTGGTTGAGCGGATTCTCGCGGGGATCGAGAACATCGACGAGCGGATAGATGGAACCATTATCCACTCGGATAATTATCATGCGTTAGGTTTCTTGCGAGCAAAGTACCATGGGGCGATGAAGTCGGTTTACGCAGATCCACCCTACAACACCGATGCCGGACCGATTTGCTATAAGAATGGTTATCGAAGCTCGACGTGGGTTTCGATGATTGAGAACCGTCTTGCGGGCGCAAGAGCCCTTATGTCGGATGATGGTGTTATTTGCATTACAATCGATGACTATCAGGTTAACGAACTTGCGTATCTGCTCGATTGCGTTTTTGGGCGGGAGAACCAACTTGGAGTTGCTGTGATCCGAAACAATCCTTCCGGAAGATCGACCGTCAAGGGGTTCTCAATTTGCCATGAGTACGCATTTTTCTATCGGGCACACGAGAACGCGGTGCTGTCGAGATTCCCACGAACAGAAAAGCAACTTGCAAGGTTTACCCAGGAAGACGGCGCTCACGTCGACTGGCGAAACTTCCGGAAGGACGGCGGTGCCGTGACGCACCGGTCGCTACGCCCCAAGCAGTTTTATCCCATCTTCGTTAAGGTTGCCGAGAGGAACCTACGAATCCCACGAATGAACTGGAACAAAGAACAGCAGACTTGGAATCTACTTGAACAGCCCGCTGCCGACGAGGTCGTTATTTGGCCGCGAGACGAAAAAGGGAGAGACCGGGTTTGGAGTCTTAATCACATTTCCGCGGCCATGCAAATCGGTGACCTTGAGGTTCGGGTCTCAAAAGATGGCGGAGTCCAAATTCACCGGCGACACACACCGTCGGATGGCGTTTTGCCAAGATCTTGGTGGGACAAGAACGTATATGCCGCGCGCGAACATGGCAGTTCTACGCTAACCAACCTTTTTGGCGAGTCCGCGGCATTCTCGTTTGCGAAGTCCCCGTTTGCCGTCCAAGACTGCGTTTGGGTCACGGGGCTTACTCTCGCGTCAGACGAATGCGTCTTGGACTTTTTTGGAGGATCAGGGACGACCGCACACGCGGTGATCGGTTTGAACAGGTCGGACGAGGGAAACCGCAAGTACATCCTGATAGAAATGGCGGACTATTTCGACACGGTACTCAAGCCGCGTCTGCAAAAAGTAGTCTTCTCGGAAGACTGGAACGACAGAATACCAAAACCCCTGGCAATTCCGAAGGATGCAAGCAACCCCTACAACGGCGTGTCGCACTGCCTGAAGGTTCTGCGATTGGAAAGCTACGAAGACGCGTTGGACAACATTGAATTCGACACCACTGCGGTCCCCGGCGAAAAGCTCGGGCTGGACTTCCGCCGCGACTACGAGTTGCGCTACGCGCTGGACTGGGAGAGCAAGGATTGCCCTACGCGACTGGCCGTGGAGCAGCTCGACTCGCCCTTTGACTATACGCTGACGTTACGGCGGGAAACGGGCACCGTGACGGTGAAGCCCGATTTGCCGGAGACCTTTGCTTATCTCATCGGCCTGCATACGCGACGGCGCTTCCGCACCGAGCGGGAGGGCGTATCCTATCTCATCTACACGGGCACGCTGCACGAGGACGGCACCGAAGTGGCCGTGCTTTGGCGAACGTGCCGGGGGTGGACGGAGGCGCAATTGAAGCTGGAGGCGGACTGGTGGCGCGCGCAGCACGAGACGCTGGCCCCCGCGGCGACGCGGATCTACGTGAACGGCGCGAGCGCCATCGAAGGCCACCATAGCCTGGATGCCGAATTCAAGAGCCGGATGCACGGAGGAGGCGTTTCCTAGCATGGCTGCCGCCCGCCGATCGAATCGCCGCCGCACCGCCGCCACTCGTGCCACGCATAGGGTGCAGGGCGAGACGCTGCAACAACGCCTGTTCCTGCTGCGTTTTCTCCACGCCGAGTTCGGTTTTCACCGCGATGTAGCCGAAGTGGATGACCCGCGCGGCGAGGCGGCCACGCGGGTGCTGTTGTCGACGTTGAAGGAAAGCAAGGAAGGCTACGGCACGGACGGCCTTTCCTATGTCGCCTCGACGTTGACGGACCTCGCCGACAAGCGGGTCAGCGATACCGACATCAATCGCTATGACGCCAACATCCGCTCCCATCTCCACCGGATCAACGTGCGCCGCGGCGAGCCGCTGACGCTGCGCTACTTCCAAACGCTGGCGCTGCTCTATGCCGAGCGGGTGCTCGACCGCCTGAGCAGGGGGCCGAAACAATTCTGCAAGGAACTGAACGACTTCGTGCGAAGGACGAGGTCCGCCGGTTGGCGGGATTTCCCGCGATTCAGCGAGGCGTCTCTGCGGAAACTGGCCTTCATGATGGCGACCGGGTCGGGCAAGACGCTGCTCTTGCACATCAATTATCTTCAGTTTCTCCACTACAACGGCAGCCAGCCGATTTCAAACATCCTGCTGATTACTCCCGGCCCGGACCTGAGCGAGCAACACCAGCGGGAGCTTCGAGTCTCCGGCCTGCCGTGTCGATTGTTCGATGCCGGGCGGCAGCGGGATTCCGCGGACAACCCACACACGATTGAAATCATTCCCATCAGCCGCTTTGTATCGGAAAAGAAGGACCGGGGCACGCGCATCGAGCCGGCCGCGTTTTCCGGCCGGAATCTGGTCTTCGTGGATGAAGGGCACCGATCCAAGAGCGAGGAGGGGGTCCAGCGCCAAATCCGCGAAGCGCTGGCGGGCGACGAAGGCTTTGTCTTCGAGTACTCGGCCACCTTCCAACAGGCCTTCGCCGGCGACGACGACGATCAGCGTGCGCGTCGCGATGAGTACGGCGCGGCGGTCTGTTTCGACTATTCCTACAAGTGGTTCCTGCACGACGGTTTCGGCAAGGATTTCACGGTGCTCAACAGCGCCGGAGTCGAGGCGGAGACTGGAACATGGTCGCTGCTCGCCGGGGTGTTCGTGTTCGCCGCGCAATGCCATGCCTACCGAAACAACCGCACCGCGCTGGGGAACTACAACCTGGCCGCGCCGCTGGCGCTGATGGTGGGCCGCGAGATTGCCTCAGGCAACGGGAAACTGACCGAGGATGGCAAAATAACGCGTGCGGACGTCCTTTCCGCACTTAACTTCTTCCACCGTTTCCTGCGAAACGAAAACGGTTGGACGGTGCAATCGCTCGACGCACTGCTTGGCAGCACCACGCCGATCGACAGCAGCGGGCATGGCCTGTCGTTGAAGGAAGCAAGGGACTATTGGGCGTCGGCGGGGATCACGACCGGGGCCGGGATGTTTGAATGGTTTGCTGCCCATGTGTTGCATTCCCCGGGCGGCGGCGGTCTGGTGGTGCATCGGATCAAGGGCAACGAGAATGAAATCGCCTTGCGCGGGTCCGAGGACCAGGGCCAGCGGCCGTTCGGACTGGTCTACATCGGCAAGGCGCCCGACTTGACCAACGCCATCCCCACGGATACCGGCATCGAGCAGTCCGAAGACCATCTGGCCGACGCCTGGTTTCCGCGAATTGATGACCCGGGATCGCCCGTCAATTTCCTCCTGGGCGCGAAGAAGTTCATCGAAGGCTGGTCGAGTTGGCGCGTGAGTGCGATGGGCTTGATCAACATCGGCAAGAGCGAAGGCTCGGAAATCATCCAGCTTTTCGGCCGGGGCGTGCGGTTGCTCGGGTTGCATCGTTTGCTCAAGCGGTCGAAGCATCTCACGGGCTATGTCCATCCGGTGTGCCTTCCCCTTTTGGAACGCCTGTTCGTATTCGCGATTGACGCGAAGTACATGCAGAAGTTTCGGGAGACGATTGATCGCGAAGGCGTGGATGGCGGAGGGTTCATCGAGTTCGAGTTGGAACTGTGGCGGACGATCGATCAGCCGAATCCGCCGACGCTGCATCTGCCGAATTGGCCTGGCGAAGAACGATTCAAGCGGGAGCAAGCGATTCGGCTCGAAGCTTCCTATCTCGGCAATGTGCCGTCGCGCCGCACGATCACGGTCCGCCGCGAGACACGGTTCGAGGATTTGCAAAGCGACGAAACGGGGACCGCCGCAGTTCAGGCAAGCACCGCGGCAATGACGCTAGCCGACTGCCCTTGGTTCCCTTTCGTGAACCAAAATACGCTCTATGTCCGGTTGTGCCGATATGCTCGCGAGCAGGGCTGCGACAACATGGGGTTCAGCGCAGCGGATGTCCGTGCCTTGCTCAAGGCGCAAGCGCCCGAGATGATGGTGCAGGCGGACGCGGAATATCACCGGTCGGATTCCTGGACGGCCCGCCGCCGCTGGGAAGATGCCGTTTTTGATTTGCTGAAGGGTGCGTTCGACCGGATTTACCGCCGTGCCCAGCAAACGTGGGAGACGCACAACATGACGTTGTCGGCACTCCGCGAAGATCATCCGAACTACAAGTTCACCTACAAGGTGCGCGTGCCGCAGAAACTGGCGTCCGTTGCCCCCCAATTCATACGCGACTTGCAAGCGCTCATCGCCCAGTGTCCAAAGCAAAACTGGACTGGCCGAGAGGCGGTCATGGCGGTGGCGAATTTCGGGGAGCATCTTTACCAACCGCTGGTGTTGGATGCTGAAGTCAATTCTGCAACGCCGAATGCCGCGGAAAAACAACAACTCACGATCGCCCCGCTTTCGCTCACGGCCAGTGAACAAGAGTTTGTCGAGATGTTGCGCGACTACTGGTTGGCAAATGCTGAAACGGCCCACGCCGGCGAGAGTATCTACTTGTTGCGCAATTTGAGCAGGGGAAAGGGCGTTGGTTTTTTTGAGTCGGAGGGGTTTTACCCGGACTTTATCCTCTGGCATCGCAAAGCGGATGGTACGCAACGGCTTGTGTTCATCGAGCCCCACGGAATGCGTCAGGACGATGCACCAGACATCAATAACAAGGTCCAGCTTGCGATGGAAATCGGAAAGCACCTTAACGATTTGCTTCAAGCTCCCGGTTGCCCGGTTCAGGAAGTCACGGCTTACATCGTTTCTGCCACTCCCTTTGCCGAACTACGCCGGAAGCATGGCGTTAACTGGACTGTCCAACGCTACGCAGATCATCACATTCTTTTCCCTACCGAAATGCGGCGACCATCTTCTCGACTTGCTGGGCTTCTGTGAACAACGACTGTGGTGAGCGGCTACGGCCACGGTTGCACTCCGCTCGCCTGACGGATCGGCGATGCGCTTAGAATTGAAGAAGTGAATTCCGGGAAGGTTCATGGTTTCGCCCACGAGTAGCGACGAGGAAGTTTGCGAATGTTCAGCAATCCAAGCTCACGCTCCGGATACTGGTCATATCCCTGTCCATTCGATTCAAACTTTCGCCGTAACCACCGACGGACCCGGCGACGGACGTGCGTATGCACGATCTTGTGCGCCGAGGTGTAGGTTGCCACCGCTGTCGCCTTCGAGGGAGAAAGGGTGCATGATTCAAGTTCCGGTCGAATGTCAGCCAAGCCATACTCCGGCTCGTCTTCGCCGAAGGCGTGAGCCAATTGCCTCCTACCGAACTCCTGCCAGTCTTCGCGGTCATCCTGAATACTCAGGAACCGCGCAAAGTCTAACACTTCTTGAAGGCGATTCTCAGGAAGACTTTGGAGAATGGGCTCACTTCCGCTTGCTTAACTCCGCCAACACGCGGTCGGTAATGGCTCGGATCAGGGCATCTTGGTCCGCGATACCGGCAGCCGGCGCGGCACTGCCGTTGTTGGAGCCGTTGTTCTTGAAAGTTGGCGGGACAAACGCAGTCTGCGCCACGCCCGTCGCCTTCCAACTGTCGCGGAAGACGTCGTTGGCGCAGATGTCGCAGTTTTTGATTTCTGTCCGCGGGTCCTGCATGCCCCATTGGGTTTTGAGATCCAACAGACCCTTTGCCTCCGGCTCCGTGAAGTAGTTCACGCGGCCCAGGCCCTTGGAAAGCATGAGAATACGGCAGTAGGCGTCCAAAACTTCCGTCCACCAGTAGGCGCGTTCGACCGTCTCACCGAAGCTCACCGTGCCGTGATTGGCCAGAATAATGACATTCGACTTTTTTACGAAGGGCAGGATCGTGTCGGCGAACTCCTGGCCGCCTGGGATGGCGTACTTGGTGATCGGCACATCGCCCAAGAATATCTCGACCTCGGGCAACACGCATTGCGGAACCGGCTCATGGGCGACGCCAAAAGCCGTGGCGTGCGGCGGGTGGCAATGGACAACCGACTTGATTTCCGGCCGCTCCTTCATGATGGCCAGATGGAGCATGACCTCGCTCGTGCGTTTCCGCCGGCCCGAGAGCTGATTGCCTTCCATGTCGACGACGCACAGATCGTCCGGCTTCATAAAACCCTTGGAGATCATCGTGGGCGTGCAAACGACTTCCTTCTCGCTGACGCGATAGGTGATGTTGCCATCGTTGGCGGCGGCAAATCCTTTCTTGTAAAGGCGGTCGCCGATTTCGCAAATCTCTTGCTTGATCTTGTGGATATTGAGCATAATTTTTACCTTTTTGAGAGTATTTGGTGGGTCAGCATTGTGACCCACCCATTACATGGTTTAAGCGGACGGCACACGGAGTGTGCCTGCTACTTTGGTTTCAAATCTTCCGGAATCTCAACCTGAAAGGTGTCGAGAATCGCGGCGTTGTAGGCGTCGATTGGTTTCACTGCGGGGAAAAAAGGCATGGCGGCCTCGCGGCCCTCACTCAGGGCGATTCGCGAGCCAAGCCCGGCACCAAGTTCGTCGAACATGACGACCTCTTCCACCGGCTCGTCCGATTTGCCCAACAGGTTATCCCACGACAAAGGCACGACCAGCTTCCACGTCGCTCCAAGGACGCTGGGGTGCGCGCGGTTCAGGGTTACGGTGCCGATGACGTCTGCAATACGCATGGTGGTTAGGGCTTAGGGAGTTAGGAGTTAGGGGGAGTTAGGGGCGACAAACTAAGTACTAAGCTCCAAGCTCTCCCTACTATCTCCCCAATCTTTCTTTCAATGCTTCCGGACATTGGCGAATTCCGCCGAGGCAGAAGTCGCGGAGTATCTGTTTCTTTTCGTAAGCGGTGCCGACCGTCGGGTCAACGACCAACAGATTGGCCCCCACGGCAGATACGGCTGCCGCGGTAGCCGATACATTCGTCGCCAAAACGGCACGGACGCCGGCGTGACGGTTGGCCAGACAAAGGCCGACGGCCGTGTGTCGCGTCCAGAGCAAGCCGAGCGTTTGCCCAGGGGCAACTGCGGCAGCCAGCTTGTCGGTCGAAGCGATCATGCAATCCGAGGTTTCTGTTTGTATGCGGATGCCCAACTGCGTGAGCGTCTGCACCGCAGCGGTCGGGTCGTGCCGCGATAGGCCAACGACCAGCAACACGCCGAGAAGCTCTTTGCGCACCGTCGCCACAGTGCTTCCACGAACGAGCAGGACGCCTTTGCGCCGCAACTCGTCACGAACCGCGGGGGTGACCAGGGCACCCGGTAATACCATCAGTTGTTTTGTTCCCGTCAAGCGGCCGGCGATCAATTCGAGCGTGACCACACGGGAATCGACAAATAGGTCGCTGGCACTAGAGGGCTGACCAAAAACAACTTGGGGTGCAGGCGTCTCGCCTGCCCGTGCAGCCGGGACGGCCGCACCACAAAAACGCGGAGTTAATGTTAGACCAGCACTAGGGGGCCGCAAAGCGGCAGGCGGCTCTTGCAACTCCACGACGGATGCAACGGCACTCTTGGAACCGAGTTCCAATTGCGCCATCACCTCGCGCACGATGCGCTGAATGTCTTCCGTCGATGCAGTTGCCATAGTTCTGGTTATTTCGTATACCAACCAAAGTACGTCAGGCTTTCCAGCCTGACCGGACGGTGTCAGGCTGGAAAGCCTGACCGACTACAATTTCGTATCGGGTAATCCCATCACGGACCAACGGACCGGCGAGGTCTTGCTATGCAGAATCTCGCGGGTGCCGATGCCGTCGCTGGTGACCATTACCGCTTCGTCATGTCCCGCGCCGAGCCGATCAACCACGAGGATCGGATCGCCCTCGGGCGTGTGGCCGTCGGCCTGGAGTGCCATGACCAACAACAACTTGCTGCCTTCCATGGAAGGATGCTTCACCGTCGAGGTTGCGCTTCCGACAACACGGCCGTAGTACATGGTTGTTCCTTCGTAGCGTAGGTTTCCAGCCTGCGTTTGCATTACACAGGCAAAGATGCCTCTACTACTTTCCCAAAATCCTCAAGTTATCGATCATCGAGCAGCGACGCTCGCGGGTGAACGTCAGCGGCGTGGTCACGCCTTCGCCGGTGGGCGTGGCGATGGAAAATGAGGTATAGCCCTCTCCGCCGAGTCCCAGTCCCGCCATGCACGGACCGTTCTTGACAAACAGCGTCGTGTCCATCGCACGGCCCATTTTGGTCATGTTGTTTACGTTCGTCGAATGAATGATGGCCGTGTGGCGGAAACCATGCTCCGCTTCCTTGGCCTTCGCGATCGCCTCGTCCACGTTCCGGCAGCGGATGAAAGGGAGGAAGGGCATCATCTGTTCGACGGGCACGAACGGATTGGATTCGTCCGTCTCGCCGAAGATCACTTCGATATTGGCGGGAATCGTTTTGCCGATCGCCCTGGCCAGCACGGCGGCGTCTTTGCCGATAAAATCCTTGGCCGCCACGTCATGCTTGTGGGCACCTTCGCCCACGCTGGTGATGGCGACCTTCGTCAGAGCGTCAATTTCCTTGGCACACAGCCGCACGGCCCCGGCCCGCTCCATGGCAGACATCATGGCATCAAAGACCGACTCGACGACAAAAACTTCCTTCTCGGCGATGCACAACAGATTATTGTCGTAGGCGGCCCCGGTAATAATCGAGCGAGCGGCGCGATCGAGTTCGGCGGTCTCATCGACAACTACGGGCGGATTGCCCGGCCCGGCGACCACGGCGCGCTTCGTTTGCTGCATGGCAGCACGTGCGACGGCCGGCCCGCCGGTAACGCAGATCAGGGCGATGTCGCGATGCTTGAAGAGGGCGTCGGCCGTTTCCAGCGTCGGTTCAACGATCACGCAAATCAGGTTATCGATGCCCAAGTCACGATAGATGGCCTCGTTGAAGCGGCGGACACCTTCGGCCGCGACCTTCTTGCCGCTGGGATGCGGATTGACGACAAGCGTGTTGCCGCCCGCGATCATGCTCACGGCGTTTCCGGTAATCGTCGGCAGCGAGTGCGTGACGGGCGTGATCGCGCCGATGACTCCGAAGGGGGCATGTTCGATCACCGTCAGACCATGATCGCCGCTAAACACTTCGCTGCGGAGAAACTCGACCCCCAGGGCGCGTTCGCCGAGAGTCTTGAGCTTCTCGATCTTATGCTGCAAGCGGCCGATCTTCGTCTCTTCCATCTCCATCGTGCCAAGCTCGACGCATTGCTCAATCGAGATGCGGCGGATGTGCTGGATGATGCGGCGGCGATCCTCGATCGTCATGCCGGAAAGTCGCTCAAACGCCTCGCGGGCCGCAGCCACGGCGCTGGGTACGTCGGTAAACAGGCCGAAGCGACCTTGCTTGCTGCCGTTGGACGAAGGCGGAATCGTGCCGCCCATCCGTGACAGTACCTGCTCAACAACACTACGAATCAGAGTTTCGTCGATCGAGACCATTGAATATCTCCCTCTCCTTTTGGGAGAGGGCTTCCTAATATCCCCCTCTCAGTTTGGGAGAGGGGCGGGGTGAGGGCTTCCGGCAAGACCAGCGCGATCCGTCGCTAGGATTTCTGTTCCTTGTTGTACACACACGTTTGCGCCACGTGGACCGTATCGAGAATACCAATAATCACGGTGTCCACGGGCAATGTTTTTGTTTCCGGAGTCAGGCGGGCACTGGAGCCTTGCGTGATGAGTACCATCTCGCCCTCGCCGGCACCGACGGTATCGACCGCTACCAGCACACGGCCGCTGGTTACCAAGCTGCTGCGCGTGGTCGGATCGAGCCGATAAGGCTCGACCAGCATCAGCTTATGGCCGACCAGCGTCTCAACCTTTTGAGTGGCAACAAGCGAACCGGTAACTTTGGCGATCATCATGGTTTTCTATTCCTTCCCCTCACTCCGATCCTCTCCCGCAAGGGAAGAGTGAGATTCCTTTAACAACTTGGCGGCTAATCGAGCCACGACCAACTCTTCGTTGGTCGGCATGACCCAAATCTGCACGCGGCTCTGCGAGGCGTGGATCGAGACCTCGCCGCGGGCCTGCTGGTTGGCCACCGGATCGAGTACGATGCCCAACTCGGCAAGGTTGTGGCAAACGGCAGTCCGCAGATGGTTTCGGTTTTCCCCGATGCCGCCGGTAAAAACAAGGACATCGGCCCCACCCAGTTCGACTAGGTAGGCCCCCAGGTAATGCCGCACGCTGGCGGCGTAAACGTCCAATGCCAGCTTCGCCCGGACATTGCCATTGCCGGCTGCTTCGGCAATATCGCGGTAGTCCGTGCTCACGCCGCTGATGCCCAGCAAACCGCTCTGGTTGGCCAGAATCGACAGCACTTCCGTGAGCGACTTGCCGGTCTGCTGCATGATCCGCGGCAAGGCGAAGGGATCAAAATCACCCACCCGGTTATTCTGCGGCAGACCACTCTGCGGGCTCATGCCCATGGTCGTGGCCACGCTCTGGCCATTGCGAATGGCACACAGCGAGCTGGAACCGCCCAGGTGACAGGAGATAATCCGCAGGTCCGTGCGACCGAGCAACTCGGCCGTTCGTCCGGCGATGTAACGGTGGCTGGCCCCGTGGAATCCCCAGCGACGGACGCAGCCGGATTCTGACCATTCATAAGGAATGGCATAGAGCTGGTTGTACTGCGGGATCGTTGTATGGAAATCCGTTTCAAAAGCGGCCACGATCGGAATTTGCGGCAGCTTATCGGCCAGCAGTCGCATGGCGGCGATATACGGCGGATTGTGTGCCGGGGCAACGCCGCACATTTCCTCCATCGCCGCGAGTACGTCGGGCGTAACCCGCTGCACTCCGCTATAGCGTCCGCCATGGACTGTTTTGAAGGCGATGGCGGACACTTCCGACGCATCGCGAAGGCATCCGTGCGTGGCGTCGGTCAGTTGGCTTAGACCGTGTTGGACGGCCTCGACATGATCGGCTGCCTTGACCGAAAGATCTTGGTTGTAGTCGCCAATCTGGATCGTGCAGCGGCTCTCGGGCGAGCCAATCCGTTCAATGCCTCCGCGCGCAAGCTGACACTGGCTGTCCATGTCGAACAACCGGTATTTGAAGCTTGTCGAACCGAGGTTGGCTACGAGGATCTTCATGGCAGAAGGGGCTGGAGGCTGGGGATTAGGAACTTAGGACTTAGGGGGCTTAGGGGCTTAGGAACTATTCAAAACACTCTTGAAGAACCACGAAACACACAAATGACACGAAAGAGA
>JBAWVO010000113.1:0-18427 GCA_037147235.1 Planctomycetota bacterium | reverse complement strand
CCTCAGGGAATGGTTAACCCTTCCGGCCGTGCAATCCGGCTAGGACACCAGGCGAAATCAGCAGACCAGAGATTTCATTAAAAAAGTCAATTCCAGCCCTGATTGGGATTCAAATATTGCGATGAGCTTTATTTTCATCACCGTTATTGCCCTTGTCAAGTGCCCGAGGGATCGGAAAAATGATTTCACAGACCTCGACATAAACCATAGGAACTGGTGAGTAAAAGATGTGCGGGCGGGGGAGGCGGTGATCGCCGCCCTCCCCCGCCCGCTTCCGGGAGCCACCAGTGGCACGTTGCCTGCCAAAAAACCCACATCCTGGTGGGTGGATTGCAGTTTGAAGGTGGGTGTCTCCCGCAGTATGCGCGTACCGTCCTCGGGCCGACTGGGAGGAAAGGTTCAAAACCGGGGGGACTCTGTGTTTTGGTCATTCCGAATTTCAAATTTCCGATTTGTTTAGGATTTTGAGCTTCGGATTTCGGATTTCAACTGGGTGGCCAGCGGCTCGACGCACGGCAGCGGCATGACAGGAATGGAAGGGCCGTGCCGATGGATGCCTCGGGTGGAGCAAGAATCTTCCCTAAATTATCAATATCGGTTCGTGTCCCCGGATTAAATACGGTTCGTGTCCCCGCCCGGATTAACCCCGGATTAACGCCCCGGCTTGTCAAGGGCCGCGTTGCACGGTTGCCCGATCCTGTGTAAAATAACTACTGATAAAGAATGGTCTTGTCCCCAGGAATCTTGGAGGTAGAACTTGGATTCTGTCTTTGACCTCACGCCGCCCGAAAAACTCCAATTAGTTGAAGACCTTTGGGATGATTTGGCTAGCACACCCAATGCTATTCCGGTACATCCCTGGCAAATTGAAGAGTTGGCCCGACGAAAGGCAAACCTCTCGAAGAATCCCGCGACAGGCTTGTCGTGGGAGGAAGTCAAGAAAAGGGTGCGCAGATCCCATGGCCGTTAAGTACGGATTAGCTACGGGTTATTGTCACTGGTAGCATTTCGTCGAGGCCAGGATCCTTGCAAATTTAACGCGAGACGTTAGAATTGCAAGGATGATACCGCGATTGCTTCAGCAGACCATCGAACAGTCCTTGGCGAATTTTCCCATCGTCGGTCTGATCGGTGCCCGTCAAACCGGAAAAACTACCCTCGCCAAGGCCCTTGGTGAGCGACAAACCCGGGCCGTTCTTTACCTCGATCTGGAGGTTCCTTCCGATCTTGCCAAGCTGACTGACCCGGAGCTTTACTTGCGATCGCACGCTGGCTCCCTGGTCATCGTTGATGAAGTACAACGCAAACCGGAGCTTTTCCCTTTGCTCAGGGCATTGGCCGACGCCGATTCGCGTAACGGGAAGTTTCTTCTCCTGGGATCGGCGTCGCCGGACTTGTCCCGGCAGGCATCCGAAAGTCTGGCAGGGCGAATCGCGTACCATGAGTTGTCACCCCTGCTGCTCCAGGAGGTCTCTCCCACCGAAGAAAATGTGAGCAAACTCTGGCTCCGCGGCGGCTTTCCAAGGAGCTTTTTGGCGATGGGGGAAAGCCAGTCGATACAATGGCGCAACAACCTCATCCAAACCTATCTGGAACGGGACATACCGCAGTTTGGCGTTGGCGTTCCCGCGGCTGCCCTGCGGCGATTCTGGCAGATGCTTGCCCATTGGCATGGACAACTTTGGAACGCCAGTACCCTTGCCAATAGTCTGGCAATTTCATCGCCTACGGTGAAGCGCTATTTGGACCTGCTGGAAGATACCTTCATGCTGCGCCAACTCACCCCTTATTTCACGAACACCAAAAAGCGGTTGGTGAAAACTCCCAAGGTTTACTTGCGCGATAGTGGCCTGTTGCACGCCCTGCTTCGCATCCAGGATTTCGATGATTTGACGGGCCATCCGGCCGTAGGCTCGTCGTGGGAAGGCTGGGTGATCGAACAGATTTTGGGGATCGTGCCGGAAACCTGGGGAAAATCATTCTACCGAACTGCCGCCGGCGCGGAAATTGATCTCCTGCTGGAACCTGGCGGACGGCACCCCATAATCGCACTCGAGGTCAAGTACTCGCTGACTCCCCAGCCCAGTCGCGGCTTCTGGACGGCACTTGCCGACCTTCAACCGGCCCAAGGGTTCGTTGTATATCCCGGCGGCGAGTATTATCCGATCAAGCCGGGCGTGTTCGCGCTGCCCATCGCGGAATTGAAGAGGCTTTTGGAAATCTGTTAAACTGTGCGGCCCCTGACGTTTGTTCTGAAAACTCCGGCCGCAAACTCCGCCAGTCACTCGGCCCGCCACGGCTTTCGATACCCGGAATGGTCGCAACGCGACGATAAATCGAATCGTAACGGTGCTGTGACCTCTAAGGACCGGCGCAGAAATAACCGTCGTGTTTTGCCCACTCGCCGAGCGGGGGCAGACGGCACACGGAGTGTGCCTGCTACTTTTCTTGCGACAGTTATTTCTGCGACGGTCCTAACGTCCCGTGCCGGATAGGATGCATGCCAGGGAGTTCGTCGTGGTGCGATCGCTTGCCAGCTTTTTGTTCGTTTTGGTATTTGCGGCCAGCCTGCAGGCTGCGGAACCTGCCAGCGATGTTGCGGAAAAATCCTCGCCGCCGCGCCTGCCGGAGACTGAAGTTATCGGCCAGCGCGATACTCCCACGCCTGCGGCGGAACCGTCTGGACCGGGCACCGGCTCAATCCTCAACGGCACAATCTTCCAAAGCCCGCCGACCCGGGGCTATTCGGCTGATTTCTCGACTGCGGGTACGCTGATCAACGTGCCGCAAATGGATGTCCCGGCTACGGTCAGTGTGATACCCCAGGCCGTGCTCAACGACCAACAGGTGATTCGTGTTGACGACCTACTTCGCAATGTGGCCGGCGCGGTCAAGATAAACGACGAGCGGCGGGCCGATGCATTCTTTCTCCGCGGTTTCCTGGTCACTTCGCGCAGCTACCGCAAGGACGGTTTCCTCGATCCAACCTTCACGCCCCGCGACTTCGCCAATGTCGATCGAGTTGAGATTCTGCAAGGTCCCGCCTCGGTGATCTACGGTGCCGGGCAGCCTTCGGGGACGGTAAACTTGATCACGAAGAAGCCGCTGCCCGAACGGATGCAAGAGGCCGGCATCCAGTTCGGCAGTTTCGGGCTGCAAAGATACACGGTCGATAGCACCGGCCCAATGAATGCCGATGGATCGTTGCTTTATCGCATCAACGCGGCCTATCAAGATGGCGACAGCTTCCGCGACTTCGGCTACAACGAAAGCACGTTTGTCGCCCCCGCGGTCACCTGGCTGATCGATTCCGACACTTCGCTCACTTGGGAAGGCGAGTTCGTGACCGACCGGCGTCGCTACGACACCGGCGTGGCCGCGATCAACGGCCAATTGACCATGCCTATCAGCCGCTTCCTGGGCGAGCCGACCGATTTTCAACATTTCCAAGACTATCGGCAATCGCTCGTTTTCAACCACCGCTTGGACGACGATTGGGCCGTAAAGATCGGCGGCTATTCGCTGTTTTACAACGCGGAGTCGTCGGCCACGATCCCCGCGGCACCGCTACCGGGTGTGCAATTCGTGCAGCCCCTGCCGCCCGGCTACTTTTACCGGTCGCGTCAGGACATCGATCCACTGAACGAACAGTACCAGTCGCTCACTGCGAACCTCGCCGGCAACCTGCAAATCGGAAGCATGACCCACCATATCGTTGCCGGAACGGAAGAGGGGTGGTTCAATTCAAACAAGTTCAACGCCGCGAGTTCGCTGCAATACATCGATCCGCTGGGGATCAATGGTAATGCCCCGGTCTACGGCACCGTGCCATCGCCCATCTTTCAGCCGCTGGTCTTCGATTCGACCTTCTACCAAGCTGACTACGGCTTCTACTTCCAGGATATGGTTGACTTGACCGAGCATTGGAAGGTGCTGGCTGGCGTGCGTTACGATCACGCCGACGTGATTTTCAACCGATCTTTCCAGCCGGCCTTCGGCCCGACGAAGAGCGTCGAGCAGTTCGATGTCGGTACGCCGCGCGTGGGCCTGATCTACGAACCGGTGCCGGAAAAGCTCTCGTTCTACGCCATGCATGCCGAATCGTTTGATCCGCCCAATGGTGGGCCGTATCTCGAGACGGGGCCACTCAAGCCCGAGTTCGCCCAGATCTGGGAAGGCGGCATCAAGATGAAGCCGACGGAGAGCCTGACCCTCGCCGCCGCGGGGTTCTACATCGTCAAGGAAAACGTCTCCGTGTTTCTACGCGATGGTTTCAGCCTGGAACAGATTGGCAGCCAACGAAGCCAGGGCGTGGAGCTATCGGCCGTGGGCAATTTGACGCAGCAGTGGAGCCTGCTGGCCAACTACGCCTATACCGACACGCAGCTCAGCGACCCCACCAATCCGTTCGTCGAAGGCCAGCGGGCATTGGGCGTACCTTACAACACGGCCAGCGTCTGGTCTCGCTATAACCTGATCGATAACGCGTGCCGCACCTTGGGCGTCGGTCTAGGCGTGGTTTACGTCGGCGATCGGCTAGGCGATTACTATTCGTCGTTGGTTCTGCCCAGCTATACCCGTTGGGACGCCGGCGTCTACTATCGCCGCGGTAATCTCAATGTGAGTCTCTTCGTCGAAAATCTCTTTGACGCGGTGTATTACACCAGTTCGATCAACCAGTACGAGGTCTTCCCCGGAGCACCAATCAACGTGAAGGGACAAGCGACATACCGGTTCTAATTTGTGGTGCGGCCATCCCGAACGTATACGCTGGCGAGACGCCTACACCACAAGAAAAGTTGGTGAGACGCCTGCACCCAAGAAAAGTAGGGAGGGACGAGCCGCAGGCTCGTCTCACCCTTTTGGACTATGCTTTTTCGCAACAGAAACTATTTAGCGTTG
The DNA here is from genome assembly GCA_037147235.1 of Planctomycetota bacterium. Taxonomy (GTDB): domain Bacteria; phylum Planctomycetota; class Planctomycetia; order Pirellulales; family Thermoguttaceae; genus JANXQG01. The sequence continues at coordinate 13,525 of JBAWVO010000113.1, read as the reverse complement.
CGGTTTGAAGACCATGGTAGCCAGCGGTGGCAGGGTGATGGTGATGGACGCCGGGCGGCCGTGACAGTCGATCGGCTCGGCCTTCACACCGGGGCCGTTGCCCACGTCGCTGCCGCCGTAGAACGTCGAGTCGCTGTTGTATATCTCCTGGAACCAGACGGCCTCGGGCACGCCGAGACGATGGTTCGGCCGCACGACGGGTGTGAAATTGCTGCAGACGATCAGATAATCGCTCGGATCCTTGCCGCGGCGCAGGAAGCTCAGCGTGCTGTCTTCGTGGTTGTGGCAATCGATCCACTCGAAACCACCGTAGTCGAAGTCAATTTCGTGCAGGGCCTTCTCGCGGCACAAGAGGCGGTTCAGATCGGCGACGCACTTCTGCAAGCCCTGGTGCGAAGACCACTGCAACAGATCCCATTGCAGGCTGGCGTCGAAGTTCCACTCGCTCCACTGGCCGAACTCGCAGCCCATGAACAAAAGCTTCTTGCCCGGGTGCGTCCACATGTAGCTGTAAAGCAGGCGCAGGTTGGCAAACTTTTGCCATAGGTCGCCCGGTGCTTGGTCCAGGAGCGAACCCTTGCCGTGGACCACTTCGTCATGCGAGAGCGGCAGGACGAAATTTTCGTGGAAGGCGTAGATCAGGCTAAAGGTCAGCTCGTCGTGATGATACTTGCGGTGGATCGGTTCGTGCCGGAAGTAACGAATCGTGTCGTTCATCCAACCCATGTTCCACTTGAAGTCGAAGCCCAGTCCGCCAAGGTACGTGGGTCGTGAGACGCCCGGCCAGGCGGTCGATTCCTCGGCGATCATGATGCTGCCTGGGAATTGTAGGTGGGTCTGCTCGTTCAGCTCCTTAAGAAAACTGATCGCTTGCAGGTTCTCGCGTCCGCCAAATTCGTTGGGCAGCCAGTCGCCCGGTTCGCGGCTGTAATCGAGATAGAGCATCGAGGCCACGGCGTCCACCCGCAGGCCGTCGATGTGGTACTTATCGAGCCAGAACAAGGCGTTGGAGATGAGGAAGTTACAAACTTCGTGACGGCCGTAGTTGAAGATCAACGTCCCCCAGTCGCGATGCTCGCCACGGCGGGGATCGGCATGTTCGTACAAGGCCGTGCCGTCGAACTGCCGCAGGCCGTGGCCGTCACGGGGGAAGTGGGCTGGAACCCAATCAAGTAACACGCCGATGTCGTTTTGGTGGCACAAATCGATGAAATACATCAAGTCGTGCGGTGTGCCGTAGCGGCTTGTGGCCGCGTAGTAGCCGACGATCTGATAGCCCCAACTGGCCGTGAGCGGGTGCTCGCTCACCGGCAGCAGCTCGATGTGCGTGTAGTTCATCTCCTTGCAGTAATCGACAAGCTGGTGGGCCAGCTCGCGATAGGTGAGCCATCGCGACGGATCGTCGCCCGGCCGTTTCCAACTGCCGAGGTGAACTTCATAGCACGCGACCGGCTGCTCGTGCCAGTTCGTCTCGCTCCGTTCGCTGACCCAGTTGGCGTCGTGCCAATGGTAGCGATCAAGATCGACGACCCGCGAGGCCGTGCGCGGAGGCACTTCGGCGGCGAAGCCGTAGGGATCGGACTTCTCGAAAACCTCGTCTTGGTGCCGGATCTGGTACTTGTAGAGCGTGCCTTCACAGAGACCCGGGATGAACAGTTCCCAGAAACCGCTGGGGATATGCTTTCGCAGCGGGTGCCGGTGGTTGTCCCATTGATTAAAATCGCCGACGATGCTCACGCCCGTGGCGTTGGGTGCCCAGACGGCAAAATTGACGCCCTCGACGCCGTCGATCGAACGCAAGTGAGCCCCCAGGCGGTTATAGCTCTGCCAGTGCCGCCCTTCGTTGAGCAAGTACATGTCGTACTCGGTCAACAGGTGAGGAAATGCGGGTTCGTGAATCGTGGTTTTCATTCGGTGGATACCTTCCAAGGCAACGCTCGTACGCACACATTCCTCCTTGTGAACTTGGCCGCACATTTTAGCCAATCGAAAATCTTTTTACGAAGCCCCCATGCTAATTTCGCATTCCAGTGAGGCTTATTTACACCCTCTTGTGGATTGCTTCCGCGATCGAAACGCTGTCGTCGGCACTCCACATCGTGGAACCGCAGTGCCCGATCGAGTCGTTGCCACAAGTCCGAGTTCTTCACGGGCACCATCTGCCCAAAAAATTCCCACCGCCAGCCGTTGGTTCGCCATTCTTGCAGACCATAGCAAACCCCCTTCCAGACGTAATCGCTGCAATCGACCAGCGTCACTCGAGACGGCTGGTCAAGCGATTCCAACGCCCGGACGACCGTCAGCAGGTCAAGTCGTTCGCCGCTGAGGTCCGGCTCGGCATCCTTGGCTTCAAACCGCTGCGTTCCATCCTGGGTCCGCAGCACGAACTGCCACTGACCGCTACCTTGGGTACGGTCAATGCGGGAGTTCAACAGAAAGTGGGGTGTCGTGCTGTCCATCGGGGTCTGAGCTATATCGGGTAGGGGGAGTTCCAGATTCCTGTCAATTTACGGGAGATAACACAAACAGAAAATGTATTTCGTTGCCGTCAATTAGGTAAATTGGATAAAGCCTCACGTCTGGAACTTGGCCTTGATCATAACCTTGCCAACTGCTGTCACAAACTCACCACATGCCATCCTAAAAGTCTTCCCTAACAACCGAGATTTGCAAATCGATTCATCTTGTCGGCGGCTGCTTAATAGGGAAATAGGGCGGCAGGGCAAGTGATACAACGATGGTAACGGAATGCGCGAGGACGTTGGGAGGCTCCCCTCTCCCTTTTGGAGAGGGGCCGGAAGGTTGGAATTCGCCAAATTGGTCTAGGGAGATCGCGATCTGTCTGGTACACACTATGAAGGGGCATTTATGCCCTTTGCCCGCGAAGCGGTTTAGGCCCGTGCTTTAGCAACGGGGGCTCTCCGCCGGGTTTGCGGATAATTGTGGTGCGGGCGTCCCGCCTGCCCAAGATGTTGTGGTTGAACCAGGCAGGCGAGACGCCCGCACCACAAACTTAAGCGGAGAGCCGCAACGGGTAAATGGCACCCAAGGTAAATGTTCATGGAACTTCCCCGCCGCGATCATGGCGATGAATTGCTCAAGCCGGGCGAGATGACCCGCTTACGAAGTAGCTTGCGGAACCACGCCGCCCAGCACGACCTGACGACCGTGATCGTCAGTGCGTTCGATCATCGCACGCAAATGCTGCCGTTCTTCTACGCCGACACGAAAATGGCACCGGCGGGCGTACGTGCGATCGGGGCGGCGATGGTCGATATCGGGTTTCCCAAAACTCGCATCGTACTCCAGCAGTGGAACCGGAACTTCCGGCCGTCGCAGATGCAGTTGGAAGGACATCTACCGGACCTCTTCATGGTTTCCAGCATGGCGCTGCACGCGGGCCAGTGTGATGCCCTGATCCGCGACGCCTGCCGTATCGATCCGGCCCACCGCCCCCTGATCATCGCGGGCGGTCCCAAGGTCATCTATGAGCCGTGGAGCGTTTTCAGTGCCGATCCCGATCATCCTTGGGGGGCGGATGTCGCCGTGACCGGCGAGGAATATGTGCTGCTAGGCTTGCTGGATGTCTTGTTGTCGGTCCGCGCCGGCAAGGAATCGATGCGGTCGGCCTTCCTGCGAGCACGTGATAGCGGGGCGCTGGATGGTATTCCAGGCTTGGTCTATGCAAAGACCAATGCCAAGGGAGTGGCCGAGGAACTGGTCGATACAGGCATCCAGCGACTGCTGGGCGATCTCGACGAATTGCCGCATGCGGCATTGGGTTTTCGACTTCTGGAGCCGCCGAGTGGTCTTGCGACGCTCGGCCCAACCGCGATTCCCGCCAGCCAAGTACGCAAGCATAGCCGGCTCGCATCGCTTGTCATGACCCAGGGCTGCCGCTTCAGTTGCCCGTACTGCTCCATCCCGGCGTACAATCAGCGACAACACCGCGGCAAGAGCGGCCAGAGGATTGCCGACGAGATCGAACGCATCTTTATTGAATACGACATTCGGCTCTTTTTCGGAACGGACGACAACTTCTTTGCCGACCGGGGGCGGGCGATGGATATTATCGAAACGCTAGCTCACAAGGTACAGACCGGCTCCCGGCCGCACTGCAAGATCCGCTGGGGCACCGAGGCCACGGTTCAGGATACGTTGAAAATGCAAGAGCATCTTTCCTTGGTTCGCAAAGCCGGACTCTGGGCACTTTGGCTTGGCGTGGAAGATATGAGCGGTGCGCTGGTCAAGAAAGGCCAGAGCGAAGATCGGACGGTCGAAACATTCCGCCTTCTCCGGCAGAACGGCATCTTTCCCGTCCCCATGCTCATGCATCACGACGCCCAACCACTTTATACTTGGCGGGGGAACCAAGGATTACTCAATCAACTGGGGATTCTACGAAAAGCGGGTGCCCTCTTTATGCAGGTTCTGATGCTCACGCCCTCTCCGGGTGCGAAATCCTACGAAGATGCCTTCACTTCGGGAATTGCCTATAAGAGCGTTGACGGAGTGCCGGTAGAGCCGTCGATGAGGAGCGGAATGCACGTGATTGCCTCTCGACACCCACGTCCGTGGATCAAGCAACTCAATCTCTTGGCAGCCTACACCTATTTTTTCAACCCGCTGCGATTGCTGTTTGCCTTGATCTGCCCCAAGAGCCGTATCCCTCTGGCCGACGCCGAAACCTGGCCACCGGCCGTGGCAGGGGAGCAACGGTCACGGAAAGACTTTAAACGCTGGCTGACCCGCAAATTGCGGGCACATTTGGCTGACGCGGCGATCCAGGCATTTGGTATTTGGGGGCTTCTCCACACATTCCGGCGGACCCTCGGTTGGACTTACCACCTCATGCGCGGGAAGATTGAGCGGCACACAACAGCACCGGCCAGCCACATCCCCATGCGTAGCCCGGATGGCACGACGGCGCAACACGCTCTGCCGAGCGTTACGCTGGCCATCACACCCATGGAAGAAGGACGGCATGGTAGTAGGGTGCGTGAAGCGAACTGCCCGAAAAATGGTGGGTTGCGCACGAAGTCAAGACGCTGAAAGCACTTACAGCTGTTCCAGGTCAGTTCGCGCAACGCACCGTTTGAAGACAGCGGGGAGACGTGTTCAGACTTGTTCGGCGGTTCCGGGGGTTTCGCTCTCGGCGGCTATTTCGCCTACGACGGGATCGTTGCGATGAATCGCATCAAAAACCTCGCGGCGATGGACGGGAACCTCCTTAGGAGCCTCAACACCGAGCCGGACCTTGTCTCCACGAATCTCCACGACCACGATGGTAATGTCGTCGTTGATGACAATACTTTCGTTTTTTTTCCGAGACAACACTAACATCGCACGTTCCTTCGCCCCCTTGCCAGAGCCTTTTCGTTTTCGCCCTCGCACAAGCTGCTGAGTGTGTAGCCAATACACACCACTATCATTCTACAATACGCTGAAATTATGCGAAGTCAAGTGACTCCGTCACATTTTCTTGTTTTTACCAGTTTTTCAGCATCCCCTCAAGTGCTAGAATCGCAATAAACCCGCGAGTGGCAAGATTTTGGCAAGAGACTGGGCAATTGGTGACGGATAATCCGGATCAGGCTGCTTTGCGCCCGCGCGCGGCAACGCCCTGCCGGCTATGCTTGCTGCAATCACCGAACAGACTGCCGAATTTCTTCTGATTGAGTGCTTCGATGAATGCCCGTACTTTGGTATTCGTGCTGCACGGATCAATCGTTTCATCGAGACAGTCGCCATCCAGTATTAGCAGCGGCACGCCAATCGTCTGAAGCTCACCGCGCAGACGCTTGGCAAAGCAACTGTCGGCCATCGAGCATCGACCAAACATGTGGTTAAACAGCAGGAATCCAGTGATCTTTGCCTCGGCGGCGTAGTTCCGGATCTTTACCGCTCGCAGCTCGGGATCAAGAAAACCGACAGTCAGCAACTTTTGCGCGAGGCTACGATACGGTTCATCCGGGTCGAGTTTCTGCCAACCCACGAAGTTCACTTCTTCAAATACCACGGGCGCATTGCAGGTCAGCTCGATGAAATCCATCAGTGAACTGTTGTAGAACGGCGGCAGGTGAAGCCATACGAGCCGGTGCGTATCGTCGATGCCGGTCTCGCGCTCCACCGACTTCTTTTCCTCCAGCAGTTCTTCGAGAAACATCTGTTGCAGCTCCACCAAATCCTTCTTGCCCCACAGTTGCGAGAACATGTTTGCAAACAGAATGGCCTCGCTGCCGCGGAGCAACGGAGGACTTGTGGACCGCAGATGGTTGCACTGAATCGCAATCTCGCGTGCCTCGTTCGATAGCTCGCACGCCTCCTTCAGCCGTCCCGAATCCATCTTCATGCCGAGTGATCGCTCCAGATGGGCGACCGACGCCTCCAGTCCGGCTGCGATGCTCTCAACGGATCGGTCGTTTTGATGGATCGGCGTGTGCAAGAGATGATAGCGATCCGTACAACCCGCATCGCGCACGAGATCCGCAAGCACTCTCTCGCCCTGCTGGCAGGGTTCGCTCGTGCCGACAACAAAGTCCGGCTTCGGCAGGCGATCGTCACCTTCCAAAACGCGAAGGAACGAACACGTTTCAGCAGAAAATCCCTTGCGTGCCGCTTTATCAAACATCTTCTGGAGCCTTTTGCCGCTCCGGGCGTGCAACGCGGCATAGGTTTCCAGCGTCAAGATGCGGACTCCCAACGCATTCAGTATCTCCGCAGGGAAAAACAGATTGCGCCACACCAGGGGGGCGTTGCCCTTCGACAAAAACTCCTGCCGTGTAAGGCGAGTCCGCATGGCGGCCGATTTTTTGACCGGGCGAACGGAACTTGACGGAGCTTGCCAGATCGCGATCCGTGGTTCTTGGGTCGACTTGGCAGCTTGCTCCGTCAAGGTGCCTTCCTGCGCCCAAGAATCGCGGGCAATCTGCGCGGCTCCCAGTGCTCCCATCACCTGATTAAGCTCCGGGATGAGGATGCGGTTGCCCGTGATCGCCTCAAGGTAGTGCGCGACGGCACGATTCGATGCGACCCCTCCTTGGAAAACGATCGTTCCTTCGTAGTTGAGGAACAGGTTGCCCACGCCGGAAACGATCGTTCTGGCCTGCGCGCGACAGGCAGCCGCAATCACGTCGCCAAGAGGATAGCGATTTTTGAACTTATTGACCGAGGTCGCACTCAGCACGGCGCAGACCGAAGAAAGCTCCAGGGTCGAGTCGTAGTTCACGTAATTAGCCAACTCTTCAACGGGTACGCTCAGTTTTGCCGCCACGCTGTCCAAAAACGCGCCCGTGCCCGCGGCACAAATGCCGCTCATCTTCGCCACCCAGATCTGCATGGCGTCGTCGAACAACATGGCTTTGCTGTCTTGTCCACCGACGTCCAGAACCGCTCGGCAATCCGGGTAATAATGGGATGCCGCGGCAATGTGTGCCGATACCTCGCTGACAAAGGTGTCAAAGTGGACAAAACGAGAAAGTTCATCCACTACCTGGCTGCCGGTAACCACCGTGTGCGCGACATGGTCCTGGCGGGTTCCGGCCTGAGCGAGAAAATCGTTCAGAGTCTTGGCTACGGCACCAAGGTTGCACCGGCCGCATATCCGACAACTCCCGGCACATTCAATGCCCGCCTGAGACTGCGGCTGCATACGCAGGTATAGGTGGTGAAGTGCTTTACCATCAACCGAGAGGAGTACTGCCTTCAGCGTGGTAGAACCAACGTCTACCCCAAGAAACAAGGGCCCATCCATGAGGATACATGCTTGCAAGAGAATTGAGCGGCAATCTTCCGGTAAGGAATCCTACCGAGAACCACACTCTGCGGCGAAATGCTTTTCGTCCAGGCTCCGCTCCGTGCGGGCGGATTGTATCCAATACCGTCCATGAACGCGATAGCAATTTACGGCTCTCCGCCGGGTTTGCGGATAATTGTGGTGCGGGCGTCCCGCCTGCCCAAGATGTTGTGGTTGAACCAGGCAGGCGAGACGCCCGCACCACAAACTTGGCGGAAAGCCCAATTTACTTACTTTTCCCTACCGTATTGTGGCATACCATTTCTTCCACCGCGCCATCTGCTCGGTGGTAGCAATGCCTGCACGGTCGCCCGACTGCCCCTGGTCGCGACCGACGGCCTTGGGCAAGCTGGCCAAAGCGGCGTGGCTGACCGTGGCCTTCGGGTCGTCGAGCAATCGAATCAAGATCCCCGCGAGCCGGGGGTCGCCCAAGATACCCAACGCTTGCGCGACGTGGGCTCGCGTCTTGAGGTCGCTGCTGTAGCTGAGCCGCTCGATCGCCTCTTCGCCGCTTTTGTCGCGAAGCTGTACGAGAGCGAAGGCCGTTGCCAGTTGCACTTCTTCATTGGCCGAAGCGAACTGTTTCTTCAAAACCTCAATGTCCTGAATCTGCCCAGCGGCACCCAATGCCCGAATCGCGGCGACGACCACCGCCTGCTCGGAATCGCCAAGCAAGGGCACCAGAAAAACCTCGTGGGCCGGATCGGGATGGGCTGCGAGATAGTCGCAGGCCCGGCGACGGACCTCTCCGGCTGCTTGACCCAGGGCGGATCGAGCCATGCGCGCCGCCGGTTCACTGCTGCTTTTGCATACGGCGTCCAGGGTGCTGAGCCAGACGGCGGCGTCCGTCTCGCGGGTTGTCAGCTCACACAATCGCGCCACGGCGAGCCGGCTCAAAGGCTGCTTGTTGGCCGCCGCAACGAGTTCTTCCGCAGCCCGCCGACGTTGATCGACATTTTCGCCGTGCATCCGATCCAGGAGGGCAAACACGGCACTATGCCTGGGCAATACGTCGTGGTAGACAGGCTCAAGCAAAGTTAAGTTTCGTTCGATGGCCAACCGCTCCAAAGCGGCGACGATGGTTGGCCCGACCTCGACCAGGGCCTTGAAATCGCCGGCAACGAGCAGCTTTTCGACTTCTGCATCACTGACGACAACCCGCGGCTGCGCGTTGGAAGGCATGGCAACTTCAGCACGTGCATTACCAAACTCACGTTGATAGCGCGTCCGCAACTCACGGAGAGCCTCGGCCCTTCGTGCGGGCAGTGCATCGAAGGGAAATCGGCCGCCGGCGGGCCAGCACGCGGCAAGCTGCTCAGCAGCCAATTTTCGCACGGTGACGGCATCCTTGCTCAGGGCCTCCAATAACACGGGGCCGGCCATTTCCAAAGGCCAGGTCTTCAGTGATCGAACGACCTGTCGCTCAACTTCGGCACTGGGGTCGTCCAGTAGGCGTCGTGCGACAGCCGCTCCGTCGTGGTCGCCATATCCGGCTAGGGCCTCGACCACTTTCATCCGCACACGCCACGACTTATCGCCGGCCGCGGCGAATACCACGGCCCGCGATCCGCGAATCGCAATCGCCGCCACGGCCTCGGCACGGATCAACTCGGAGCGATCCTTGAGCAAGTCGGCCAGGACGACACGGACCTGCGCGTCATCGAGCTGGCCCAGTCCGCGGATTGCAGCCAGGCGGACCGGCAGATCGACGTCGTGCAGTGCCGAGGTCAAGTACTCGCCTGCCGCCGGATGTTTTCTTGCTGCCAATGCCTTGAGTGCCGCCGCGCGGACACGCGGGTCGTCGTCGCTCCGCAGATCGACGATTTCTCTCGGCATGGAACCACGCTTTCCAGCGGCCCAGGCTCGCAGGAGTTCAATTCGAACCAACCCCGACGGAACCTGGGCTGCCGCGATGAAACGCGGATCATCGCCTGCATCGATATGCCGCGCCAAGGCGCGCAGCAGTTCGGCATGCAGATCGGCCTGATAGCCGGTCGAGGCACCCGGCGTGTAATGGCCATAGCGATCGGCCAGCTTTTGCAGGGTTGCTACCTGGCCGTCGCCCGACAGTTGACCCAAGGCCTCCACGGCTGCGCAACGAGCCGGCAACGGCAGTGCTTCGTCTTGGATGGCGGTAATCAGGTGTGGGATGGCGGCAATCAGGTGCGGAGCGACTTCGGCATGACCCTGGCGCGCCAGGGCAATAGCCGCGGTAGCTACCACATTGGGGTCACGGTCCGTCAACAGTTCCGGCATTACCGTCCGCTCGGCGACTGGCCGAGCCATAAGCTGCTCCAGGCCGTCGTGGCGGTAGTGAAGATTGGCCGCTTCCGGGCTGGTATTCTCCTGCTTTGCCGGCATTTCATTATAGATGCCGGTGGCCGACTCTTCGGCCGTCAGTGGGATACGATACCAACTGCCGCGAAGCAGCTTTTCGCGAGTGCCCACAGGTTTTGCATTATCGGACGCAGCCGTCTCGGCCTTGGCCGTCGCAACGGGTTTCTCACTGCGAATCAGGCCCTTTGCCGGCGGATCGAGGGCGGCCGGCGGCGAAATCGGCGAGAGCGAACCGTCACCGTGAAACAGGCAGCCGCACAGCAGCAGCGACGGGAACATCCCGCTCGCGGCACACACGACGAATCGAAAAGTTGAAGTCTTGAACGACACGTTTGAGGCAAATCCTTTTGCCAAAAATGGGGATCTTCCGGTTCGGAATACAAAAATCTAGGATTTCTTCTTCAAAAAGCTGTCCAGCGATGTTTTCGCCGTGGCGATAAAAGTCCCGAGTTCCTCGGGATTCAATGGGCCTTCGGTGTTCTTGTTGAGTTCTTTCAATATGCTGGAAAGGGGCGGTGAAGGGAATGGCTTCAAGCCTTCTTCAACGTCGCGAGCGACGAGCCGGACTCGCTTTCGATTGGCGGGCTGATCGCTGCTCAGCGCATCGCTCGCGAATTCCGCGAGTGCCGTGAGATAGGGGCCTGCGGCAGGCGGGTTACCTTCGTACTTGAGCTTGCCCAACGCCCTTGCCGCCTTACTACGTAGCGGAATGGGCAAATCCTTGTCGTTAAGCATGATGAGCAGGGCCGACGGGACTTCATTCTGCGGGCCGGTACTCTTCAAGATTGCCAGCACGTCGGCTGCCTGTCCGCGCATCCAGCTTATGCCGTCGGCACGAGCATTCTTCGGAATGGGGGCGCGAACGATCTTGGCCATCCATACGATCACGGGTTGTGCCGCATCGGGATTCGACAAACTGCTTTGCGTTTGCGCGGCTAGGTGGGCCAGATCGGACATGGCTGCCACGCGGACGGCATCGATCTGGTTCTTATCGCCCAGCGTCGCCAACAGGATATCAACGGCCTTAGGTGAGTTGACCTCGCCAATGGCCAGCATGGCATTCACCCGCGCAACGGGGTGGTATCGGCCGTCTTTGGTGATTTTCGACATATAGTCCAGCGTGAGATCGGTTAGCTTATTAAAAACCTGCTTGTCCTCTGCTCTCTCGTTGGACTTAAAATCGTTGCGAAGTTTCGCTAGCACATCGTCTTTCGGCGACAGGCGGTTTTCTGATTTGGTCACGTTGGGAAATAGTGACTGATTGTAGTATTCAGCGAACTTCTGCTCTTCCTCGTCGCTTTCAAACGTGCCTCTCTTGAGTACGGTGTGACGGGTATTGAACTTAACGTCTTTCGATGGCAGAACCGTGAAATCTTCCCGATTCGGCCACCCGGCGACCGAACTCTGCGCCTGAGCCGATTGCTGGGCCGCTCCAAGGCAGCCGAGGACAACGCCTGCGGCCACCCACAGGGCTAATTTCCAGTTACGGTAAATGTGCTGCATTTTCAAACTTCCAATGATAAAGCGGCTCTCCGCCGGGTTTACGGACAATTGTGGTGCGGGCGTCCCGCCTGCCCAAGATGTTGTGGTTGAACCAAGCAGGCGAGACGCCCGCACCACAAACTTGGCGGAGAGCCGACAAAGCACTCAAAACAGCCCGTTCGTGGGGGCATCGCCGACAAAATGGACCTTAACTCTAGGCTACCCATGAAATCCACTGTCTGTCAAGCTGTGTCGGTCAAGCGGGATCGATGAAGCGGTGTCATTTCATCCATTTGTCCCAAACTCCCTTTCCAGCCAGTCGTCCCATTGGGGGGATGTTGGTGGTCCGAGGTTCTCGCGGTTCTTATCGATGGTATGGCGGAGCATCTTTTTGATCTGACTGTCGCGGAGGTATTGTTGCCAGAGCCAGAACTGATCCAGGACTTCGGCCGACTCGTGATACTTTTTTTGTAGCGACAGCGCACCGCATTTACCTGCTAGCCCGAAGGCCTTGAATTCGGCGTTGTTGTCGGAGGTGGATGCCAATTCGTCACAAACCTTGATCGCGCTGTCAAAATCCTCGGCGCGAAGGAAGATGCGCGTGAGTTGCTGCTTGGCACGCAAGGCGACGCATTCTGAAACGCCCGGGTAGTCGATCACCGACTTCCATGCCTCTTCCGTGCCAATGCGGCTGGCACGGAACCACTGCCGCCACGCGGTGTCCTGTCGCGGGATGCTGGATTTTTCGCTGAGCGGTGACGGCACCAAAAGCTGGGGGCGCATCGTACACCAGGCCACGGCTCCCGCTGCGCAAAACGATAGCACCATGCTCACGACCAGCATCCAACGACCCAAGCGATAGCCCGTGCGAGGCGAGTTGCGCATCACTTCGGCCAATTGACGCGTCGCCCGCAACCTCGGATCGGTCAACGGCTCCATGCCCACGGTGCTCCAGGAAGCAAGTTCTTCCGGCGAGGCTTGCGGGCAATGCTCGACTTGAATGCGGTAAAGCTCTTGCAGCAACGCACCGCTGGAAGGCCAGCGCTGTTCGGGTTCCTTGGCCAACATCTGATGAACGACACGGCAGAGGGCCGGCGGCAGATCGGGCCGCTGTTCTTCCAGGGCCTTGGGCTGCTTCTTGACGTGCTGCACGGCCACGGCCAAAGCCGTATCGCCCACAAAGGGTGGATTACCCGTCAACATGTGGTAACAAAGCACGCCGAACGAGTATAAGTCGCTGCGGTGATCCAAGGGCCGGCCTTCAACCTGCTCGGGACTCATGTAGAGCGGCGTGCCCATGGTGATGCCGATCTGCGTGAGACTGGTCGCCGCCGTGTCGGTTTCGCGAATGACGCGAGCGAGGCCGAAATCGGCCACCTTCACCTCGCCCGTGATGGCGATCATGATATTTTCCGGCTTGATATCGCGATGGATTACGCCTTGCTCGGCGGCCTTGCCCAGCGCGGCGGCGATCTGCCGCATGATCGACAGGGCCTGTTGCAATAAGGGCGGCCCATTGCGAGCAAGCCAATCGCGAAGGTTCTGCCCCTGGACATACTCCTGGACGATGAAGTGCAGGCCATCGACGTGCCCCACTTCGTGGATTTGCACGATATTGGCATGTACCAGCGACGCGGCGGCCTGGGCCTCGCGCTCGAACCGCTTGAGGTAGGTAATATCGTCCGCCAGTTCCGGCCTGAGGATCTTGACCGCAACCCAACGCTTCAGCCGGCCCTGCTCGGCAAGGTAGACTTCGGCCATTGCCCCGCGACCCAACCGGCGAAGAAAGTGAAAATCGCCCACCTGCCGACCCGAGAGATCAACCGTCGAACGGAGGGAATCAGTCGTGGAATCAGTGTCGCTCATGGACAGGGGGATTAGGGATTAGGGATTGGGGATTAGGGGCCGGGG
>JBAWVO010000112.1:0-18474 GCA_037147235.1 Planctomycetota bacterium | reverse complement strand
TGCGGTCCGCTTTTGGTGGGGCTCGTTTCACTCTCCCCACCCTACTTCTGCACCTGGAATCGGAAGAGCCTGGATGTTGAACGCCTGGACCAAGCCGGCAGTCTTAGTTTCCAGATAGCGGCACATCGTCTCCAGGGCCGGATTGCCCGAAAAGAGCTGGTGAATGTCTTCCCAGGTGATCCGCCGGAAACGATCCTTGAAGTCTGAGTTCACCAGGGTGTGAAACTCGGCGGCACTGGCCTCCTCAAAACCTTGCCGAACCAGATTGACGTGGAAGGCTTTGGTGTTGGGATGGTCTTCCCGTGCCATCCATTCGGAAAACAGCATGTTCCGCCACAACTGGTAATGCACTCGGGATTGCGAGCGCGCCCAAGCATGGTCTAGGATGCGAAGGCTGGGATCGTGATAGATTTCCAATAGTTCATCGAGCGTCAGCGACTGGGCATCCTTGCGCGGCCCGCGACCATAGGTCGTATTGGGGCTGGTGAACTTGGCTTCGATCAGGATCATGTATCGGCCTGGGAGATGGAGCATGATATCGGGCTCCGTATAGGGACGCTCGACCGGCAAATTCGACTCGAATCTCTTCCTGGCCGCAATTAAGAGATCCATCGGGTTGAAGGAATCCTTGGTTAGGCAGATTCCCCAGAGATACAGGAGGGGTTCGGCCGTGTAGGTGTCGCCCGTGATGGCCTGTGCGAGCCTGCCCATGCAGCCGGCTTCCTGGAGAGACCGAAAGACGTTCCACGATACCGCGTCTTCGGAGCGTTCCAGCCCAAGCCGGTCCGACTCGTATTTGAACGGATGGCCGATAACCCGAGTTGCCAGCAGGTCGGGGGAGGCAATCATGTTGCCGCGAACGTCGGCATAGCTGTAGGTCACGCCATAGGAAGAACTGTGACAACGAATGCCGTGATCGAGACAGACGTCCCCCTTCTTATAGCGGGTTGGGGTCTGGAGCACGAGCTTGCATCCGCGAACGTAACAGCGGACTCGATGCGGGGAATGGCTGACGCAGACGACTTGGGGGTCTAGGTCATTTGTTCCGTAGGGCAACATAATTTCTTTCGTGTTTTCGTAGATCATGGAGTAGATCAATTTACTTCAGCGTGACTCATGTGGCAATCTAGGCACCGCAGACCTCTTTCGCGATCTGGGTGCCATGATTGCCGTTTGGGGAGCGCGCCGTCCGAGATGATCTTTGCATCTTCGGACGGAGTTCCCTGATTTCCTGCACTCTTCATAGCGACAACTCGTCTTCACTCCTCCTGATATTTGAATTCCTTGAGACTATCCGATCCCCGTTAACCAAAGTGGATTCTACGACCCAGAGCTGTGTTCTTTCGGATAACTCCGGATCACAAACTAACTTCTTCAAGGCATTCATCGTCTTGATAGGCTTTGAATGACGTATTTGAAGAATCGTAAAATACACATTGCCTCCTCGCCTTGCCATGTTTTTCTCCCTTTGTTCTTGGCTCACCCCTTGACGAAATCTTGTGGTTGTTCGTTCTGTCGTTGATCTTCAGAATCATTATCGGAAACAGGACGGACACCTGTGGGTCTGACCTTTTGAACCCAATCAAGAATCCGAATTATTCTTCCCGAGAGCCTCATAAAACTTGCCTCAGGAGGCTCACCAACGATCCGACGAGCTATTGTGCGGCATGGCAAGGACAACAGTGGGTCCGAGGTATTTTGGGAAAAAGAACAGCGGGCAAAAAGGCAAATCCGCGACAGCCTCCCGGGCGGCTAGTGCGGCCAAGGCTGCGAAGCAAAGTGGTGCGGGTGAGCATTGCTATTCGGAAGACTCCTCCCAGAATTACATGACATCGACCAGCCGCCGGTTTAGGTAACGTGCCGCCATCAGACGGTCCATTTGAGAAACTCTGGTCCAGTCCGGAGTCGTTTTCCAGATGGTACTCAGGCATCCACACCACGGCACATAGAGGGAGAAATCCTTGCCGGAATCTGCAAGGACAAGGCCAAAGAGTACATGGGTAGGCAGGTCGTCCAAACTCTGGAAATCGACGCCGCCGGGGATGAGAACAAGCCACCAGTCCAAGGGACCATTAGTCGTTGGGACCGATTGTGAGCCACTTGCAGGCTGGAACTGATGCACAATCCCCACATGGCCGCTCAAACCCATGCCAGCACCCAAGTCTTCTCTGGCTGCCAGTTTGGTTCCCCAGGGCTCAAAATACTCGGGCACATGGTAGCAGGTGGTCAGCTTGTGCGTAATCCAGAGGGCATAATCCAGTTTCTCTTCTGAGAAATGGTCATTTCCTCCGAACCCGCTTTGTAGCAGCTTTTCCTTCAACGGCCGGAAGCCCCGGTCTGATGGCCGCTTCTTGATCACCAGAACTCTCTCCGGCGAGAAGGGAAATAGTCCCTGTTGAACATGCCACCACGACTTCGGAATCCCGAGAGATTCCAGATCCGCACGGGCCCATTTCTCGTTGAACGTATTTGCCTGAGCCACCGGCTCACTAGGCTTGACCATTGAAGCAGCCACCAGCCCGGGGGTGCCGACCAATCCGGCGCCGATCATTCCTGTGGAGAGAAATCGTCTTCGGTTCATCATGTTGAAATCCTTCTAAGTGATCGCTTGCCTCAAACGGTCCAGGCGACAGCGTGCGGTACACCCCCGGTTCGACCAAGCTTAAGCTAATTGTTGCAGATGGGACGGACGACAGTGGGTCACTGCAAAATTCGCCCCCTATTATATACCTGGCCCAAGGGGGAAAATGGTCAATCCAGTTCGACGTAAAAAGTCGGAATTCAACCTATATTTGGAAAGTGGCCTGGACGGAGCCTAGTAATACTGTCGCCCAAGTGCCAGAATAATACGACCAGCCGGGAACTAAACCGGACGCAACTTCGTCTATTACCGGACAAACCCAAGGAGAAACACAATGCGATACCGTAATTTGGCAATCTGGTCCCTCGTGGCCGCCGTTTCGGCCCTGCCCGCCACGGCGATGGCCCGAATCAAGCTGATCACCCTCCCCGTGCGGGAACGGGTGGAAATCCAGTTGGACAACCCCAACGCCACGCTAGTCGAGGAGGAACGGATAGTACCCCTGGTTAAGGGGGTCAATCAGGTCGATTTCTCCTGGGCGAACACCCAAATCGACCCGAACACGATCGTATTCCGCGTGATCGCTCCGGCGACCGACAGCAAGGCCGCCGACGCCAAGCCCTTGGACGTGAAGGTTCTCTCGGTCAGCTATCCGCCCAACGAGGCGGCCCTGGTCTGGCAGGTATCCTCCAGCGACTCCGGTTCTGCCCGTGTTCGCATCAGCTACTTGCTGGGAAACCTGACGAAGAGCTTCAACTACCGGGCGGTCGCCACCAACGACGAGAAGACGCTGGTGCTCTCGGAATACATGCGCATCCAGAACCTTGCCAACGAGTCATTCGGCTCGACCGGGCTCTGGGCAGGTTTCGGCCCCCGCTTCCTGAAGCCGATCGGCATCAATGAGACTAAGGAAATGCTGGTGGAGAAGTTCACCGAGGTGCCGGTTAAGAAGACCTACACCTGTGATCCGCAGGCCCACGGCTACCTCGATCGCCCGCAGAACAAGCTGCTGGTGCCGATGCACTACGTCCTCAAGAACAATAAGGCCAACCGCCTGGGCGTGGCGCCGTTGCAGTATGGCAAGGTCCGCATATTCCAAGATGACGGTCACGGCGGCACGGCCTTCATTGGCGAGGATTGGGGCAAGTTTACCCCGCTGGACGACGAGATGCGGCTCTATGTCGGCGTGGCCCAGGATGTGGTAGTGAAACGCACTATCGACAAGAACCAACAGCATCGCATCGCCGGCAACCTTTTTGACCGCGAAGTGGTCATCAAGTTCGAGATCGAGAACTTCAAGGACAAGGCCGTCGTGTTGGATATCTCGGAGAACGTGCGGGCGATCCGCAATGAACTCTATGGCAACAACGGCCGCGATATTCAGTGGGAACTTGGCAAGGACACGACTTTCGTGGAAGGATCGGACAAAGAGAAGAGTACCTTCGAGCAGTTGGTATTCCACATCAAACTCCCGGCACGCGGCGCCGACACCAAGGCCGAGAAGATCGTCCACAAGCTACACCTCCTGATCAAGAATGAATGGTGATACTATGCGAAATACAATGATTCGAGGAATACTGGGGCTGGGAATGTTGCTCGTGGCGGCCCTTGTCGTGCGGGCTGAAAACGTCGATCTCTCGACCGTCCCCACCCGCAATACGGTGCAACTGACGATCTACAACTCCGAAGACTTGACGCTTGTGCGAGAAACGCGCAAGGTGAGTTTCAAGCCAGGTGCCAACCCTTTGCAGTTCAGTTGGGCTAACACGCTCATCGACCCAACGTCGGTCGAGTTGCGGTTCCTGACTCATAAAGACAAGCTAACCCTGCTGGACTCCACCTTCCCCCATGCCAAGCCGCAGATGGTCTACTGGAACATCCAGAGCGAGATGGACGGCGAGGCGATGGTCGAGATCACCTACTTCACCAGCGGCATCAGTTGGTCGGCCGATTACCTGTGCATTGCCAACCCGGCCGAGACCGACATGGGCCTCGAAGGGTTTGTGCGGGTACACAACAATTCGGGCGAAGAATACGAGGATGCCCAGGTCCGCCTGGTCGTCGGCCGGATCAACCTGGTGCAAAAGATCGCCGAATTGGCCCGCATTACGCCCCAGCAGGTCGATGGGTTGGAAGAGACGGCGCGTGGCAAGTTCAAGGCAGACGCCCTCAAGCTGGCGATCGCAAACGCGCCCATGCCCGCAGCACCCGCCCTGGCGGGTGAAAGCACACCTGCTGTGCCCAAGCAAGTCGCCAAGGAAGGGCTGGGCGAATACTTCATCTACACCATCGAAGGGACCGAGACGATTCGCAACGGGTGGTCGAAGCGGATGCGGAGCCTGGAAGCGGCCAAGGTACCCTTCAAGATCCAATACCGCTACCGTCCTGCCGAATATGGCGACCAGTTGGTGCGGATGTATTTGCTCACCAACGACAAGGACTCAAAACTCGGCACCACGCCATTGCCGGATGGTGTTGTTCGCGTCTTCCGCGAGAATGGCCGTGACGGGCTGAGTTTCCTCGTGGCCCAGCCGGTCAAGTACATTCCCATCGGCGACAAGATCGAGTTGAACCTTGGCCCCGACCCGGAGGTCATCTTCGAGCTTATCAAGCTCCGCACCTGGCGAGATAATTTGTGGGTGCAACTCCACGGGGCGAACGTCTTCAGAAAGGTCGGCGAAGCTGGGGTGGTAGTTGAGGTCAACAGCTCGGTGGTCGGCTGGGATGACCATACCCTCTACACCCAGCGGGTTCGCAACTACACCAAAAAGCCGATCGACCTGGAAGTCCGCCGAGTCTTCGGCGGCCATGTCGTCTTCCTTAGCGAGCTACCGGCCAAGAACCACGACTATCAGACGGTCGAGTACACGGCCACGGTGAAACCCGCCGAGAAAGTTAATCTGCTGTACGAGATCATCCAGCACCAAGGCTGGCTGGCCAAGCAGAACAACGTCACGATCGAAAAGGCCCCGGTGAAGCCATGAGTTGCCGGAACTCAACTGGAAAAAAGATGTTCACGCAAAGGCGAGAAGACGCGAAGAACAATGTCCTGGTTCCTGCGCTCCACGTGGGAACCGACTGTCTTCGACACTCAGCTTGTTTTCTTTGCGCCTTTGCGCCTTTGCGTGAGGCATTCTTTCTGCTGCTGGTAATCTTCCTCCTTGTCGATGCCGTCTATGCCAAAAACGTCGATCTTTCGACAGTGCCCGCCCGTCAGAGCGTCCAGTTGACCATCTACAACTCGGAAGACCTGACGCTCGTGCGAGAAACCCGCAAAGTCAGCTTCAAACCGGGTGCTAATCCTTTGCAGTTTAGTTGGGCCAACACGCTCATTGACCCAACTTCAGTCCAACTTCGATTTCTTAACCATCCCGACAAGCTGGAATTGCTCGACACAACCTTCCCGCACGACAAACCCAAGATGCTCTACTGGAACGTGCAGAGCGAGATGGATGGTGAGGCAACGGTCGAGATCACCTATTTCACGAGCGGGATCAGTTGGGCGGCGGATTACGTTTGCATCGCCAACCCGGCCGAGACCGAAATGGGCTTCGAGGGTTTTGTCCGAGTACACAACAATTCGGGCGAAGAGTACGAAGACGTGCAGGTGCGGCTGATCGTCGGGCGGGTCAATCTGGTCGAGAAGATCGCGCAGTTGGCGCGGGTGCGGTTGGATGAAGTGTCTAAGTTGGGGTCAGGCATAAAGCACGAATTGCGGCAAAGTGCCCTTCGTGAATTAGAAAAGAATGGCAGAGACGAAGACGGTGGCTACTTCTATGACGAAAAAGGTGGCGGCAGTGGCGGTGCTCTAAAGAAACCAAAACAGATCATCAAAGAAGGCCTGAGCGAGTATTTTATCTACACGATCGAAGGGACCGAAACGATTCGCAACGGCTGGTCGAAACGGATGCGAAGCCTTGAGGTCACCACCGTGCCGTTCAAAATCCAGTACCGCTACCGCCCGGCCGAATACGGTGACCAGTTGGTGCGGATGTGCCTGCTCACGAACGACAAGGACTCAAAACTCGGCACCACGCCCTTGCCGGACGGCATGTTCCGCGTCTTTCGCCAGAACGGCCAGGATGGATTGAGCTACCTGGTCGGGCAGCCGATCAAGTACATCCCCATCGGCGACAAGATCGAGTTGAACCTCGGCAGCGATCCCAACGTGATCTTCGAGTTAGTCAAGCTACGATCCCGCCGCGACAACATCTGGATGCAAATCTACGGGGCCGACATCTTCAAGCAGGTGGGCGAGGCCAACGTCCAAATCGAGATGAATAGCTCGGTGGTGGGCTGGGACGACCTGGTACTCTACAGTCAACGAGTGCGTAACTACACGGCCAAACCGATCGACCTGGAAGTTCGGCGCACCTTTCCCGGCCATGTTGTCTTCCGCAGCGCACTGGCAGCCAAAGACTTCGACTACCAGACAGTCGAATACACCGCTACCGTGAAGCCAGGCGAGAAGGCCGACCTGCTCTACGAGGTCACTCAGCATCAGGGTCGGAACGCCAAGCAGAATAATGTCACAATCGAGCGGTCGAAGTAAAATGGCTATCAACCAAGTTGTGTCGAAAGTTGGTTAAGGACCGGCGCAGAAATAACTGTCGCAAGAAAAGTAGCAGGCACACTCCGTGTGCCGTCCGCCCCCGCTCGGCGAGTGGGCAAAACACGACAGTTATTTCTGCGCCGGTCCTAAGGAGAAAGCATGATGAATAAGTTGAAATATGTTCTGCCCACTTGCGGAGTACTCTGCTTGGCGAGTTTTGCGTATGGAGGTAATCCGGAAACAGGCCAAGCGATTCGCCTGTCCATCGAACTCACCGAGGGTTCCCGTCTGATCGGAACCACGACGGAGGCTCCCCTACATCTCATAACTTCCTTTGGCAAGATCGCGCTGCCACCCGACCAGATCCGAAGTATTCGGTTCAACGAGAACCGCGAGACCGTGGCAATCCAACTCCTCAATAACGACCAGGTTTCAGGCGTTTTGAATCTGCGCTTCCTCGACGTGCAAACGCTGTTCGGAAAAGTCGAGGTTCCGCTGGCGGAGTGCCGTAGCATCACCTTCATGCCGGGCAAAGCAGATAGCGGATTGGTTCTCCACTACACGTTTGACGACGACAACGAGAAGGTGCGGGATCAGAGCGGCCGAGGAAATGACGGCTACTGGGTGGGCACCCCCGTGTATGAAGCCGGCGTCAAAGGCAAGGCGGCCCGCTTCCGCAGCAAGGACACCTATCTCGTGGCATCCGCGCCCGAGCTGAATATGAACGGTTGGAACGAGATGACCGTTTCCCTCTGGGTCTCCGTCACTGGACACACCCTTTACGGCCACGTAATCAATCGTGGTCCACTCTCCACCGATAAACCAGGCGCGTTTGAACTCGCCATAGGACACGGGTACGGGAAAGGAGTCTTTGCGGTGCAGAATAGTCCGACCAAACCCTGCCCAACGGTGGCAGCCGTGCCGGGAAATCTTCCGCTGAACCGCTGGTGTCATCTTGTCGGAACGTATGACGGAGAAATGTTGCGTTACTACGTGGACGGTAAGCTGGAAAAGGAGACGCGGCTCTCCGCCTCCCATGCGCCCATCTTGGATGGTCCCGACACCAAACTGGTCATCGGCAACATGTCTCGGCTCCCGTTCATCAACTGGTCGGACATGTTCATTAACGGCTTGGTGGACGAGGTGAAGATTTACAACCGCGCGTTGAGAGAAGAAGAGATCAAGCAGATGTACGAATTGCGGAAGTGAAGGAAACAAACAACAACATTAAACAAAAGGAGTGTAGCATGAAACGATTCGCATTATGTATTGCAGTGTTTACGGCCATGGCACTGGTTGGCACGGCGATGGCGGGCGAGGACAGGGCCGGACCGCAACTGCGTCTTGAACTGGATCTAGTTGACGGTTCCCACATCACCGGGTTCCCGAACATTCTGTCGGTGCCGGTACAGACATCCTACGCCAAGATGGATGTCCCACTGAATCAGATCCTTAGCATCAAAATGGGCGAAGATCACGAAACGGCGGCGTTTACTTTACTCAACGGCGACAAGCTCAAGAGTATCGGTAGTCTTGCGCCGATCAAACTGGAGATGGTATTTGGAAGAGTATCAATAGCCGTTGAACACATCCGAGAGCTTCGGGTTGTGTTGGCTGGTAGGCCGCTGCCGGAGGGGTTGAAGCGTGGGCTGGTCTTGCACTATTCGTTCGACCGGGACGAGGGTGGAAAGGCAACCGACCTGAGCGGAAAAGGGAACCACGGGATTGTACATGGAGCGAAGTGGACTCGCGACGGCATTGCCGGCGGGGCGTACGAATTCAACGGCAATGGGGATTACCTAGATACGGGGTGCAATCTCAGTGGGGTGGACGAAATCACGGTATGCGGATGGGTTCGGCCTGCCAAGGCTCAGCGGGGTGCCTCGGTGGTCACGCAGTTCGGAGGTCCGCCGGGCGACAATGTTTGGGGGCTGTTTGCACAAGCAGACCACTTTTCGGACCTAGTCCCGCCGCACAAAGGAATTGTCACCGTGCTTACGGCCGACGGGAGGAGACCCACGGCATGGGGTAAACCGACTGAAATCGGCAAGTGGGCCCATCTGTGCTTCACTTTCAAACGGAGTGGTCAGGTCGTCTTATTTAAGGATGGGGTGTCCGTGGGCCAGGACGCGACTGGCGATTCACCTCTAAATAAGAGGGATTCCACCGCCAAGGTCGGTGCCAGTTGGGGCGCAGACGGCTACTGGGCAAATGGCCTCATTGATGAAGTGATGGTCTACAACCGCGCGCTGTCTGGAGAAGAGGTCAAGCAACTTTACGACGTTCAGGAGTGAAAAAAACAAACAGCATCAGAAGGAGAATGACATGAAACGATTCGCATTATGTATTGCAGTGTTTACAGCCATGGTGCTAGTCGGAGCGGCGTGGGCTGGACAGGACAAGGCCGAACCGCAACTGCGTCTTGAACTGGATCTGGTTGACGGTTCCCACGTCATCGGCATCCCGAGCATTCTGTCGGTGCCAGTGCAGACTTCCTACGCCAAGATGGATGTCCCATTGAAGCAGCTCATTGGCATTAAGATGGGCGAAGATCACGAAACGGCATCCCTTGAGTTACGGAATGGCGACAAGCTCAAAGGCGTCGTCAGTCTCGCGCCGATCAGGCTCGAAACAGTATTCGGAATGGTGAAGATCGGCATGGAACACATCCGAGAGCTTCGGGTTGTGTTGGCAGGCGGGACGTTGCCGACTGGTGAGGGGACATTGTCCTATGGAGGCGTAAACTGGATGCCGTGGCGAACGGCGTTTGAGGTGCAGGGGGATAAACTGGTCTCACTGCCCAAGGCCCGTTCGGGATTCAGTTACGGCCACGGCGGTAATGGACGCGGGCCGACGCTCATGAGCAACATCGGCAGTGCGGCGTGGAAGGACTACAGCATCGAGTTCGAGTTCTGTATGCGCGGCGTCGATCCGGCTTTCAACCCGTACGGGCTGCCGCTGGACTATCGGAGCGGGGCCGTCCTGTTCCATGTTGCCGACGCGAAGGAGAGTTGGAACGAGTTAGGCTCGACCTGGTACGCGCTCAGTCTCGGTGCCGATGGTACATGGAGCCTCGGTTGCGCATACAACTTCCATTGCCGTGTACCGTCGGGTTGGGGTAATCCGTTCAGCGAGGGCGGCCGCAGCCTAGCGCAGGGACGTGGGCTGAAAATTAACCTGAAGGATGGCAACAAGATTCGGATCGATGTATGCGGGAATCGCATTCGAGTCTGGGTTGACGGCGAGCAACTTGCCGATGTGCGGGACGAGAAAATGGGCGAGGTCATCGGAGACAAGACGCTGGACCATGGCGGTGTCGGCTTCCAGTGGGGGCATGACAGCATGGGCTGGATCCGCAATTTCTCGGTCAAGCAGATGTGATGTACGAATTGCAGAAGTGAAGGAAACAAACACCAACATAAGGAGTGTAGCATGAAAAGATTCGCATTATGTATTGCACTGTTTACAGCAATGACCTTGGTGGGAGCGGCGTGGGCTGGACAGGACAAGGCCGAATCGCAGGTTCGTCTTGCAATCGATCTGGTTGACGGTTCCCACGTCATCGGCATCCCAAGCATTTTGTCGGTGCCGGTGCAGACGACCTACGCCAAGATGGATGTCCCACTGAATCAGATCCTTAGCATCAAAATGGGCGAAGATCACGAAACGGCGGCGTTTACT
The DNA here is from genome assembly GCA_037147235.1 of Planctomycetota bacterium. Taxonomy (GTDB): domain Bacteria; phylum Planctomycetota; class Planctomycetia; order Pirellulales; family Thermoguttaceae; genus JANXQG01. The sequence goes on along the minus strand of JBAWVO010000112.1, from coordinate 7,660 downwards.
TTACTCAACGGCGACAAGCTCAAGAGTTTCGGTAGTCTCGCGCCGATCAAACTGGAGACGGTATTTGGAAAAGTGTCAATAGCCGCTGAACACATCCGAGAGCTTCGCGTGGTGTTGACTGGTGGATCCCTGTCGGAGGGGCTGAAGCGTGGGCTTGTTTTGCACTATTCGTTCGACCGGGACGAGGGTGGCAAAGTTACAGACCAGAGCGGAAAAGGGAACCACGGCACGGTCTTGGGTGCCAGATACACTCCCGACGGGAAGAATGGAGGCGGTTACGGTCTTAGTGGAACCAACGAGCACATCACAACTCCCAACAGCGATAGCCTGGAGATTCGAGACAATCTCACGCTCGCCGTATGGGTTAATCTTGCGACATTAGGCCCCGGCGGATACGGTAACGAGCATGGATACATCATCAACAAGGGAGATGACCTATGGTGGAACCCTGCCTTCTGCCTCGGCTACAGCAAGGGGGGCGAGCCCCTATTCCACGTAGGCAATGCCACCGATCCGCAGCGGGGAGGCGGCAAGAGTGCCATCGGCACCACCAAGTTGGCTCCCGGCAAATGGTATCACCTAGTCGGCGTTTACGATGGTGCCTCGGTAAAGCTCTATGTGAACGGGCACCTCGAAAAGACAGAGGCATACTCTGGACGGCTCCGTTCCGACCGGGCACCGGTACACCTGGGCGGAGGTAAATTATTCGGCGTTGACTGGGGAAATCAATTCACCGTCCACGGAATCGTGGACGAAGTGAAAATCTACGATCGAGCACTGACTCACGCAGAGGTCAAGCAGATCTACGAATCGCAGAAGTGAAGGAGACAGGGAAGAATCCGGCCAGGACACAAGCGAGGGAGACCGTCCCATGAGAATCGTGAGCTTGGCATCGATAGCCTTCGTGGTGTTGGGGGTCTTCGTTGCCGCCATGCGTGCGGGCGAGCACTCGATCTCGGTGGAGCTGGGCTTTCGGAAGAAACCGCCCACGTTTGCAGTCAACGAAAGCATTGTGGTCGAGGCTCGGTTCGTCAATCGAACCAACAATCCGCAGATATATCGCGGAGGGCTGGGAGACAAGAACATCAAGTCTTCCTGCCAGATCAAGCTCATGGCCGAGGGCGGGAAGGCATGGTCGGCAGAGGCCGTTGCGGCTCCCCCCTGTGCAAACCACAAGGACATCGAGGTTCCCGCTCACGGGCAGACGCTGATTGGGCAGTGGGACCTCAGCAAGCTGGTCTACAGTGAAGGAAGTGGCTGGCGTGCGGGCGGCAAGATCCCTTTCGCAGAGATCGCCCGGCCTAGCCAATACCGAATCCGTTGGTGGGATGGTGTATTCCAAGCGGGCACGCCGCTGCGGTCTGATCCGGTGGATTTCCAGATCGCTCCCGGGCTGAAGCCGAGAGACCTCTGTATTTCAGGAACCAATGTATTTTCGGCACCAGAACGTACTCATGAAATTATGAAGAACGTCTTCGTGGTCCTTCAGTTCTCCGACCACAAGGACATGAGCGATGTTGTGGTCGAAACCACGTTTACGGAGGGACAAGGAATAAAATGGTGCCCTTTGCGATCTGCACGTCCCCCCGAATATGAGTTCCGTGGGCATTGGCAACTCAACGAGAACGGGGAACTAAGTATCACCGGAAGGTATGTGCCGGTCCACGGCACTACCGAATTGCCACCACGCCTGCGAGCCGAAAAGGAATTGCGGTTTCGTATCGTTGAAGGTTTTTTACGGCCTGGCACTCCACCCTATGCACACACCGTCGAATTATGGATCACGCAAACGAAGCCATCCGAGCCGTCGAACCTATCTGTCCGGCAGCGTCTCCAGCGGGCCATCGACGTGAGCCGCGCCCTGGCGGCCAAAGGACAACAGGTCGACGATGCGTCGGTCCGATCCTTGGCCCTGGAAGCCTGTGAACCTTCCGACCGCAAAACACCGCTGCTCTTTCCGCGAACGGAGGATGTTGAAGCCTATACCCAGGCTCGCCCCTGGGCGTCGCACTACACACCGAATTCGGCGCTCTTGCGACCGATGCGACAGAATCTGGACAAGATCGAGCACTGGCCGCCGCAGACCGATGCCCCGGAGCTTCGCAAGCTGCTGGAAGACAAGGACCCAGCCATACGATGCGTGGCGGCCGAGTCGCTGGCCACGTTGCACCAGCCGGAGGATGTCGGGCGAATTGGCCGTCTGTTGAAGGACGATGCCGATGGACTTCCTGGGTTGGGCGGGAACCACACGCGCTCGGCCAGGTACATCGGAGGAGAAGAGATCGTGGCCAATGGCCTGCACCACATGCGAAGTTGGCACAATCGCACGGTAGCCGACACGGCACGGCTGGCGCTGCGACTTATGACGGGCGTGGAACTGACGGCCAAGGATTTTGACCCGTGGTGGCGGCGCAACCGCGGTGGCCGCACCTGCGTGTGGTACTGGCAGCAGCGGCTCATCCGCGAACTGGCGGCAGCCGACGCCCTGGCGGCCGCGGCGTGGCAGGAGGACGAACCAAAAGACCTAAAGAGCTATGAGGCCAAGCGAAACCGAATCCTCGCCCAGAAGCAACAGCGATTCGACGCGGTTCGCCAGGCAGTGGCCGGGGAACTGGCCCAGCTTCCAGCGGAAATCGAAGCGAAGGTGCGCCTGGCGGCGATGAATCGCTACTCCACCTCCTTGGGTGTAGGCCTCGACGAGCCTCTGCTGGGTCCCTTCATCTGCCACCGAATCGGCACGGATCGCCTGCTCGAACTGCTGGAGCGAAAGGACCTATGGGAGGATGTGGAGTGGAAGAACCCGTATAACTACAACAACCTGGTCGTCCAGGTGGTCGGGCGCGCCGAGTTGTTCTTCACCCCCGAGCACCTCCCGCGGTTGCGGGCAATCATGGATCGCGAGCATGGCGGCGTGTGGTGGTCTGGCCAGACGGCCTTTGTGGTTGGGATTTCTCACCTGCTGTCTCCGGCCGAAGCGACCAACCTCGACGAACCGAAAACCCGCGATGGCTGGTTGCGGAGCAGGATGCGGACCGAGGGCGATCTGTTTGTACGAGGGGCCGTGGCTCAAGAACTGATCCGCGTCGGGCTGCCCGAGAACGGGGAGTTTCTCAAGAAAGAGTTCTTCGCCGAAACGGGCCGGAAGAGTGGATTCCCCGATCTTCGTCAGGCAATGCTTCAGGCCCTTGGTCAATCGCCCCTGACTCCGCCCAAGCGTACGGCACTGGTCGACATCGTGCTCGACGAGCGGTTCGTCCCCTTGTGGACGCAGCCCAATCACCGCATGGGCGACGATATGTACCGGCAGTATGCGATGCAAGCGGTCAATGCCCACGCCGGCAAGGCCCTGCTCACCGATCAGGACAAGTACGCTCTGACAGACCCCGCCAAGTCGGAAAAAGCCCTGGCGGAAGTTTGCCGCAAGGTGGCGACCCTGCGGCAGACAAAAAACCCGGAAGAACCGATCCCTGAAAAGAAAGAGGGCAAACCATGAGGCCAGTCCTAACGATCATCGCGGCGTTCGCCCTGTCGGGCGTCGCGTTTGCCGAGGAGAAACCTGGCAAACCAGCCCTGGCGAAGACAGGCACCCTTGAAGGCGTAGTGATCGAGAAACACGCCAACGTCAAATCCTACGAGGCGTGGAACTCGCCCAGCGATCCATACTACGTCCTCGACATTGGCGATGTGACCGAGACCTATAAGGACGGCGAAAAGACCTGGCAGGAAACCCGAAAACGGCATGTCACACTGCGGCCCTCGCCAACTGTCTCAACCGCCGATCTGGCAGCCCTCAAGGGGAAACAGGTCACCCTACGCGGGCACCACACAGAGGGTGAGCCGTACAAACCGACGGACCACGCGGAGCAGATCCCGATGGAACCCGTGCTCAAGACGAAGCCGGACAGCGACCCCGAGATCGTTGGCTCGCGACCGGCAAACCGTGGAGCCGGTTTTGTGGTGGAAGCGATCGTCCCCTGCGCGGCCGGAACGGACACGCCGCCCGCCCACTCCGGTCCCATTCTTGAACTGACCCTTTCCGTGCCGCCGCCCGTTGTCGCAGGGCAACCTTCGCGGATGATTCTCAAGATTAAGAACGTCTCGACCACCTCGGTGAATCTCCCGTGGCCGAGATTCATCGACCAGTTTGTGACGTCTGAAATCAAGGACGCGGACGGCACGACCCGGACCGTCAAACACCAGGGTGGAGCCTTGGGTCACGGCAGGTATCCGGGAGGCGACCTAAAGCCCGGTGCGACGTCAACAGTTGAACTCTCGCTGACGTTCCCGAGAACGGGAGTCACTGAAGTTCGCTGCATCCTTGAACCGTCACGCAAGGCCACCCCGTGGTGGAGTTTTTGGGAGGGGCGCGTGGAGTCCAACACGGTCAAGGTTGACGTTTCCGCTGCGCCGGGCGCGACGAGCGTTGACATGCAGGACCTCTTGGCGGCGATCAAGCCAAAGCTGCCCGAACAGTGGGAAGTCGTCTCGCACGAATCGTCGCGTTACTTTTTCCTTTTTCTCAGCCACAAGAAGGCGCAGAACCGAGACTATCAGGAAGGGGTAAACGATCCAACCGAGAACATCAGTATCTGCGATTCGGTTTGGAGGAAGAATGACAAACCGCTGGCTCACTGGAGAGGGCACAAACTCGTGATCTGGGGTGGAGGAAAGGATTGGCCGCGCTACCGTGAAGACATCCTGTCCGCCCTGGATACCACAAAGGAGACCCGTCAGCCCGCCATGGGTCAGTCGCTGACAGCCGGGCAGGTCGAGGCGATGGTCAAGAACTCCGTCAAGCTCGAACCGGGCGACACCAGCCACGCGGAATCGGCCGTGTACTATGCCAAGGCGATCGTCGGCGTGGACGTGGGGACGACGGGTGGGCCTAAAGTACGCATCGAGACGCGCGAGATGGAGAACGTGTGGGTGGTCTTCTGGGTGAACGATTCGAGAAGATACCAAAGCCGCGGGCACTTTGTTGTCGTCGACGCGCGGACCGGAGCGATCCTCGTCCCTCACGCTCAAAGCGTCACCGCCGCGGTGGCGCAACCGATTGCCGCGTCGGCGTGGCTTGGTTCTCCACGATTCACGCCGTTCCCCGCCAGGTACGCCGCCGGCGATTGGGAGCACGAAGTTCGCTTTTCGCCTGTGGAGGGGGCGATTAGCCCGTATGAACTAATTATTCGCTATCGCGGGCAGGCCGTTACGCCGAGCGGTTGGTGCGACTGGGTCTTCACGCCTTGGGGAATCGCTCGATCGTTCAACGGACGGTGGATTCCGGGCGGCGCCGGGTTGGGCGGGCGGAACGAGATGCTTGGGTTGACCCAGGATGAACTGAGCCGTGGCAAGGATCTCACGCCCCAGGGTAGTGTCGTCAAGCCGGCAACTCAACCGAATGACACTGATCGGCTGGCCGATTGTCTGCGCGCGCTGAACAACCCGGCCCGTCAGGTGCAACTCGACGCGGCTCGCTACTTGGGACGGTTGGGCCCCGGCGGGAAGGCTGGCGTCGGCCGGCTAACGCAGATGGTCGAGCAGTTTGATCCCGGCAGTATCGATGTCGCGGGGATATGCATGCTGGTCGAGGCCATAGGCCGCATTGGCCCAGACGCCCGATCGGCCTTGCCGTTGATTGTCAAGCTTTCCGGTCATCGCGACCCGAACGTGCGGACGGAGACCGTGTGGGCAGTGGCCCGCGTAAGGGACTTCGCGGCCGAAGCCACGCCCTTCCTGGAGCGAATGGCCCAGGACAAGGAAGAACGTGTAGTTCGAGCCGCGATCTCAGCACTTGAGCAAGTGAAAAACAAGGCTCTACGGCCCGCCGCGCAGCCGAAAAATGAATCTGCCTCGCCCGGCGCAAGGGCCGACAAGCGCTCGGCGTTCGACCAGAGGTACGGTATCGCCCACACGCTCGATGTTGTTGATGTCAAAGAGAAGGACGGCCGTGCTGAAGACGGACGCCTTGTTTTCGACATGGATTGTAGGCTCAAGAAGCCAGGGATGTACACGTTCACCTTCGCTTTGAGCGCACGCGAGGGTTCTGCGGCCACGCAAAGGGTGCAACTGGAAGTCACGAAACCGCGGGCCGATGGTCCTGACGGGATCATAGCGCAGCAGGCCGGTCTGTCCCTGACCTCAACTCGGGAGCCGGAGGTGGTCCGCGTTCATTGGCCAGCGGTTTTTAGCCCCGAAGGTCCGGGAGGCGGTTGGACGCTGGAAGGGATCCGTTTTACGCCGGTATTGCCAACCAGTCTGAGCCCACCCATTGAAGTGACGGCTTATGAGCCGCTCGACTGCGGTGCCACCGAATTGCTGATCAAGGACAAGACTGGCCAGCCATTGTATCTTTTCAACAAACCCTTCCGCCGCGAGTTGTTTCTGAGCACCAAGAGATGCACGGATGAACCAGACATGCGATGCTCCGTCCACATTACCAAGGGGCATCCCCTTCAGAAGGCACTCATTGCCTCACTGGAGCAGTTTCTGAAGGCTGGACGCAACGCAGAGAAATTGGAGAAGGTGAAAAACGAGACAGATTTCACCAAACTGACGGAGGAGGAGCGGATTCTGCAAGGCAGCTTCAACTTCCTGGGAGCCCTGCAACACATCACGGAGACGGCCGACAAATCGCCGGAACCATGTGTCGCTCCCGCCAACCCGGTTGGCACGGTCCCTCGCAAGCAGGGCGACGAGAATGCCGCGAGGGCGCGCCGCGAGATACCGGCGAAGCTCGACTCCCAGTTCCGGCCCGAAGCGGGCGTCGAGTACACGTTGGCGGCATCCTCGCTATATCGCCACGTACGCGGGAGCGATCCCGGCCCGGCTGAGCGAGACACATCCATCGCCTGGACTTTCGCGAACGAGTTCGTGTATCGCACGGCCCTGGCAAACGAGTATGTGGTTCCCGCCGGCTGCTCGGCAGGGCCGACCAAAGACGGTTGGTGTCGGGTAAGTTTCTCTGCCAAAGACGGGAAGTCCCGTCGGCTGGTCGTAGAAGTTGACGTCAAGCGGCACGTGGGAAGATTGGTTGCGGAGAAGCCGGCGAAACAGCCGGAGGCGGGCGAGGGCCATTCGGCCCTCCGGCGTGTGAAGCTCGCGGTTGAGATGAAGCAAGCGGAAGCAAGCCCCGATCCGGCGAAAGTCAAGTTCAAGGTCGTATTGCGGAACCAGCAAGGTTGGCACATGGAGGTAAGTATTCCGGCTGAACGCGCGGAAGAGATGCGGCAGATCGAGAAATCGCAGCAACGGACCAAACGGGCAGAAAGACTGGCCGAAGAGGTTGCGTCCGGGAAATACAAGACGGTTGACGAGATGACGTCCGGCGACATCACATTCACACTGGAGCATTGATGCGCGACCCGGACGAGTTGTTTGCAGCCCTGGCACGGAGTAAGTTCCGAAGTCGCTTTCGGCTCGGGCCCAAGGAAGCGTCGTACCTGAACGAGAAAACCCTGGCCGTCGTCCTGGAACACGGCAGGCGATTCGTTAGGCGATGGTGGTGAGTTTGCGCCCGCTGGGCTTTGGGGCGGCTCTTGCGGAGGCACCCCCCAGAGGTATCTGTGCCCTAGCATCATGAAACGTGTGTGGCAAGATTTTCTGGCAAGCCCGTGGCACGGGCTTCCAGCCCGTGGAATTCGACACGGGCAAGATGCCCGTGCCA